>JBCCER010000170.1:0-9136 GCA_039030175.1 Pseudomonadota bacterium
GTCACCGCGGCTTGGACGAATTCGTATGAATAGGTGACGATTGAGAAGATCTGGCCTGGCGTTGCGCCGCTCTCTGTGGCAGCAAACCATAGGTTGAACGCAAGCATCGCCAGCAGGACGGCGAAGATCAGGCCGTAGACGAGGCTCTCCAGGTCGGAGATGCGCACCTCCTGCCGGCGCAGCCCCAAAAGGTGGGCGCCGATCTTGCGGCTGTTGCGGCTTTCCAGGGCCGTGATTTGCCGCTCGGCCCGCTCATTGAGGCCCGCGTTCAGGCGAAAGAACCAGCCGGCGAACAGCCCGTAGATGACCAGGATCGCGACTGTCGCCGTGCCAGCCGATAGCGCCAGCGTTCCGTGGAACGACAGCAGGATGACCACCGATGCGACCACCTGGATCAGCGCGGTCATGGTTTCCGGCGCTTGCTCTTCCAGAAAGTCCACCAACTCGCGTCCCATAAGGACGCGGGCGTTGGTTACGGACACCTGCTCAGCCCCCGATCGCGCCGCCTGGGCCTTGCCCAGTTCGACACGCATAGTGCCGTAGGCCCGCGTGTCATAGACCCGGCGCCCCGTCGAGACGACCAGCAGGGCGGCCAGGACGCCCAGAAACTGGCTGAACGAGGTCCAATCCCCATTCAGCAAGCCGTCGATGGAGTAGCCAATCAGCAAGGGCAGCAGGGCGAACATCGTCGTTTCGACGATCGTCAATGCCCAGGTAACCGAGATCCGGCCCCAAAAGGCGCGGAAAAGGGTGCCGATCGATAGGCGGCCTTGAAGTTTCATTGTGGTGCTCTGGAGCGGTTGGGTGGGGGTGGTGACGCCGAACGCGCGGTTTGCTAGCGGTGGGCCAGGGCCCGTTCGATGACCGGCCAGGCGGCATCAAACCGCTTGAGCAGATCAAAGCCGGGCTCGACTTGCCCGAGGACCAAAAGGCCATCGTGAAGGGCCATGATCATGTCCGCCGTCGCCTGGACCGGCTGGTCGGCAAGAAGGCCGGCATCGATACCCGCCTGGATCTGCCCCTCAATTGTTTGCCGAGTGGCGCCATAAACATCGGCGATCCGGTCTCGCGCTTCTGGGTGCTGTTGGAATTCCGACCAGACCCGATCCAATTCCGACCGGTCTGAGATGTAGGCCAGCGCAATCCGAAGGCTGCGGCGAATTCGATCGAGCGGGTCGTTGGTGGCGGCAAAGATAGCGGTGAGTTTTGCGTTCAGCTCTTGCTCATAGAGATCCAAGATCGCCAGCAGCACATCGTCCTTACTAGCGAAGAACCGGTAGACCGAGCCCTTGGACAAGCCCGCCTCGGCCGCGATCCGGTCGATCGTCGTTGCCTGGTAGCCGGCCCGCCCAAAGCAGGCCATCGCGGCGACCAAAAGCTCCGATCGTCTTTGTTCCGCCGGCGCATGGGCACTGCCGCGGAGTTGTCGGGCTGGTTTCGAAAGTGCCATTTCTCGAACGAACACCCAAAGTGACTGTATAGTCAGTTTGGAGAGATGGCGCGTCTGGCGCTTTGTTCAAGGTGAAAATTCTGAACCTGATGGGGACGCGGCGCCGGGAGGCGCGAAGTTAAGGACTAAGGTCTCTGATCTGACGCAGTTCTTTGTCGTAGATCGACAGAGCCTCGGTGCCTTTGGGCGTTACCGCATAAACACCGCGGTCGACCCGTTCGAACCAGCCGTAATGGTCATCGGCCATCAGTCGTCTGGCCCGTTCTACCGCCGTCGCCCGCGCCACCTCGGCCGCCCTTGAAGGGCCGTTGGCGTGGAGGTGCCACAGGCATTTGAGGGCATCTTGGCGATAGGCAGTGATGAGGCGGACCCTCGTTGCGCCGCCCTGATTGGGGTCGCCGACGCGTCTTGCGAACTCTTGCAGCAGCCTTGTGCGGCGCCTTTGCGAGCGGCGCGGCCGGTAGGGGGCGGGGTCGAGATGGATTTCGGTAAAGCCGTCAGACAGCCGGACCGTGATCAGGCCCAGACCAAGGCGGCGGCTGAGCGCGATATTGCTTTTCAGCGCGCCGGCGAAGGTACGCCCCGCGCCGCGCGGCACCGCGATATAGACCGCGTCGGTGATCGCCTGCCGGGCGATGGCCTGGTGGAACAGTGACAGCGAGAAACCGAGTTTGAGTTCGACGATGACCGGGTCGTCCGCCTGGCCGTCGCCGCCATCTCCGCGAACGGCAACGACATCCGCCGCCCCGATTTCGGACTTCACCGTGTAGCCCTGGCCCTCGAGCAGGGTTTTGATCGCGGGGTATAGATCCGACTCGCGGGACGGTGTTGCTGCCATCAAGCCTTGTAGCGCCAGCGGCCGGACGGCTCAATACATCCGGCGGGGTGAGGCGAAAGGGCCTGATTCCAGATCGCGCGCTCCGGGAAGATTTGTCTTGATACACTATACGGAATGCGAGGGCGGATACGGTATGGTCCGAATATGGTTTCAAACAGGGGGCTGGCGTGAAGCTGTGTATCGGAACGGTCTCGGCCAGGGGCGATGTGCGGATTGAATATGTCCAAGGGCTGGTCGGCATCCTGCAGGAGTGTGCCGCGCTTGGGATCGAGACAAGCTTTCTGCAGTTCACCGGCGCGCTGGTTGAGGATGCGCGCAATATGATGGCCTCGCACTTTCTTCAGGGCGACGGGCAGGCGTTGTTGATGCTGGACGACGACATCTTCCTCGACCGGCGGGTGTTCAAGCGGATACTGGGCGTACAGCGAGGCATCGTCGGCTGCTACTACCCGCAGCGCGCGCTTTCGATGGAGGGATTTGCCGAGAAGATCCGCGCGGGAATGGGCACGCGCGAGGCAGCCGAGGCCGCCAATCCGCTGGTCGGGCCGGACCCTGACATCGCTGCCGATTTAGACCTCACCGAAGTGGAATGGATCGGCTCGGGGGCCTTGCTGATCCGCCGGCCGGCGCTGATGCGGATGATCGAGTGCGGCCAGGTGACCAAGGAGCGTTTCCGGACGCCGCAGGATAGGGCTGAGATCTGGGGCTTCTTCTCGCGCCTGCAGTTGGGCGACGGGATCGCGCGCAGCGAGGATGTTAGCTTTTGCCTGAGGGCCAGGCAGTCGGGAATTCCGGTCTACGCCTATAAGGGCCCCGGCGTGCTGCACAGCGGCAGCTATCAGTTCGGCCAGCACCTGCGTTAGGCCGGCGAACGTCAGGCGGCGGTCACCGGGGTGTAGGCCTCAAGAAGATGGGCCTGGCCGAAATCTATAATGACCGATAATCGATCAGCTCGATCCCAAGTTCCTGAACGACGGCTTTGACCCGCTTGCTTGTGAGGACTTCCAGGCATGAGGCGCGGTCGTCCTCGACGTCCCGGTAGCCCTCGTGCCCCGTGGCGCGCAACTCGGCGGACTTGACGGCGGGGTGATCGACGAAAATGTAGGTGCCGGGCTGAAGTGAGCCGAGGCTGTCGATCAGGCTTTGCTCTCGCGCTGCTGGATCGCGCGGGAATTTGGGATAGAGCGGGACCATCGGCACCGTGTCGCCCAACGGGTCGTCTTTGAGGTCGAATTCGGCGCACAGATCGCCGACCAGATCTCCTACCGCGCTATCGAAATCCCTAAAGTGCCGGGTCATGTGGCTGCTGATATGGCTGGCCCTGGGGAACAGAGATTTGCCGAGTTCGATCTGGGCGCGGAACTCGGCGGCGATATCGTCGATCTTCCAGGCGCTGCTTTGAAGGTCGGGCCGGTCACAGTCGTCCCTCGGTATCAGCAAAGGGAGAAAATTGCCGTGACCATCGATCAAACTCGGCGCTTGGGTCAACGGCCGCCACTTCACATCGTCCCACTCGCTGGTCAAGGTCAGGTGAATGCCGACATCGATCTCGGGATGATCCTGCAAAAGGCGGGCGGCATGGGCGACCCAGGCGCACGGCATCATCACCTCGACACTGCGCACAATACCATTGGTGCACGCCTCCAGGCACCCCATGTTCGACGCCCAGCTAGAGCCAAGATCGTCGGCGCGGACGAGCAGTCTTATGTCGTTGGCGGGCATGGCGTCTTGTCCTCTAGTACCTGAGCCCCAACGCACTCGCCCGGTCGAGCACGATGTCCGCGCGGTCGGCGAAGAATTGGAGGTTGTCTTTGTTCACCACCGCCGTGCCGGTGTTGATCTTGGGCGGGACTTCGTTGCGTTCGAGGCGCGACCAAGCAACCGAGCAGGCGAGATACGCTTGGTTGTAAAGCTCCTGCTCGACCGCATAGATGATGTAGCCGAGATCGATGCCGTCGGTGATTTCAGGGCCGGTGTCCATGCCGCCCACCGGGATCTGGCCGGGCGGCACGCCGGCTTGCTGCAACATGCGAAAGGCGGCGATCATGCTGGGGAAGCCGGAGACCGCGAAGCCGGCCAATTCATCGCCGAGGCTGGTGCGCACGGCGGAATAGAGCGGGATCGATTGGGCCAGATCGTGCGACTGGTCGGCGAATTGTTGAAAGACGAAGCTGGTGCCCTCGGCGTCGTTGATGGCGGCCAGCGCATCTTCGGTGCCCTGCCGGCGGGCCTCGATCACCGGGTGGCCGGGTTCGGTGCTGCCGAAACTGACAACGCCGCCGTCACGCCCCTGGCCGATCAAGTGCTGGCCCATCAGACGACCGCTGACCAACCCCTGCACATAGCCGTCGGGGCCGATATAGCCCCATGGGTGCCGGTCGGTGATGTCGTCGAGCGTCGTGTTGTTGACGATGACGACAATGCCTTGATTCTCGGCCTCGACCAGCACCGGCTCGATGGCTGGGTTCGGGATGGTGGCCACCAGCACATCCGGCTCGGTTCGGATGGCCAGCCGTAGCTGGGTGATGTGGCCCTCAAGATCGTAAGTGCCGCCGGGAATCCCGAATTTCTGGTAGGTCCAGCCTGCCTGTTCGGCGAAGTCGTTGTACCCCACATCCATGGCAAGGTTCCATTCGCCGATGGAATGGGTGACCCAGGCTAGCCGGCGCGGCGGCCCCCAAACGGATCGATCCTGGGCTGCGGCGGGCTGCGGCGTGGCAACCAGGGCCGAGCCGGCCAAGGCGCCACTGGAGGCAAGCGCCGACTTGACGAACGTTCTGCGGCCCGGCCCGCGTGACGCGGCGTGCTGCGGTTGGGCTGGGTCGGTCACGATTGTTCTCTCACCTGCGGCATTAGTATCGCAGCCCTAGTTCATTGGCGCGGTCGAGCACGATGTCCGCGCGGTCAGAGAAGAATTGGAGGTTATCCTTGTTCACCACGGCCGTGCCGGTGTTGATCTTGGGCGGGACCTCATTGCGTTCGAGGCGCGACCAGGCAACCGAGCAGGCGAGATAGGCCTGGTTGTACAGCTCCTGCTCGACCGCGTAGATGATGTAGCCGAGATCGATGCCCTCGGTGATTTCGGGGCCGCTATCCATGCCGCCAACGGGGATCTGGCCGGGCGGCACGCCGGCCTGTTGCAGCATGCGGAAGGCAGCGATCATGCTGCCATAGCCTGACACGGCAAAGCCGGCCAGATTGTCGCCCAGACTGTTGCGCACGGCCGAATAGAGCGGGATCGACTGCGCCAGATCGTGGGACTGGTCGGCGAATTCCTGCAAGGTGAAGCTGGTGCCCTGATCGTCATTGATCTGGTTCAACGCGTCTTCCGTGCCGCGCCGCCGTTCTTCGATTGTCGGCAGGCCCGGCTGGGTGTTGCCGAAGCTGACCACGCCGCCATTGCGGCCATTGTCGATCAGATATTGTCCCATCAGGCGGCCGCTGATCAGGCCTTGGCTGTACCCGTCGGCGCCGATATAGCCCCAATCGTGATCGTCGGTGATATCGCCGATGGTGGTGTTGTTCACCAAGACGACGATGCCGGCATTTTCTGCCTCGACCAGCGCGTTCTCGATCGCCGAGGCGGCAATGGTGGAGATCAGCACGTCCGGCTGGGACCGGACGGCGAGGCGGATCTGGTTGATGTTGCCTTCAAGGTCGTAGGTGCCGCCCGGAATGCCGTATTTCTGGTATGTCCAGCCGAACTGCTCGGCGAAGTCGTTGTAGGCGACATCCATGGCGAGGTTCCATTCGCCGATCGAATGGGTCACCCAGGCGAACCGGCGCGGCGGGCCCATGACGCTGTCGTCCTCGGCCGAGGCGGCGGTCGATGTCGCGGCAACCAACGGGGCACTGGCAAGGGCGCCGCCGCCGCCCAGCGCGGTCTTTAGGAGCGTTCTGCGCTTGGGGCCGTTTGATTGCGCGGACTTGGATAGAGCCGTCTTGCTCACGGGTGCTCTCCTGATTGCGGTCGTCGAGATGTGCGGGGGTGCCAAGCGTTCATACTACAGTGGGGCGGCAGAACCACTACGCGGTAAAGGCGGCGCGTTATGTGCCGGTAGCGCCTGTGGCCGAATCCAGGCCGGCAAAATAGTCTTCCCAGGTTACGTGCGCCCGTCCGGCCGCTCGGGCATAGTCGCTTTCGTTGTCGAAGGCCCCTGCAAGAATGCCAGCATAGATGCCGCCGATGATGGTACCCAGAAACTCGCCTAGCTCGTCGGTGCGCTCCTGCCGGTACTCATCGACGCTCATGGCGCGATACGTCAGCGATGTGGCGAACGTGCGGTTCAAATAGTCTGCCAGTTCCGCCTGTGTCAGGGCCTGCCCATGAAGGTTATAGGTCTGGCCGTTATGGGCATCGTTGGTCAGCATCTGGGCGTAAGCATAGGCCAGTTCGTCGCGGGTGGTGTAACCGCATTTGCCGACTCCGGCGCAGTTGGCGATCTCGCCGGCCGACTTGTAGGTGCCGATATACTCAACGTCCGGCTCGATATAGATGCCGTTGCGGCCGATGACCCAGGCCAAGCCACTGTCGCGCACGTCTTGTTCCGTCTGGCGGTTGCTTTGAATGACCGGCGAAAAGCCGGTGCCCTCGTCCGGGCCTTGCACGCTGGTGTAGACGATCTTTCCGACCCCGGCGGTTTTGGCGGCCTCGATCGCGTTGCGATGCTGGCCGATGCGTTTGTCCGGGGTATCCATGCCGGAAACCAGCAGCACGACGTCCACGCCCTCTAGTGCGCGCTCAAAACCGGCTCGATCGGTATAGTCGCCCTGGCGGACCTCCACCCCCAGATCCGCCGCCTTCTCGGGCGTTCGGGCGATCGCGATGACGTTCTCGGCGCCGACCTTGGCGATCAGGGCCTTGACGATGGCGCGGCCCAGATGGCCGCTGGCGGCGGTCACGGCGATGGTGGTCATTGTCGGTTTCCTCGTTGCCGGGTTGAATGCGCGATCGAAGCCTGATCTTATCCTACGCCCTTGTCCCTAAAACACTTTACCCTTGAGACGGGAGACACCGGAATGTCGCCGGAATTTCTGCTGACCTCGCTGATCGTCATCATCGTGCCGGGCACAGGCGTGCTCTATACGCTGGCCTTCGGGCTGGGCAAGGGGTGGCGGGCCAGCGTTTTGGCCGCGCTTGGCTGCACATTCGGCATCGTCCCCCATATCGTCGCCAGCGTTGCCGGGCTGGCTGCGCTGCTGCACACCAGCGCGGTGGCGTTCCAGATCGTCAAATATCTCGGCGTGGCCTATCTGCTCTATATGGGCTGGAGCATGCTGCGCGCCGGCGGGGCGCTGGAGGTGTCTGAGAAGTCGGAGCCGATTGCGGCCGGGCGGATTGTGTTGAATGGCTTCCTGGTCAACATCCTCAACCCAAAGCTGTCACTGTTTTTCCTGGCGTTCTTACCGCAATTCGTACCGGTAACGGTGTCCAATTCAACTGTCACGATGTTGGGGTTGGGGGCCACTTTCATGGCCCTGACCTTCGTGGTGTTTGTGGTCTATGGCGCCTTTGCCTCAGCGACCCGGCGCTATGTCATTTCGAAACCACAAGTTTTGTTGTGGCTGCGACGCTCCTTTGCAGGCGCGTTTGGCGTCTTGGGTGTCAGACTGGCGTTGTCGGAACGGTAATGGCCAACGAAAACGGCCGGCGTCCTTTAGGAAATGCCGGCCGAATTCTAGTAACAATCAAAACTGGTTTTACAGTGCGCGTGTAGAGACGATCCGCTCACGATCCATAGAACGATTGCGGTGATACTTCTCCAGATTGAACCAGGCCAAGCCGATCAACGATCCCCCCGCAATAAAGCCGATCGCAAATCCTAGCCAAATACTTAGCGAGTCCATCGCGGTTACTCCCCTACCGCCCAAACGACATCTTAATCATTGGCGTAACCCAATTGCAACATACATTTCAGGCCCAATCGTCACTGAAAAATAATTATCAATCGGTGGCTTTAAAGTATCGGGACTAGCCGTTGATTCGACGTGAAAAACCCTAATACGATCTGTACCGACCGTTCGGATCACATTTCCGGCAACCCACGTTCCTTAACAGGAGTTCGCGTTAGGCGTGCGATTGTGGCATCGTCTTCTCAGCCCCTTTTGGTGGCGGCATTAAGCGCGCTACCTTGCGGTCCAACGTATCCCCAATCGCCTGAGTCCAGCGGAGGTTCAAAGAGAATGGTTGATTTCCCCAAAGCCGATCGGCTGATCCGGTCCATTGTGCTCGGCACGGCCGCCACGACCGTGCTTGCAGCCATGACGGGCGCCGGCTTCGCGCAGGAGGCGACGGTTATCGATGGGTCGGACTTTGACCGGTCCGGCTGGCTGGGCGCGGCGTTCTATGAGCCGGCGGTGGGGCGGTTCGACTATTGCCGCCAGGGCCGTGCGTTCGACAATGGCGCGATCTTGACCTTCACGCTCGATGGCAGCGGCTCGCTCGACCTCGGCGTGGTGGACGAGACCTGGGGGCGTGAGGTTGGTGCGACCGTTCCGGCGGCAGCGAGGCTGGACGAGTACGGTCCGGTCGATTTGGTCGGTGTGGTGGACAGCCCGACAGGGATCTCGTTTCCGCTGGGGGACAATCCGCAGATCGTCGATGCCTTTCGCAGCGGCAATGTCTTCGAGGTGGTGGGCGAGGATTTCGGCCCGCTATCCTTCGGCTTGGCAGGCACGTCGGCCAGCCTGTCGAGCCTGCGCAATTGCGTGTCGACCTATCGCGAGATCGCGCTGACCCCATCGCTGGGCGAGCAGGGGCGGCGCATGGCCAACGCGCTGGCCGGCTATCCTGAAGACATCCAACGCGCCGTGCTGGACGCGACGCTGAACCCCGATCTGATCGGCCA
>JBCCER010000171.1:0-9040 GCA_039030175.1 Pseudomonadota bacterium
ACCATGGGCGAAAAGGGCGGGGCGACCAAGGCGGACCGAGACCAGGTCAAGCGCCGCCGCGACCATCATGTGCGCGACAAGGACCTCTTCGAGGAGATCGAGGCCCGCGTCTTCGCCCGCGTGGCGCCAGAAATCCTCACCGCCTTCGATCGTGAGGTCGAGGGTGTCGAGGAATTCAAGATCGTGCGCTACGACAGCCAGGAGGGCGGCTTTTTCCGCCCCCACCGCGACAATGTCGTGCCCGACATGGCCCACCGCCGCTTCGCGATGACCTTGAATCTCAACACCGACGAGTATGAGGGCGGCGACCTCCGCTTCCCCGAATACGGCCCCGACCTCTACCGCCCGGGCGCCGGCGATGCCGTGATCTTCTCCTGCTCCCTCCTGCACGAGGCCATGGACGTCACCAAGGGCGAACGCTTTACGCTGCTGTCCTTCATCCTGGACGGCCAGCCGGACCAGTGGCGTGCGGAACGGCGGGACTGGTTCGATGAGGAGCGGCGATCGATTGAGGCTGGGCTGGCGCAACGGCGGGGGGCGGTGGTGCGGTAGGGGTGATTCTTGAGTTCACCGCTGAAATCAAAAGATGAGCACTGAATCACATCAGTGGATTTGGCAAGCAGGTTCTACACGCTGACTGGTGCAGTGGTCTTGCGTAGAAGAGAGTAGTCTTGGTACCAGTCAGCTGCGCCTAATTGGCGATCTGAGGACGCCAAAGAAACGCATCTCTAGGCAAGCCAAGATCTAAAGCAGACCGACGAAATTCGACGGCATCCGACTCAGACAAATTGGCTGCTGTTCCAACACCAAACCAAGTACTTCCTTGCCGAGGTTCAAGCAACATCAATACTCCATCGTTTGAAATTCCTCCCATGCTCAGCAATGCCGAATACTCTGACAGTGCCGATTCTGCAGAAACACGTGAACGATGGGAACCAAATACCACTCTATAGTCTCGATTTTCAAATCTGGTCAGATAATCTAAAAAATCTCCCAACGGCTCATAGGGGTTACCAGTTTGGAAATCGAGAATACTCGGAGGCTCATTGTACAAAATATAGTCTATTATGTAGTCTGATAATTGATGAGAGTTGTAGTATTCATTTATTAGTTGGGAATCTGGCGGCATCCAGCGGTCGATAAAAATCTGGTCAACAGTCGTATCAATTTCGGGGACTTCTGATCTGATGACGTTTAGGGCACTCAGCGCAGAAGTAGAATCGCCTAGCAAGAACAATGTAACAGCAGAACGAATTTCCGCATCATTGGATAAGCTAGAGCTTGAATTATAGGATCCAGACTGCAGCCGCTCTCGAAAGTTGTTAAATTCCGAAACGGCATTCTCTAAATGTGTGCTGTCATGATTTTCGTCAATAAAGTACATTTCTGTTGAAATTAGACCCACAAAGTAATCAGCAGTTGCCGCATATCGCGAATCTGGGTACGCTTCGAAAATCGATGTTAGAGAATCTTTTAACTCGTAACCTTGAACTATTCCTTCGACCTCTGTATTGGCTATCTCAAAAAGCATTCCTTCCGAAGACATAAGTGCGTTGTCAGCATACTCACCTAATTCTTGATCATCGACCAAGCTATATAGTATGCCCCTAGCTTCGTCTAGCCCAGAGGAAGTTGACCAAGATGAAAGCTCACTTAAGATCTGTAGCGAACGTAATCGACTATCATCAGCAAAATTTTGAAGTCGGCCGATTGCAAAATCTGCCGCATCTGTTGAGTCCACGAGGGAAGAGGGGTCAGCCGAAAGGGTTGAGCCTTGAACAACGAAATCCTCTATCTCTTGCAGTGTTGGCTGGGCATACGATTCACTGGTTGTCAAAGAGGTAATCAGCAAGGTTGCGAAGAGGGGTGACCCAAAAAGGGTGCGAGCCAAATTCTGGTGATCGCTTAGCATGGCCATCCCGCTAATGCTGTTTCGTCATTCATGCTAGAGTTTACGCTTAGTCTTAGTTCACCTGGGGTCCAGCTTATGTCGTCTGGATCAAGTTCTCGACCGAATAGATTCGAACCGATTTGCAAATTAGGAGGGGAGTAGTAGACCTGGAGTATTGGTGATGAGTGCGAGGCCGTTGTTGGGCGGTTAGCTGCCGCTACCGCACGTACTTCGCCGAGCTGCTCCTGGTAGTATAAATTGACCACTACGGGTCGATTTTCATTGTCTGACGAAGTCAGCCTGGTGAGAAATAGCGGGCGATCCACATATCGACTTTCCGTATCGGCCAGCCTGGCAACTAGGAAAGCAGGGTCAATTCGCAAATGAGATTCTAGGCAATGAACATCAAGTGTGATTTCAGGTGGCACAATAAGTTGGTTCGTACTTTGTACAAAGTCTTGATATGTAGCTAGCGCATCATTCAATCGTTGCTCTGTCGTGCCCAGGTTCTCCATTGCCGTTTCCAGATCATCTTCCTGCGTCGCCCAAAAGAAACCGTATATTGACGTAAAGCAAACAAGGAGAATTGCTATGGCTCCACCAACTACTCCTCTTTGGGTACTTAGGTATCCTCGCGAAGCGAAAAACCCTGCACATAGTATTGTCAATGTTGTTGAAATAGCGGCTGTCTGAAAAATTCGAGCATTCGGAAAAAATACAAGAAGTATAAAGAATACAATTGTTGAAAACAAAGAAAGTGCGGAATAAACTACTATTTCAGCCTTGGTCCAACCAACTGTTCTCTTAGACTCTGGATCCAGCGGAGGATTTGTTGGCACGGCAGCTGGTTGGTCTGCAGCTGGTTGGTCTGCAGCTGGTAACTTTTGGGGGGAATGGTGGTAATCACTGTTCTCGTCGTGAACAGGACCCTCGTCGTTTTTGTTTGTCAACTGAACTATCCTAAAAATGGCGCTAGAGCACACTTTATAGTAATTTTTTCGAAGTTGCAAGAAATAGTAGAAATTAACCGAATTTCTGTAACTGTTCACTTAACTCCTAAATGCTGCGTGCCTTCGGAGTTTGGTCGGTTGAATTGCGCTTGGCCACACGCCAGCGATGACGGTTACTGTCTTGCGTCTTCCGACGCCTCGGCGCGCCCCACAAGCGACGTAACCGCAACAACAAACCCGCTCACCGCCCCAATCAAACTGTCCCCAAACCTCAGCGCAGGGTTCACCCAGGCGGCTTGGTCGGTTGGGTTGCCGGCGTCGACCATGATGACGGCGATGGTGATGAGGGTGACGATCACCAGATCATTGCGGCCGAGGGTTCGGCAGAGCAGGGCGCCGATGAACAGGCAGGCGCCGAGCCCGATGACGTGGAACGGGAAAAACGCCAGATAGATCAGCATGATGGCAATGCCGACGACCGTACCGAGCATGCGAAAGATCGCCAGGTCGAGGGTTGCCGTCTGGATGTTCTGTCGGCAGGCGGAAATTTGGTCTCGCTTTTGGGGAGATCGCCCTTATCCAACGTGCATCAGACGAGCAAATTCTGTTGAAGGCCAGTGTGGAGATGCGTCACTGTGGGGCTGTTGCATAGCGGGATTGCCAACTGCCGCCGTCGCCGAAATGCACCTAGTGAATTCTGCAGCCAACGATTCGGAGACCAACCATGCGTGCCCTTCAAGGTCGTATCGCTCTATTCCTTGCAGCCGCTACCGGCGTGGCACTGACGTCCGTTGCTGCCACGGCGCAAGGCGTTGCTTGTTCACCGGTGACCCTGGTGTCGCACGACGAACATCGCGAGGTTCACTTCGTGGACTTCGAAGGCGACGGGGTCAGTGTCGGTGACCGCAGAATTGGCCATCGCCGGCTATTCGACGAGAACGACAATTTCGTTGCCGACCGGATGTGGACCGTCACGGTTCACGAGGTCGACGACGCCGGCGAGCCGACGCTGACGGTGTCCGAGACGGTGACGATGTTTGAGGATGGCATCATCTTCGCCACGAGTGAGATTCGCGAGATTGGAGAAGTTCACAATACCGACCGCATACACACCAATAACCGGGGTGGGGTGCAAATGATCGTCGGTGGGACGAATGCCTATGCCGGTGCCGGGGGAACGATTGAGATCGTCAGAGGCGACGACAACCATCTCACCTACGTCTATGCGCCGGAGTGCCAATAGCGCCGGGTCGCGCAAACGACTGATCGGCCCCCTGTTAGGCGGAGGACCGCAGGTCACCGCTCTGTGCCCGCCGACACCTTGTCGCGAACAACAAGCGACGTAACCGCAACAACAAGAAACCCACTCACCGCCCCAATCAAACTATCCCCAAACCTGAGAGCCGGGTTCACCCAGGTGGCTTGGTCGGTTGGGTTGCCGGCGTCGACCATGATGACGGCGATGGTGATGAGGGTGACGATGACCAGGTCGTTACGGCCGAAGGCTCGGCAGAGGAGGGCGCCAAAGAATAGGCAAGCGCCGAGCCCGATGACGTGGAACGGGAAGAACGCCAGATAGATCAGCATGATGGCTATGCCGACGACCGTGCCGAGCATGCGGAAGATCGCCAGTTTGAGGGTCGCCGTCCGGCTGCCATGGATCACGAACACGGCGGCGATCACGCCCCACATGGCGCCCAATCGGGACAGCTCCAGGCCGAGTGGGCCCATCAGCAGATAGAGTTCTGCCAGATAGACGATCGGCGCGACCGCCGCATATTGCAGCGCGGCGATGACGTCGAAGGTCCCGAGCTTTGGCCGGCTAAACCGGAAACTGTCTTTGATGTCGTCGTGGCTCATGGCTGGCTCCGGTCACTCGGCAGGTTCGATCCCCTCACTCATCTCATGGCGCGAATCTAGCGTTGTCTCTGAACTTTTGGGTGAGTTAATCTTCATGCAATCGATGACCAACTCAATGAGGGTTGAGATGTTCATGGTACGGGCTGCGGTATTCGCGATGGCGTGCGCCGGCATTGTCCTCAGCGGTGCGCAGGGGCAGCAGGAGGTCGCTGGCTGGCAGGTGAACTGCGACGAAGGGCCAATTCCCGACGCAGGAGAGGGCTGCTTCCTTACGAAGGCCGCCTCGAATTCAGATACTGCCAGCCTTATCGTCGTAATGACGGATTTCTTCGATGAGGCACGCGGTCAGTTGTGGCTGGGGGTCTCGGATGTGGCGGCATTTGGTACGGCTGGACTTTCTACCATTGCTCTTGACGATGAATCCTATGAGATCCCCGCCGCGACCAATGCGCATGGTGACTATTCCGGCGACGCGCCGACCAGCTACACAGTTGTCGATTTCCGACTCACACCTGACTTCGTCTCGCGCTTGCGCGATGGCGTTACGTTCAGCTTTAGCGTCACCTTGGCGGAGCCAGAGATGATTGTGGAGGGCGAGGTCTCGCTTGACGGACTCCGCGAAGCCTGGTCAACAGCCGCAGAATCTCAGGGCTGGACACCATAGCCGTCGCATAGGCGAAAACCCCTTTGTCTATTGCCCACGGTTACCTTTGTCGTGGCTTACGTGTTTATCGCCTAACAGCACGAGAGCGGGAGACCCACGCGTGTTCGCCGAGCTCATAGCCCATGATCTCCATCTCATTGGGGCTGATCAGGCGCGCATGCGAGACTGCCTCGTCGGCTTCGTTGCGATTGATGAAGATGATCTCGTCGCCGCTCAATGACACGATTCCCAGCACCTCGGCATCGCGGGCACTGACCTCCATCACGCCGTCATGGAGGCCTTCCATCTCGGTGGTGAAGGAGTAAAGCGCGTGAACCACGCCGCCTACATGCTCCGTGATCGTGAGGGTGGCGATATAGGTGTGGGCATCAAAGCGGTTACCATTGGTAAAGACGAGCTCGTCTAGCTCGACATCCCAAACACCTACGAGATTTGGTGCCGCGTCCTGCGCCCAGGCGGTCGCTGTCACTAGCCACACAGACAGCACGGTCAGAGCGGTTCGAATTATGGTCATCGGCTCGTCTCTCCTTCAGCCGGCTCAAGGTCTGGTGATGGCACACAATAGAGCATAGACGGGTTTGCTCTCTAGGATGCCGCCAAACCGGTCGATGAGTCTAACTTACCGGGTCGACTTCGCAATCGACGGCGCGTTGGTACTGCCGATCGGTCAAATGGAAACAGGCTTCGGTCTACCAACCTGTCCTACCGCCGCGATGACTGCCCCCATCACAGCGTTGATTGCGATTGCCACCACGATGTCAGCGCCGAAATAGGCAGTTACCGGTACGTCCCACGCGGCCCGCACGACGAGGCCGATCGGCAAGAACATAACGATGCCCAAGAAGCCGCCGATAAGGGCGCCGGTCTGCCAGGTTGCTGGACGGGCCGCCGACGACCACGAGATAGCGGCGTACAAGAAGAGGGCCATCAGTATGTGAGAAAGGATCAGCAGCGCGAAGACCGGTTGCTCGCTGGTAAAGGGCAGGCGGTGCCCCTCAGCCGTGGCGGCGTAGTAGACGGTGTTGCCTGCCATCGAGATTACGAAGGCGGCGGCGAGCGCGATAGCAGTTCTAACCATCTTACTGCTTCCCGTGCTGCCCGAGCTTTTGAGAGAGCATCAGGGGATTGCCGTCCGGGTCGTAGAAGGTGGCGAACTTGGCCGTGAAGGGGATCTCAATCGTTGGCCCGTCGAATCTGACGCCGGCCGCCTCGAGCCGACCGCGCTCGGCCTCAAGATCATTCACGCCAAAGGTGGGCGTCCAACCGCCCTGAGGGTTCGGTTTTTCGACTTGGGCGAGGCCAAGGGTGAAGCCTTGAATGGGGGTTGAAAGGCTGGCCCAGCCATTCTTGTCATCTTTGAAGAAAGCCATACAGCCGAGCCGGGATTCGTACCAGTCGACCGCTGCCGCCAGATCCTTGACCCCGGTTGAACAATTGATCTCATCCTGGAAATCCAACATCGCGCCTGCCTTCTCTCATCGTTGACATTTCGGCATCGAGTACTAAAAGTATACTAAACTGTCAATGGGAATTGCCGAGGCAGATTGTGAGCGACCCGGTCGGGCAGGCGGTAGAGTTTTGGAGTTATCGCTGGTGCGCGCCGATCGCAGCAGCCCTCGCAGAGCACGACCGCTTCTCAACGCTTCTGAGCGCAACCGGGATCAGCCGCAACGCGCTTAGCCGAACGCTGGTACGTTTGGAACAGCTCGGCATCATGATGCGGAACACGGGGTACGGGCATCCGCTGCGCCCAGAATATGCGCTCACAGACTATGGCAAGACTGTCAGCGTCGAGTGCCGCGCCCTGCTAGGCCAAACCGGCCCGCAAACACGCGATATCATCCTGAAAAAATGGTCGATGCCATGCATTTGCGCGGCCCGACCGAGCGGCTCGAGCTTTACCCAACTCCGCCAGATCTTGACTTCAATCACGCCAAGAGCACTCAGCTTGACGCTCGGAGACCTTACCGAAAGTGAGATGATTGAGGTCAAGCGCTCAGCTCCGCGCGCGCACCCATCCTATCATCTGACTGAGAATGCCCTGATCTATCGGTCGTCCGGTACCGCGATCAACAGGGCGGTCAACCAATCGCTTTACGTCTAAAACGCGTAACGCAGACTGACGAAGATTTCATGGAGCTGTAGTGGTGCCATCGTCTCACCGACCGGAATCGTGAATTCTCTCGGAGGGCGGATAACCAGAATGTCCCCTCCGTTGGTTACGACGTCGCCAAGATCGCTGTAGCGGTACGCGAGACTAAGCACCCAATCCTCCGCTAGGTCGACATCAAGGCCGGCGCCCACACTCCAGGCGAAATCGGTGTTGGAGCCGCCTTGGGTGATGGTGGCGCTACCCGGGCCGAGGGTAGGGAACTCATAGTCCATCTGGCTCGTATGGTTGTACGCGACGCCCAATCCAGCGCTTACGAATGGACTGACTGGTCCCAGGTCCCAGTCGAACAAGGGGGCGGGATAGACATATCCCGTCGCTAGGACTGAGAAGCTCTCAACGTCCGAGGATATCGGTTCCTCGTCGCCCGGTACGAATGGGAAGTTGGCCTGGCCGTCAAAGCCGAGGTCGGGGCGGTAGCTGAAAGTTGCTTCGGTTCGTAGCCAATTCTGCAACCAAAGCCCAATGCCGGCGTCGATCAAAAAAGACGAGCTAAAGTCGCCGTAAGCGCCGAGCGGTCTGCCATCTGACCCGAGGCCGCAGCCGAAATAGGCTAGGGGATCGGTGGAGGCGCAGTTTTCGTCGCTGAACGACGTGTCTTCCGATATGGCAACACCGAGCCCGAGCCTCACATCAAACGAAACGCCATGTTCGTCCGCTTGGGCAGCACCGCCTGCTGCGACGAACAGTAGGGCTGCCAGGGCCGCCCCTCGGGCACAGTTAACGATCGGTCTTCCGTTCTTCATGTGAAGCTTGGCTCCAGTGTCTGGACGATTCTCAATCTGATAGATTCGCGCAACTATAGAATGTCGAATCGATGCCCAGGATTTTGAACGCGAGGAGTGTAGGTTGACCAGCCCTCCGGGCAAGCCAGTCGATGGTGCGCGCTCGGACCGTCGGCGAACCAGCGTCGTTCTAAGTTCGGTTGGCGAAGTCGTGGAGTGGTTCGACTTCATGATCTATCTCGCCTTGGCGCCGATCCTGGCCAAGGTCTTTTTCCCGACGGACGATCCGCTGACAAGCCTTCTTGCGACCCTCGGCATCTTTGCGGCGGCCTATTTGGCTCGCCCGCTAGGCGCAATCGTCTTTGGCGGTTTTGGCGACCGTATGGGTCGCAAGGCGACGCTTGTTATCTCAGCCCTGATCATGGCGATCGCAAAACTGATCGAAGGATCGTTGCCAAGCTACGAGGCCGTCGGTGTCGCGGCGCCCGTGCTGTTCATTTTGGCGCGCATACTTTCCGGCCTGTCATTGGGCGGTGAGTTCACCGGTACCTTCATCATGTTGTTCGAGACCGCAAAGCCCGGTCAGCGCGCGATGACGATCAGTCTTGGCAACGTGATGTCGGGCATAGGCGTGCTGCTCGCATCCGGTCTCGTCGCCCTGCTAGTCGGCTCGTTTTCTGCCGAGGAGATGCAGGCATGGGGCTGGCGGATACCGTTTTACGTTGGCGCCTTCGTCTGTTTCACAGCGCTCGCCATAAGGCTTTGGGTGCGTGAAACGCC
>JBCCER010000172.1:0-9019 GCA_039030175.1 Pseudomonadota bacterium
TATGGCAATCCTCCTGAAGGACGCGCTGGCCCCCAATCTAGTGCAGTCGATCGAACGCAACGCGGCCTTCATCCATGGCGGGCCATTTGCCAACATCGCCCATGGCTGCAATTCGGTCATCGCCACCAAGACGGCGCTGGCGTTAAGCGATGTGGTGGTGACCGAGGCGGGCTTCGGCGCCGATTTGGGGGCGGAGAAGTTTCTCGACATCAAATGCCGTCAATCGGGCCTGCGTCCGGATGCGGTGGCCGTGGTGGCCACAGTGCGGGCGCTGAAGATGCATGGTGGCGTGGCAGCGGCGGACCTGTCGACACCCGACACCGCAGCAGTGAAAGCCGGCGGCGAAAATCTGCGTCGGCATATCGAAAATCTGCAGTCCGTTGGGTTAAGGCCTGTTGTTGGCATCAACCATTTCCAATCGGATTCCTATGACGAGGTCGCTGTCATTCGCGAGCTATGCGACGGGCTTGATGTCCCTGTTGCCGTGTGCAGCCATTGGGCCAAAGGCGGCAAAGGGGCCGAGGATTTGGGGCGGTTGATCGCCGATGAGTTGGAGCGAGGAGCGCCACCAGTCGAACTGCTCTACGAGGACTCGACATCGCTAGCAGACAAGATCCGCACCGTTGCGGCTCGGTTCTATAGGGCGGCAGATATCAATCTGTCGCCGACTGCCGCACGGTCCCTCGCTGAGTTCGAGAAGCTGGGCTTCGGCGATCTGCCCGTGTGCATTGCCAAGACCCAATATAGCTTTACGGCCGATCCGAAGGAGAAGGGCGCGCCCACCGGTCATATCTTGCCGGTACGCGAAGCGCGGTTGGCCGCCGGCGCAGGGTTCGTTGTTGCGATCTGCGGAGATATCATGACCATGCCCGGCCTACCCCGCCATCCTGCAGCGCTCGATATGAGCGTCGACGCGGATGGGGTCGTTCATGGGTTGTCTTAGTACGATGTGGCACACACTAATTTAAAAAGTAGATACTTGATTAAATCATTTTCGAGCGTATTGTTTCACGACCGCTACGCCTACGGAGACGGCACATGCTCGACACGGCAGAGCCGCAATGGAAAGACGTTGGCCCGATCGCCGAGTTAGCAGCGAAGAGCCAGCTGGTCACCAAAATCAACGGTCGCCAAATACTCCTTCTGCACCACAAGGGTCAGGTCTTCGCCTGCAACAATCGATGTCCGCATGAAGGACACCCGTTAGCCAAGGGCGTGCTGGGCGACGATTGCCGCCTCACCTGCAACTGGCACAATTGGAAGTTCGACCTGATCACAGGCGAGACGATAAAGGGCGGAGACGCGCTGCGCCGATATCCTGTCAGGATCGTCGATGGCGTGGTCTCGATCGACGTGACTGACCCGCCCGTAGCGGAGATCAGGGAAGCGTCGCTTGCCGGTCTGTTCGGCGCCTTCGACGAGCATGACTATACGAGGCTGGCGCGCGAGACAGCGCGGTATGAGCGAGCGCATGGCGATTATCGCGAGTTACTGACGGCGGTCTTTGCTCGAACCGCCGATCGCCTCGAATATGGCACCACCCATGCTCATGCAGCGGCGCCGGATTGGCTTGCGCTTCGAGACCGCATTCCAGAAGACAGACCTGCCGACCGTCTGGTGCCGCTGATCGAAGTTATTGGCCACGCCTCTTGGGACTGTTTGCTGCAGCCAGGCGCCTTTCCCCTTACCGGCGAAACCGCAGTGGACTATGACGCGGCGCCGCTTGAAGATGCCATAGAAGCCGAGGACGAAGTCTTGGCGATCAGCATCGCCCGAGCGGGCCTGGCAGAGGGCGGAGGCAACTTGCTGAAGCCCGCACTTGAGCGTGCCGCATTCCGGCACTATCAGGGCTTCGGGCATAGTGTCATTTACACATCGAAAACGTATGAGCTTCTCAACGTTCTTGGGCCGGCGGCAACCGAGGCCTTGGTCCTGCCGCTGGTGCGATATCTTTGCCATGCGAACCGGGAGGATCTGATCCCGGAGTTTCGATCCTACGCCCCTGCCTTGGCGGCATGGGATGGCGAAGGCCGTTCCCTGCCCTCGCTCGAAGACTTTCATCGGAAGGGAGTGGCGGCGTGCCTTGAGCTGATCCAGAAGGGCAGCGCGGACATCGAAGGCCTGTATCACACGCTGTTCCAAGCGGCGGCGGCGAGCATGCTGCACTACGACGCGACCTATCGAAACCAGATCGATGGACCGGTCGGGCATAACATTGACTGGCTGGATTTCAGCCACGCACTAACGCACCTGAACGCCAGTCGAAAGATTTGCGCACAACAGTCCGATCTGTGGCCGGCAGCGTTGTTGCAAGCGGGGTGTTTCCTCGGCCGGAATGCCAGCTTCGTGGATTGGACCCAAGACACCGACCGCTGGGCAGTCTCGGATACGGATGCATTTTTCGACACCATCTTCGACCGGCTGCTGGATCACGGGCAACCTACTTACATCTTCGTCGCTCACACAATGAAACTCACCTCGGCTTTGCGCCAAGAAATCTCTGTGTCGCCAAACGCGCCTTGGGTGCCGACAGCGCTCGCCGCCCTAAACCGTTTCGTAAACGAACCCGCCAAGCAAAAACATGTTCGCCGCAGCGCTCATCAGGCGTGGGACTTCATAGCCGGAAGTGGCGAATAAAGGTGCCCCGACGGCCTTAGACCGGACCGCGATCAATCCTCTCGAAAAGCGCGGCGAAGTGTGTCCGTCAGAGGGCTCAGAAGATAGTCCACCACCGTCCGACCATCCGTGGTGATAAACACCTCCGTAGGCATGCCTGGGCGCAGCAAAATATCCTGTGGCAGCGCACTCAGTTCGTCGGGATGGACCCGGACACGCGCTGCATAGAAGGGCGGCTCGCCTTCAGCACCGCTCACGCTATCGGCCGAAAGCGCCACGACCTCTCCCTCTAGAGGCTGAATGTTCCGCTGGGGATAGGCGGAAAGCACGATGCGTGCGGGCTGGCCAATGGACACGGTGTCGATATCGGTCAGCGCAACCCGTGCCTCAATCAGCAGATCCTCGTCCGCCGGAACGATATCCAATATTGGCTCGCCGGGGCCGACGACGCCACCGGTCGTGCGGGTTTGGAGGCCGACGACGGTGCCAGAGATCGGCGCTGTGATGACTGTACGGTCCAGAACATCGCTGCTGGCAGTCAATTCCTCCTGAATGGAGGCACGCTCGGCCCGTACTTCGACCAGTTGATCGCCTACGGATTGCAGATGATTTGTTTCAAGGTTGATAAGTTCGAGCTCGGTCTCGCCGATGCGCAGCTCGGCGGTGGCGATCGACGCGACATTGACGGCCCTCGACCCGGCGATCTCGGCTGATTGCCTTTGCAAGGCCAACAGGCGCGGCATGCGTTCGAGCCCCTGCTCAAGCAAATCCTCAACGCTTGCCACCTCTTGGGCGATCAGGCTCAGTTGCTCGTCCTGGGCGTCGATCTGCTCGTGCAGGCCCGCGATCTGCGCATGAAGCTGTTCGATACGTTGCTGCAGGATGCGCTGCTGCTCGTCGAGATGCGTTTGGCGAATGGCGAAAATCTCTTGCTGCGAGGCAACGATGCCGCTTGGAACTCGCGCCACCAGGTTCGGGTTATCGGTTTCCGGCCACCAGTCGCGCCTTCGATCCTGCTCCGCCTCCAGCCGGGCTTCCAGCGCCGCGAGATGATAATCGCGGCCGCTAAGCTGGTCATACTGGGCACGCGCTTGGAGATCGCGCAGTGTAACCAGCGGGGCCCCAGCCACGACTTGGTCGCCGTCGCGCACCGCGATCGCTTCGACGATGCCGCCCTCGAGATGTTGGATTGTCCTTCGATATCCTTCAGGACTAATCGCGCCTGAGGCGATGGTTGCGCCGGAAAGCGGCGCCGCCCATGACCAAAAGGCTAAACCGCCGAAGAAAATGACGAGTACTGCAAGGCCCGTGAAGACCGGCGCACGCAGAACCTTGCCGATGCGAGGAGCGGGTGCGGCGGTCATGCTCGTGCCCCCGTTCTAAGAGGCACTGCCGCTGGCGTGATGGCGGCAAGAACTTCATCCCGACCGCCGAACTTAGTGACGCGGCCATCCTGTAGGACGAGCAACTTGTCCATATGCCGGACGAGCGAAGGGCGATGGGCGATCATCAGCACGGTCGCCTTGCGCTCTTTCAGAGACAGGATCGCCCGCTGCAGCGCTTGTTCACCCTCTTGATCGAGGTGCGCTGCGGCCTCGTCTAGAATGACCACGGCCGGCTCTCCGAAAAGAGCCCGCGCAAGCCCGATGCGCTGGCGCTGGCCGCCGGACAATGGAATGCCCCCTGCCCCTATTGGTGTCTCATAGCCTGCAGGAAGGCTGACGATCAGCTCATGGGCACCTGCCAACATAGCGGCATTTATGACCTCTTCAGAGTTGGCCTCACCCAAGCGGCTGATGGTTTCGGCCACGGTTGCCGGAGGCAAGCCGACATCTTGTGGCAAATAGCCCAGGTGGGCACCCAGCCGATCAGGGTCCCATTGATCAAGCGATGCCCCGTCCAGCGTGACCATGCCTAGCGTCGGCGGGTAGAGGCCGGCAACCACGCGGCAGAGTGTGCTCTTGCCCGCGCCCGATGGGCCGACAATCCCCAGCGCCTCACCCGGTTCGACGGCAAAGCTTACGCCGTGGAGAAGAAAACTATCGACGGTCGTTGCACTGGCCGGCCGATAGCCTACTTGTTTGGCCTCGATCCGCCCCCTTGGATCAGGCAGGGGCAGCAGGTCCTTTGTATTAGGCGCTTCCGACAACATCTTTTTCAGCCTGCGCCAGGCCAGCCGGGCCGTCGAAAACCCGCGCCAAGCGGTGATTGACTGATCGATGGGCGCAAGGGCCCGCCCGAGCAGGATGCTGGCGGCGATCATCCCGCCTGGAGTCAGTTGGCCTTGCAGGACCAGCCAAGCACCCAGGGCCAAGATGCCGATCTGCACCATCTGGCGTAAACCCTTGGCCGTGCCGGTAATCATCGCGCCGCGCTCGTTTAGTCCGCGCTGCAGAATCGACGCCTCGCTGCGCGCAGCATTCCAACGCTGGCTAAGAGGTTGCCGCATTCCCAGTGCGGTGATGGCTTCCGATTGGTCAATCGCGGCATCGACTTGCTGCTGGGCGACCAGCATGCGCTCCTGCGCGCGGGCCTGATGTTTGCGGGTCGAAAGCTCGCCGATCAAACCGATGACGAACAAAATGGCTGCCATGATCGTGGCAAACGCGCCGACATAGGGGTGCAACAACCAGAGGGCCGCTAGAAAGATCGGCGTCCACGGGGCATCGAAAAACGGAAACAAGGTCGGTGCCGATAGAAATGTGCGCACCTGCTGCAAATCGCGCACTGCCTGCCCCGTACCCGGCGTGCCGCGAAGGCGCGCAGCGAGTGCCGCCAGTAAGGTTGGTTGGGCAAGGGTATCTTCCAGCCACGCCCCAACCCGCGCCAGGATACGTCCTCTAACCCATTCCAGTATGCCGTAGACAATGAAGGCCACCAGAGCGACCAACGTTAACAGCAGCAGGGTTTCCACCCGACCGCTTGCCAGAACCCGGTCGAACATCTGCATCATGAAGATCGGGCTGACCAGCATCAACAAATTGACGAACGCACTGAAAAAGCCAGTCCATATGAACCCGGTTCGCAGGGGCCGAACGGACTTCTCAAACGCCAATTCGCTGTCTGTCTTCTTGGGGGTCTTCAAAACTCAACGCTCTCGAAATTGCTGCAATGCAACGCATACACGCAAAACGTTATATCACGTGAAGAATTAATTATAACACCCGGATTCTATTGGCGGGCATGTAAGTTTGGTGACGCTTGATTAGGCAGCAATTGACCCACAGCAGTTTCCGTGACGCTTATCAATCAAGGCGTGACCAAGCGTTAAACTTAACCAATCGGACCAAACGATGGCATCGTCAAAGCGCCAAACGCGGTTGGGGCTCTCTAGAATGGAAGCGCGTCGGCCAATCCTTGAGAGCGCAAGGTGAGCACACCTTTTCCGCCATCGAGCGAATAAATGCGTTTCTCGCCAAACCCTTTGATCTTGACGACGCCTTGATCGGTCAGTTCGAACTCATTGCGGATCAATGGATACATATCTTCGCAAAGAGTGATCTGCATTGGGTCTGACAGTTCTTCCATACGAGAGGCCAAGTTCACGCCCGGGCCAAAGATGTCATAGACATATTTCTGCACGCCAACGATCGAACCGATGACAGGCCCGGAATTGATCCCAATGCGACAGCGCCATTCCTGACGGTGAGCCTCGTTGCGGCGTTTCAGATAGCGTAACATCAAGACCGCGAGCTTGGCGATGTTGACGGCGTGGTCTGGCGTTGCCTCGGGAATGCCGGAGACCGCCATATAGGCGTCACCAATTGTCTTGAGACGTTCGCAGCCGAACTGCTCGGCGATACGATCGAATGCGGTAAAGATATCGTTTAGCTCGGAGATGATGCCCGCCGGGTCCTGCGAGATCGCCATCTCGGTAAAGTCGACGAAATCGACCATGAGTATGGACGCCTCATCGTATCGCTGGGGCGTTGAGACACCGAAAGTCTTTAGTTCCTCATATACGGATTTTGGCATGATGTTCAAAAGTAGCTTCTCAACCCGCTCCTTGCCGGCCTGTAGGGAGCGGTTCTGCTTTTCGACCATCTTGGAATAAGACTCGATCATGTATTCGAGTTCCTTAATCTTGGAGATGTTCTGACACTCCAGGATCAGCGCGGGCATCTCCTTATGCTCGCTTCTTGAGATCGTGATAGCGAGCGAGACCTCTCGCCGCTTCATCTTGACTTTGATTTCGGTAGAATAGCTTCGGCCGGCATCCAGCCTAGCCTCCATCTTGTCGACATTCATCTCGACAAGGACATCCGTCAGGACGGTTCCAGCACCGGCCGCGCCCGGGAACCATTCGATGAAGCGGCGATTGCCAAACAGGATTTCCAGACTGTCCGGCTCCAGGATGGCAAGACCAACCCCCGCGGACTCGAGAAGCATCCGATTGAATGTCTCAAGATTCATCGGCTTGAACTCCTCGCCTTCGATATCGATGCTTTATCCCCTTCGGTTCGATCGCGGCCCTCTGGGTTGCCCGGATGGCACTCACTCATTGACGATGTAGCGTTCCTTCGACCTGATCTCATCGATCACTAAATCGATGTCGGCCGGTTCAATTTCAAACTCCTCGAGCGCCTCGCGAAGCAACAAGACAAGCTCGTCATAGGCCGGTTTGCCGATCGTAAGCTTGGCATGGATTCTCTCTAAGGCCTCATCGCTGTAACTTGCTGGCCCACCCATCAGCGAGGACATAAACTTTGTCTGGTGGTCGATCAGTGTCGGCATATCGACGTCGACGAAATAGTCGCCGACGATATCTGAATCGAGAACCCGGTCGTAAAAATCCATGACGATCTTGCTGACATTCGCAAAACCGCCATAGCGATTGAACATACTCGTAGCCACCGCAGCGCCCCTCAAATACTTGCCGCCAAAAGTTTGGCCGCCCGCCTCCGCCTGGTATGAGCGAATTGTACGAACAAGTCGAGCGCCCGACAAGCGCGCCTCCGCTTGACCAAGGTTGCGTGCGTCTGATTATGCATCGCTCAAAGGCTCGCGCGAGGCCGTCTCTGTAGACATTGTATTACATATAGGACAGATTAATATCATCCTAACTTGCCGCGAAATTGGCTCGCGAAGATGGCCTCCGAGGCGGGTTTCAAGGGAGGCACAGAGATATGGCCGACGATCGCGGTGAGGAAAAGCAAGAAGCATCACCCTGGCGTCCTTGGGTCGAACGGACCCGGGCTGGGATGTTCAATCTTTGTGGCGCGGTTCTGATCCTGTTTACCTGCTTGGTGCTCTATTCGGTCATCATGCGGTACTTCTTCAACAGCCCACCGATTTGGGGCGAGGATGTTCCCAAGCTGCTTTTCGTCTGGCTGACCTTCGTAGGGGCGGCGTTCGCCGGGATGCTCGGCATGAACATCCGCGTCACATACCTCGTCGACAAAATGAAGCCTGAGACGCGGCGCGCTGTTGAGATCGCAATGCATGCGATCGTTTGCGTCATCTTGGTGCTGATCCTCTGGTACTCGCAGCGCATTATTGCGCTTACCAGCCGCGGGAGCATGCTTTCGACAGGTTGGTCTAACGCCTGGACCTATCTAGCCTTGCCAACTGCTGCTGTCCTGATGCTGGCTCATCAGCTTTGGCGCATTGCGAAACTAGCACGTGGCGGCGAAGACGATCCGCCGGGCGATGAAGGCACCAGCGGCTTTTGACCGTGGTCTGTACATCCCCACCCTGCTCTAGGATACGGCGATGCTGCTGACGGCGATGATCGTCTTGCTGTTCGTCTTCGTTTTCCTAGGCATGGATATCGCCTGGGCGATCGCAACGGCTGCGCTCGGCTTCATCGTGCTGTCGCAGTTCGACGACCGACCCGTGGCTTTCGTCTTGTTTGTCCAGCAGATGACCACTGGGGTAGACAGCTTCGCGCTGCTAGCCGTGCCGATGTTCATCTTTGCGGGCGAATTGATGACGGCCGGTGGCGTGACCAGACGCCTGATCCGATTTGCCTACACGCTGGTTGGCCATCGCCCTGGTGGGCTTGCCAATGTCGGTATTACGTCCAACTTCGTCATGTCCGGCGTTTCGGGCTCCGCGCTGGCGGACGCCGCGGCGACCGGCTCGGTACTCATTCCCGAGATGAAGCGCAAAGGCTATCCACCAGCGTATAGCAGCGCTGTGATCGCCGCCGGCGCGACGATGGGGCCAGTTATCCCGCCCTCAATCTCGTTCATCTTGCTTGGCTCAATCGTCAACATCTCGGTCGGGCAGCTTTTCTTAGCCGGCGTATTGCCGGGAATTTTGATGTTCGCGGCTCTCTTGATCACCAGTCGCTTTATGGCCTTGAGGCTGGGGCTGCCGACCGAAGACAAGATCATGGGGCGCGAGCGTTGGCTTGCATTGGCCGGCGGCATCCTTCCGCTTCTGGTACCGGTTCTTGTGA
>JBCCER010000173.1:0-8922 GCA_039030175.1 Pseudomonadota bacterium
CAAGGTGACGGTTGTCAGGGGACGCTTAAGATACTTCACCAGATTCTCGTCATTGTCATAGCCTGCTACCGAAATGTCTTCTGGGATGCGGAGGCCCATCTGTTCCAACATCTCCATGCCGCGCATGGCCATCAAATCATTGCCGAAACAGATTGCCGTCGGCCGTTCACTAAGCGCGCAAATCTCTTGCAAGATGTCATGCAGATCGTTGAGGCTGTCTTCGGAAGTCGCGTCGATTCCAACATATGTCGGCGTGGCGTTGCCGGACAATCCGGCGTCGGCGCAGGCCTTGCGAAAGGCATCGCCTCGCAGCCGTCCGGCCACCATGTTTTCGTCAAGGCCGACATAAGCAATGCGTCGGTGACCGGCCTTCAGCAAGTGTTCAACGAGGATCTGCTGACCGCCGGCATCGTCGGGCAAAACCGACGGGGTCGACAACCCGTCAAAGCAATTGACCAAGACCAACGGCAGGCCGCGAGGCAAGGGCAAGGCGATCTGCCTATGGTAGGGGGCGGCGTAAATGACACCTTCAACCCGGTGGCTTTCGAAGGTCCGTAGCAGGGTCGCAACGTCGACATCGTCTTCCTCCGGTCCTTGATCGGCGATCATCAGGATCTTGCCGGCTTCGCGGCACGCCTCTTGAACGCCGCGCACGATGTGAATGCTGGACAGGCCGGCATTGAGCGGATCTTCCAGAACGCTCGAGACGGCGTCTGAGATCATGCCGACGATCCCCGATTTCGACGATCGCATCAGGCGGGCGCCGCTATGGGGGCGGTACTCCAGCTTGTCGATGGCCTGGCGCACCCGGTCCCGCGTGCTCGGCCGGACGGACGGCTCGTCATTGACCACGCGCGAAACAGTCTTGATCGACACGCCAGCGAGTTTTGCAACGTCGAATACCGTGGCCATGATGCGCTCGTTACCGATTGACAACTTTGTCAAGCGTGGAAACTACGCAGAGGATTTGCTGCCGTCAATTGACTCTTTCCAATTGCGTTGAAGCGATAGTGGCACGACTGACGCAAGAATGGATCGTGTTTCTCAGCTCTGTTGACATATTCATCTGATCAGATGATACTGACCGTAATGACAACATTGTCATTTGGTGGCGAATGTAAGCCTGCCAGATGGCACCGGTGCCGCACTAGGGAGGAACGATCATGAAAGTTGCTGGCGTGCTTAAGACATCACTACCCGTCTTGGTTCTTGCCGCGTTTGGCGCGAGCGCACAGGCGCAAACCCCGTTGAGTCTCTGGTATCACGGCGCCGGAAACCCGGTGGAGCGGGAGGTGCTGATCGGCCTCATCGACGACTTCAACGGCTCGCAAGGCGACTGGGTGATCGAACTGGCGGAGTTTCCGCAGGAATCTTACAACGAGTCAGTTGTCGCTGCCGCTCTGGCCGGCAACCTACCCGATATCGTCGATGTCGACGGGCCGGTAATGCCCAACTGGGCCTGGGCCGGCTATTTGCGTCCGCTGGAACTGCCGGAAGGCACGATCGACGGTTTCCTGCCCGGCACGATCGGCGAATGGAACGGCGAGCTATATACCGTTGGCCTGTGGGACGCGGCGGTCGCCGTCTTGGCGCGTCAGTCGGTCTTGGATGAGTACGGCATCCGCATCCCCACCCTCGATGATCCGTGGGATCGCGAAGAGCTAGACGCTGCCCTCACCACATTGCAGGCATCGGGCGATTTCGAATATCCGTTCGATGTCGGTATGGCCTGGACCGGTGAGTGGTACCCCTACGCTTTCGGCCCCTTCTTGCAGAGCTTTGGCGGCGACATCTTCGATGCGTCGATCCCGACCGCAGAGGGCGTGCTGAATGGCGATGAAGGTATCGACTTCGGCGAATGGTGGCAAAGCCTCTTCGATCGTGAATTGGTGCCCGGCGTTTCACAAGATGCCGCCGACCGCGAGACTGGATTTGTCGACGGCCGCTATGCCATGCAGTGGAACGGCAACTGGGCGGTTCTCAGCGCGCTGGAAACCTACGGCGATGATCTGCTGATCTTGCCGGCGCCCGATTTCGGCAATGGCCCGACCATCGGCGCCGCCTCCTGGCAGTTCGGCGTGTCCTCGACCAGTGAGCATCCTGACGGTGCGAACGAGTTCATCGCCTTCCTGCTGCAGGACGAGTACCAGGCTGCCTTCTCCAACGCGCTGGGCCTCGTACCGGCCACGGCGGACGCGGCAGCGATCTCGGAATACTACTCCGAAGGCGGACCGCTAGAGGTCTTCTATGGGCTCAGCGAACAGCAAGCGCGCCTGCGCGTCGTTTCGCCGGGGTATTTGGTGGCAGCGCTGGAGTTCGAAAAGGCGATGACCGACATCGCCAGCGGCGCGGACGTCGCCGATGCGCTGGACGCTGCGGCGGACGCCATCAACGACGATCTCGAGCGCAACAACGGCTACCAATAAGAACGGGACGAAAGGGTAGGGCGCGGGCCAAACTCCGCGACCTTGCCCCTTCGGAGACGACAGATGGCAGCAGGCCCCCAAGGACGCCAGGGATTGACCGGCTGGGCGATGGCATCGCCCGCCTTCATTCTGATGCTGATTTTCCTGATCACGCCGTTCATTCTGGCGTTCGGGTTATCCTTCACCAATCAGCGCCTGATCTCGCCCAACCCGGCCGAATATGTTGGTGGCCGGAACTTCGCGAACCTGCTGGATCTCAGCTTCTTCGTGCTGGAGCCCGAGCGCGACGAGGCCGGAGACGTTATTTACGACGATGAAGGCGAGCCGGAATACCCGCGCCTGCGCACCTATACCCGGAACAATCCGGATTACCCGCATCTCGACGGCATGCGCGAATGGATGTCGATCGGCTGGAGCGACGATAGCCGATTAGTGCTGTTGGCCAGCGACGTCGTGTTCATGAAGGCGCTGACCAACACGATCCTGTTCGTGATCATCGTCGCGCCTCTACAGGCCGGTTTTGCCCTGTTGCTCGCCTTGTTGATCAACCAAAAGTTGCGTGGCATCACGGCCTTCCGCGTGATCTATTTCATGCCGGTCGTGGTCTCCATCGTCGTCGTCGCGTTCTTATGGCGATTTATCTATGACGGCCAAAACGGCCTCTTAAACTCGATGCTGGGGTTCGTGTCATTCGGGGCGTTTCAGCCTGTCGACTGGCTTGGCAATCCCAACACGGCGTTGCCCTCGATCATGGCCATGTCGATCTGGCAAGGCGTCGGCTTTCATATGATCATATGGCTGGCCGGCCTTCAGACCATCCCCGTCTCGCTCTACGAGGCGGCGGATATCGAGGGCGCTAATCGCTGGCAGAAATTCCGCTACATCACTTGGCCGGGTCTGCGCAACACCGCGATCCTGGTTCTGGTCATCATCACCATGCAGTGCTTCGCGCTGTTCGCCCAGGTTGACGTTATGACCAGGGGTGGGCCGCTCGACAGCACCCAGACGCTGGTCTTCCAGGCCGTCCAGCGCGGCTATGAACGGCAGGATATCGCAGGTGGCTCAGCCATCTCGGTACTGTTGTTCGTCTTCGTGCTGCTGATTTCCTTGTTCCAGCGCTGGCTGACACGGGACAAAGACTGATGGACAGAGAATCGTTTGCGCGCCTGATCCTTCGCTACCTGCTGCTGTGCTGGGTCGCGCTGATCTTCCTGTTCCCGCTGGTCTTCATGGTGGTGTCGTCCTTGAAGCCGGACCTCCAGCTTCTGCGCGACAGCTCTTCCATTCGGGCCTTCTTGCCAATCGGCGATATCTCGCTCGACAATTACGGGTTGGCGGCCGAGCGCGCGCCTATCGGGCGCTTCGTTATCAATTCCTTGTTTGTCACGGGGACCACAGTCGTACTGTCGCTAGTGTTGTGCTCTATGGCCGCCTTTTCGTTCGTGTTCCTCGAATGGCGCGGGCGCGGGGTCGTCCTCGCCGTGATACTGGCAACCTTCATCGTTCCGTTCGAGACCATCGCCATCCCGTTGCTGCTGGTGGTCAACAACTTGCCTTGGATTGGCATCGACGGTTTCCGCATCGGTTGGATTAACTCGTACCAGGTGCAAATCATCCCCTGGATCGCTGACGCGCTGACGATCTTCCTGTTCGTCCAGTTCTTCAAGGATCTGCCGAAAGATCTGATCGAAGCGGCCCGCGTCGACGGCGCCACCTGGTTCCAGATCTACCGCCGCGTGGTCATGCCGCTCTGCGGTCCGGTCCTAGCCACGGCCGCGATCTTGAAATTCCTGGTCATGTACAACCAGTACATCTGGCCGCTGATGGTCACCCAGTCGGAAGACTACCGCCCGGTCATGGTCGGCCTGCAGTATTTCTTCCAGCTCAACACAGCCTGGGGAGAGGTGATGGCCTACCTGTCGCTGATCACCGTGCCGGTGCTTGCCTTCTACCTGGTCCTGCAACGCGCCTTCATCTCCTCAATCGCCTCGACGGGGATCAAGGGTTAGGTCTAGCGCCGCCGCACGTCCTAATCGGAAAACAGCGGGCCGAAGTGCAAGTTAATGCCGGCGCGAACCAGGCTTGCGCGCGAAGTGATTGCCACCGACGCAGGCCCTAGCCCAGCGACCTGCGGCGTCAAATCGATGGTCTCGGTGCCGTAGTCGCGATAGTCATACTCAAGAAAAAGCGACAATGCGTCCGTGATTGCATAGGCGCCGCCAATGCCGATCGTCCATCCTGTCCGCGTCTCATCGGCCGTATACGCCGTCCCGATCATCGTCGTGCTGGCGATGTAGGATTCCTCCTGCCAGGCGAACCCGCCACGCACATAGCCCAAGACGCTGTCGATGGCGTAGCCCGCCCGGACGGTCAGCGCCCCCGAACCGCTGATTTCGCTGCCATAAGTGACGCCTGTCTCTAGTCGGCTCGGGTGGCTTCCGTCGGCATCGGCCCACGAATAGCCGGCCGCGACGCCGATCACGATATCGCCGAACTGCGCGTCGCAGCCGCCCTGCGCCCCGCCGATGAAACTGTTCAGCCGGTGTCCGCCCAGCGACTGGCCGAAGAAGTCGCCGCCGGGTGTCTCCACGATCCAGTCGTCAGCCTCGCCCCAAAGCCCGCCGACATGGCCGCCGGCATAACATCCCGACCAACGGCCAGCGATATCCTCGACCTGGGCGGATGCAGGTGCCGCGGCCAAGGCCAGCCCGACGCCGAGGCAGAAGATTTTGATGCCCCACGCGGCCGCCGGACGTCGTTCCCTTCGATGCGGAGCCACAACGCGCAAGACGGTCCTCAACGCAAATTGCCCTTCTGAGACGGGCTGCTCTGAACAGCTACAGGCACTCGTCATCGATCCGCTGGGCGACAAGATCCGCGCCAGTGATATCGAACTGTGCCGGACCTAGAATCTCACCGGCATTGTCGATCGTGGCCGTTAGCGCCAACCCCGTGGTGAGTTCGCTGAGGAAGGCCAGAGCCACATCATTTGACGCAAATCCGGCGACAGCCTCGTCACCCTCAAAGACATCCCCTTGCCGATCCATCACGGGGCCGCCCTCTATCTGGGTCGTGATAATCAGGGGCTCGGAGGGTTGGAACGGTGCGACCAACCCGAAGCCGACCTCGAGCTCGGTATCGTCGCATAGCAGGCCTACCCATAAAATCGCCTCATCGGAGCCGATCTCTGAGAAGGCATTGGCGAACAGCAGGTTGTTGCCGGTTTCCGGATCGCTGGCTGAGGTAACGGTCCAGTTTCCGAACGTGTCGCTTCCGGTGGTATCGACAGCTTCGACTTCTTCCGTGCCGACGCAGCCGGCAAGAACGAGCGCGGCAGTCACGGCAATCAGGCTCTTGGAAACCATGGGGCTGCTCCTTGCTGTGAAGGTGGGATGGTCTGCCTCTGAGGCCGACCTGTCAACGCGGGCGCCATCTCGGCGGGTCTCTAGTCCCGTTAGTCTCCGGTCAGCCTCCCGGCAGGTTTCGACCCAACTCGTGCCCGTCTTTGATGGCCAAAACGGCGCCCTCCGGCAGGGGCACCCAGAGATCGTTGGTCAGCGGCACGCTCGCGAACAGCATCGCCTGTTTACCGTCGACGGAGACATCAAGGCCCTTTGCCGAAACGCCATGATCCGGCCCCGTATGCTGCTTGATCAGCAGATTCAGGCCCGGCGGGCGCGCCTCGGTCAAGCTGCCATCCGGCAATTGGTACCGGCGCTTTTGCGCGTGCACGAATAGGACGTCGCCGTCCGAATAGAGAAAGTTTGCTTGACCAAGAGGCTGCAGATCCCAGGCAAACCGGGTGACGATTTCGAAGCGTTTCTGCCAAGCGGGCACTTCATCCCCGTTCGCCCAGATGTCTTGGAGCCGTTCCAAAAGCAGGCAAAAGGCATGCTCGGAATCCGTTTCGCCGATCGGGCGGTATCGGCGGCCGGCGAGTGGAAGGGCGCTCTCGATCTCGTGCATCGTGCCGTTATGGGCGAAGACGTGCCGCCTGCCGCCAAGCTCCCGCTCGAACGGGTGGGTGTTCTCCAACGTCGGATGGCCGCGCGAGGCCATGCGGACATGGGCGATCACGGTGTTGCTGGCCAGGTTCTGATGGGCGATGAAATCGACCCACGGGCTGCTGGCCGCCGGTGCCGCCTCTTTGATCAGCCGAACCTCGGCGCCCTCGTAGTAGGTGATGCCCCAACCATCGCTGTTTTCGCGCGTCAGCCCGCCATGTCGGGCGAATTCCTCCAACGAGTATTTGACGGTCGCCGGCCCGTCGCTGGACATTGCGAAGAGTTCACACATTGGCAGGTGCCGTTCTTGGAATTGGTGCCACAACAGGAGCCTACACGCGCCCATGCCGACTGATCCAGCGCATCGCGCTTTGGTGATCGGGCACGCGATGTCCGAAGCAAGACGATGTTGCCGCCAAGATTACCCGTGTTAAGCTGTTCGACATGGCATCGATCCTCTCACGCCTGTTCGGCGGTTCAAAAGATGGCGCCGACGACACCGGCTCTAAGAAAGGCAAGGCCCTGGAGGAAGCCCATGGCGGCTTCTTGATCCGGTCCCAGCCGATTTCGGCGGGCGGCCAGTGGCGCCTGGCTGGCACGATAGTCAAACAGGATGAAGGCGGCGAACTGGAGCGGGAATTCCAGCGCGCCGACACTTTCTCCGCACGCGATGAGGCTGAGGCCGCCGGCATCCGCAAGGGCAAGCAGATCATCGACGAGCAGGGCACCGCCTTGTTCGCCTCTGGGGAGCCCACCGGACGCGTCTAAGGCTTCGGCTTAGCTAGTCCTCGCTAAAGATCGGCCGCTTCGCCGCTAAGGCACCTCGACTTGGGTTCCGGACGAGTTAGTGCGCCTCGGCCAATTCATAGTGTCTGATCGTTCGTGCATTCACCAAGTCGGTTTCTCCGGCGAGATGGTGGGCACCCTCATAGTCCTCGCCGACGAGTGCTTTGAGTCAGGCGAAATCCATCCGAACCATCAAACCGAGATCATTCGAAGCTTCGGGTAACCCGAAAATATCGGGTGGTGGCATCCTACGGCTGTTGAACAGCAATTTTGAGAGTTTGTGGCTGGATGTTCTCATGAAAAAAGCAAAAAGCGACCTGAACAAAACATTAATGACCACATTTCGCCAATAAATGGCATGATCCGGTCAAACTCAAGGAGGCGGTCATGGCGACATCGGTCTTTATCAACGAAATCCATTACGATAATGCCAGCACGGATCAGGGCGAGGCGATCGAGATTGCTGGGCCTGCCGGGACCGACCTGACGGGTTGGAGTCTTGTTCTCTACAACGGAACCGCCTCCCTGCGTTCGCCCTATGACACGATCGATCTGTCGGCCCAGACAATTCCCGATCAGGATAACGGGTTTGGGACGTTCGCTATCGAATTCGATCCGAACGGCATCCAGAACGGTGCGCCGGACGGTATCGCGTTGGTCGACAACAACGGGACGGTGGTCCAGTTCCTCAGCTATGAGGGCTCGTTCACGGCGGCTAGCGGACCCGCCGCCGGCATGACGAGCACGGATATCGGTGTTAACGAAGATTCGGATACTGCGGCCGGCGACTCGCTTCAGCTGACCGGCACCGGCACGATGGCCGAGGATTTCACCTGGCAGACGCCCGCCGCCGACAGTTTCGGTGCGGTAAATGCGGGCCAAAGTTTCGGCGCCGTTGCAGATACTTCGCTGTCGATAGCCGATCTCGCCCTTGCCGAGGGCGACGTTGGCACAACCACCTTCAGCTTCGAGGTGACGCGGACTGGCGACCTTTCGGGTGCGACCGACGTCGATTGGGATCTGACCAACCTCACCACTGACGCCGACGACTTTGCCCTGGGTGTGGCGATTGCCGGTACGGTTTCCTTCATCGCCGGCCAGAGCACCGCGACAATAGAGGTCGAAGTTGAGGGCGATCTTGATACCGAACTTAACGAGACGTTCCAAATTGCCCTGTCCGACCCGACGGGTGGGGCAGCCATTACCGATGGCGAAGCGCTTGGTACGATCATCAACGACGACGCCGCCTTCATACCCGGCGACATTCTAATCAACGAGCTGCGCAACGGCGGCGGCAACAGTGACGAGTTCTTTGAGCTTTCGGGGACGCCCGGCGCTTCGCTGGACGGTCTGACCCTGGTCGCGCTCTCGGGCGAGTCTGCGCCCGGCCGGATCGATTTCGCGATCAGCCTTGATGGATACTCCATTCAGGCCGATGGCTTGTTTGCGTTCGGCGATGCCGGCGTGCCTGGGATTGACGCCACGGGCCCGTTCAGTCCATCCGGAAGCCCGACGACCTATGTGCTGGTCGAGAGCTTCAGCGGCTCGGCAGGTCAAGATCTCGACACCGACGATAACGGCATCTTGGATGTGGTGCCGTGGCTAACCCAACTTGACGCAGTGTCGATCGTCGATGGCGACGGCACGACCGACGTCAACTACTCCTCCACGGTCATCGGGCCAGACGGCGGCTTCTCACCGTCGCA
>JBCCER010000174.1:0-8858 GCA_039030175.1 Pseudomonadota bacterium
CAGGGGTGTCGTCGGTGCTGCCGTGGAGCTTGGTTTGGATCAGTCCGCCCTTAACGATGGCCATCGGTTAAGCCTCTTTGTCCATAAATTGAAGGATGGCCATGAATTCTGACCGTTTGGTCAAGTATGCCGGTTTCGGGCGGGGAATGAAGTGAAAACTATGCTGGCTGGTGTTCCGGCCCGACCGCGCGCAGTAGACCCGGATAGGACGGGCCAAGGGTAAGGGCGCGGAAGACCATGAAACCCAGCATCGCCAGCCAAAGTCCGTCATTGCTCCAGATCGGGGTTAGCAACTGCTGCAGGGCGACGAAGCCGATCAGGGACGCGAGCATCGAATTGCGCATCGCGGCGGTTCGGGTTGCGCCGATGAAGATGCCATCCAACAGATAGCTCCACACCGACACCAGCGGAAGGACGATGGCCCAGGGCAGATAGCGCGACGCCGCAGTGCGCACGTCCTCCAGATCGGTCATCAGCGCGATCAGGTGATCGCCGGCAAGCCAGAACAGCAGGGCGATCACGACCGCCGTCAGTGCCGCCCAAACTGTTCCCGCACGTACGGCGTGGCCGATACCGCGTCGATCCTTTGCCCCAACGCGGTCGCCGATCAGCGTTTCGCAGGCGAAGGCGTAGCCATCCAGGATAAAGGCGTTGAGCGTATGGAACTGCAGCAGCACGACATTGGCCGCCAATACGAGATTGCCAAGGGAACCGCCGACGGAGGTGAACCACAAGAACGCCGCCTGCAAGCACAGGGTGCGGATGAAGATGTCGAGATTGATCGCCAGCAAGCGCCGCATCGCGCCGAAATCGAAGATGCGTTGCCAGCGGAAATGGCCGCCGGCGACCGCCAAGGTTCGGCCCACCAAAACCAGACCAAATGCCAGGCCGAAATATTCGGCCACGGCCGAGGCCGCAGCGACACCTGGGACGCCCCAGCCAAAGCCAACAACGAAGAGAAGGCTGAGAGCGATGTTCGTCAGGTTTAAGAAAAGCTGGGTTACCAAGACCAGTTTGGCCCTGCTCATGCCGAGAAACCAGCCCATCAGAACGTAGTTCAGAAGGGTCGCAGGTGCGCCGAGAATGCGCATGTCGTAATAGGCACGTGCCTCGTCGGCGACAGCCTCGCTGACGTCTATCAACGATAATCCCAATTCGCGTACTGGCACGTTCAGTACGATCAGAACGATGCCGAGGAGGAGCGCGAGCAAGGACGCCTGTCCCAGGATCGCACGAAGCCGATCGGGATCATTTGCGCCGCGCGCTTGGGCGATCAGACCCGTCGTCCCCATGCGTAGGAATCCCAGCCCCCAGAACACCAAGCTGAACAACACGCTGCCCGCGCCGACGGCGCCGATGTAAATCGGATCGCCCAGATGGCCGACGACGGCAGTATCGACGATGCCCAGAATCGGCGTCGTTGCATTGGAGATCATGATCGGCAGGGCGACCGCCCAAACGCGCCGATGCCAAATCGAAGGGCCAATGATCGACCAAGGGAAATTCTGCTCGGCGATTGTGCCGGGCTTGTTCATTCACGATCTCTTAGAGAAAGGTAAGACCGGCTGACCATGCGCCAGATCGCCAAGATGTACAAACGCGTTCCGTCAAACTCAGATATGTTAGATGAAGTTACCGAATCGCCGAAAGCATGGTCGTAATCCTCAATGCGCGTTCTCGTCCTTCAGAACCATGAGTTCGGACCCGTTGGCCTGATCGGCGAACGGCTGACCCTTCATGGGCTGGAGCAGGTAACCGTCCACGCCTGGCAAGATGAGAGCGTGCCAGATGAGGTTGGCAGTTATGCCGGCATGGTCGTGCTCGGCGGTGCTCAGTCTGCTTTTGACTTTGAGACCTGGCCCTACCTGGCTGATGAGGCTGCTCTGATCAGGCGCTTTGCCGAAGCCGATCGCCCTGTACTTGGGATTTGCTTGGGCGCGCAGCTAGTCGCTAGGGCTCACGGCGCTGAGGTGAGGCGACATCGTGCACTCGAAATCGGCTACTCGCCGATCCAGATGACCGAGGCCGCGGTTAACGACCCCGTCTTTAAGGGCGCCGAACCATCACCGCAGATGCAGTGGCACTACGATACGTTCGACTTGCCGGACGGTGCCGTCTTGTTGGCGACAAACGACTTTTGTCGCAACCAAGCCATCCGGGTTGGCCGCGCGCATTATGGGCTGCAGTTTCACAGTGAGGCCGACCCCGCCATTATCGCCTCATGGTTAGCTGAGGGGACAAAGGAAGCGGAACGAGCTCAACCTGGTTGCGTCGATGAAATCCACAAGGGAATGGCTGCCCACGCTGACCGAGCGCCCGTCTTTGCCAGCCAACTGATCGATGCCTGGATTGGCCTGCTCTAGCCCTGGGGCTTCTCGGCTGCCTCGACGGCAGCCTGAAACGGCAACAGCACGCATTCATGCCTGCTGCGCACACCATGAACGGGTTCGAAGGCGGAAAGATCAGGCCAGTCCGATGGTGGCTCAGCGCCATCTCTTATCATTGCGGAGACGGCCTCATTGATCGCCCGTAGATCCTCAAGCGACTTTCCCGGTAGGTTTTGGGCCAGGATCGATGCTGACGCCTGGCATAGAAGGCAACCGCGCACGCGATGACTCAGATCGGTGACCTGATCGCCATCGATTTCGATATCGACGGTAACTCTGTCGCCGCACAATGGATTGTCCACCATCGCGGAGCCTGTCGGCGCCTTAAGCGTACCGTTGCCAATGGCTTCTTTGGCATACTTGAGGATGGCGTCCTGATAAAGCTGCTCGATCATGATCGGTTGTTCCCCTCGGCTGTCGCAGCCTCTAGTGCAGCCGCTGTGTCGATGTCCAGCAGAACGGAGTCATCATCGATTTCGATCTCCGCCATCACATCAGCATGTTGCCCGATCAGATGGCGTGCCCCTACATCGCCTGCAATGGCGCGCATCTCGCCGAGGAACTGGCGGCCCCAAAGAACCGGATTGCCACGCTTGCCCTGATATGTTGGGACAACAATCGCTCGACCCTTCAACGGATTGAAGGCATCGATCAGCCGGTCGACGGTTGCTGCCGAGATGCGTGGCATATCGCCAAGCAGCACGATAAAGCCATCCACATCGTCCCCTAATGCGGACAGGCCAGCCTGCAGGGAAGTGCTTAGACCATCGGCGAAGTCCGGGTTGTGAACGAAACGGACTCCTCGTCCACGCAACACGTCTTCAATGTCTTCTGCTTCGTGGCCTGTCACGACGACCACTTCGCTCGCCTTGCTAGCCGATGCAGCATCAACAGCACTCACCACCATCGGTGTCGCGTCAACCTTTGCGAGCAGCTTGTTGCGGGCGCCCATGCGCCGCGATTGGCCGGCCGCGAGAACCAAGGCTGCGATCTTCGGCATACCAATTCCGGCTTGGTGACGATCAGGCTTCGCTGAAGCTTTCGCGCGCGGCAAGGGCCGACTTGGGATATCGGTCAGCAATCCGCCGGCACCCATTCCGGTGATATCGGCCTTGGTTACCGGCAGTCCGGCGACAAGCCGCTGAAGAACCCAATCGAAGCCGTTTAGCTTCGGCGATCGGGCGCAGCCTGGCAGGCCGAGGATCGGAACAGCGCCGTGATGGCCCAGCATCAGCAAGTTCCCAGGGTCGACCGGCATGCCGAAATGATCGATTTCGCCACCTGCAGCCTCCAGCGCGGCAGGAAGAACGTCGCGTCTGTCCGTTATTGCAGAGGCGCCCGCCATCAGAATGATATCCGCGCCATTCTGGATCATTGCACGGATTTCACCCGCCAGCGTCTTGGTAACGTGCTCGCAGCGCCGTTCGCGCATTAGCGTATTGGACATCGCGCCCAAACGGTCAGCGGTGATCTGAACCGTCTTGTTCAGCACCTTCTCAGGTGTTCCGGGAAGGCGGGTCTGGATCAGGCCAACCTTTCGCTTTTGCCATTTGGCAACACGCAGGATCGGTCCACGCCCATGCTGTTCACCGATAGCGGTCGCGAGGGATAGCGCGCTGGATGGCGCAGAGAAGGGGATGATCTTGATGGTCGCAACCATCTGGTTCGCGTCGACAACCTGCATCGGCGAGACCGTCGCCATGGTGATCGACTCATCGATGCCGTTCAGCCGGTTAAGTCTCTCGGTGTCGATCACGGCAAGTCCCGCGGACTCCGCAAAGAGATTGACCCGGCCGGTATGTGCATTGCCGGTCATGACTGACGCGTCGGCCACAACGTGGGCAAGTCGTCTTGCCGCTTCATCCTCATGAACGTCGCCGGCCTCAAGGCGGGCGGCGACAACTGTCCGCATTCCGGCTGACTTCAGGGCTGCGATATCATCGCTGCTGAGGACGCGCCCTTTCTTGAATGTCAGCGAACCCTGACGGACCGAGTGCACGAGTATTGCGCCCTCCGCCTCGGCCACCTGCAAACTGTCGAAGATCAAGACAATTCGTCCCTTCGGCGCAGCACCTGTGTCATCTCAGCCATGACCGACAGGGCAATTTCAGCCGGTGAGACAGCCCCCAGCGGCAGCCCAGCAGGCCCGTGGATGCGGGCGAGGGCCTCTTCATCATGGCCAAGCTCGGCCAGACGTTCCAGTCGGGCGGCGTGCGTGCGCTTGCTGCCTAGGGCTGCGACATAAAAGGCATTCGACATCAACGCGACATCAAGGGCAGGGTCATCCAACTTTGGGTCATGGGTCAGCGTTACGATGGCCGTTCTTGGGTCCGGGCTCAGGCTTTTCAGCCCGTCGTCCGGCCATTCGTCCATCAAGGTCACGTCGGGAAACCGCTCGTCATTTGCAAACCCGCGTCGCGGATCAACTACGGTAACGGCATAGCCAGCTAAGGCCGCCATCGGTACAAGGACCTGCGAGATGTGAACCGCGCCGACAATGATAAGCCGCAGCGGCGGGTTAAAAGGTTGAACAAACAGGCTGCGGCCTTCATGCTCGACCAATCTCGCTCGATCCTCGCGCAGCGCCCGCTCCGCCGCTTGAGTCAGGGACACATCCGCGTTGATCTCGCCAGACCATTGACTATTAATAACAAGAGACTGCCGATCATTCTTAACGTCGGTTACGAGCACAGCCTGCTGGCCGTCTAGGCGTGCTCGATTGAGATCAGTCAGTGTTTGGCTCTTCATCTCGCCGTACTAAGCAAGCGGCTCGATGTAGATCTGAAGAGAGCCGCCGCAGGCCAGGCCGACTTCCCAGGCTTGCTCGTTTGAGACGCCATAGTCGATGAGTTTGACCTCGCCGGTGTCGATCACCTCCTGTGCCTCGCGAACTACCGCACCCTCGACACAACCGCCGGACACCGACCCCATCATATTGCCCTCGCGGTCAATCAGTAGGGAACTGCCGGCCGGCCGGGGAGACGATCCCCACGTGCTAACGACCGTCGCCAGAGCCACCTTGCGGCCGGCGGCGTGCCATTCTTCAGCTAGGGCCAAGATATCGTCGGATTGCATTGACTACCCTTCCGCCATTGCCTGCCAGTCTCGCATGCCTACGCCTGACTGACGGTGATCTATGCTCAAGGCCTCAACCAGCGATTCCAGGCTGTCGAGATTATGGGCCGGAAGCATTGTATCGACATGGTGAACCATGGCCCTGGCGCCAATGGATTTTGGGGCGAAGCCCGCATAGCGCAAGAGAGGGTTCAGCCAGATCAGGCTGCGGCAGCTTTTGTGCAAGCGATCCATCTCGCGTTCCAGCGCTTCGCCAGCATCGCGATCCAAGCCGTCAGTGATCAACAAGACGACGGCACCTTGCGTCAGAACGCGTCGCGACCAGTGTTTGTTGAAGTCATGCAGGCAGGCGCCTATGCGCGTACCGCCCGACCAATCAAACACGCTTTGGCCGACTTTTTGGAGCGCGAAATCGATGTCACGATGGCGCAAGGCCCTGGTGATGTTGGTGAGTCGCGTACCGAAGACGAAGCTATGCACCCGGTCGCGGTCATTCGAAATAGCGTGAAGAAAGTGCAACAGCATCCGCGAATACTGGCTCATCGACCCCGAGACATCGCACAGCACCACAAGGGGGGGAGGCCTCTTGGCCTTGCGTCGATGGGCAATGTCGATCACAGCACCGCCGCCTCGCAGGCTTTGACGGAGGGTGCGGCGCGGATCGATCCTCTGCGGCCGACTGCTTGGTTGGAAGCGCCTCGTTTGCACGTCCGGTATCGGCAGTCTGAGAGCGGCGATCGCGGCCTTGGCCCGGTCGATCTCCTCCGCGCTCATTTGTTCAAAATCCTTCGATGTAAGTTTCTCCTTCGCAGAGAAGGTCAGACTCGCATCGAGTTCGATAGTCGGTGTGTCGTCGCTCTGGGGATGTTCGTTGAACGATGGCTCGTCCTTGCTGATCGCGTCGGCGACGCGCTTTTGCATCGGTTGGCCGCCACCGCTCAATCCTTGTTCGGCGACCGGTAGCAGAAGGCTCATTGCACGCTTGAGTAGGTCCGGATTGCGCCAAAAAACATGGAAGGTTTGATCGAAGATCTCTCGCTGATCGCGCCGGTTTATCAGCGCGGCATGAAGGGCCCAGTAGAAATCGTTGCGGTCTTCGACACCCACCGTCGTAACGGCCTCAATCGCGGCCAGCACCTTGCCTGGGCCAACCGGCAGACCTGCCGCTCTCAAAGTTCGACAGAACTGCATAACGTTAGGGGCGAGTTGCCCGCCGCCGGGCGACCCTATCGCTTGTGCTGGGGCGTTCATTGGTACGATGCGCTTAGGCGTGTGCCGCCTGTTCGGCGCGAATCTCAGCCAAGAGCTGGGCTGCCGGCTCGCCCTTCAGCCGTTCGATATCGTCCTGGTACTTCAGCAAGGTGCCAAGCGTATCGTCGATGGTGCGCGGGTCGAGTTCGATGGCATTCAATTCGGACAAGGCCTGAACCCAATCCAGCGTCTCCGCAACTCCTGGCGCCTTGAACAGGTCGCTATCTTTCCGCAGGCGCTGAACGAATGCGACTACCTGGGCGGAAAGCGATTCAGGGGCGCTTGGTGCGCGAACCCTGATAATTTGCCGCTCTCTTTGCGCATCCGGATAATCGACCCAGTGATAGAAGCAGCGTCGCTTCAAAGCATCGTGGATTTCTCGGGTCCGATTGGACGTGATGATGGTGATTGGCGGGGCTTCGGCCCTCACTGCACCAATCTCCGGAATGGTGATTTGATAATCTGACAACACCTCGAGCAAGAACGCCTCGAATGGCTCATCTGTGCGGTCCAACTCGTCGATCAGCAAAATTGGCGCGCCGTTGATTTCCGGCTCCAACGCCTGCAGCAGTGGCCGCCGAAGCAGAAAACGCTCGGAAAAAATGTCGGATGCGATCTCGTCCCTGTCGCTTTGGCCGGCCGCCTCGGCCATGCGGATCTCCAGCATCTGCCGTGGGTAATCCCATTCGTAGACGGCCGACGCGACGTCCAAGCCTTCATAGCATTGCAGCCGAACGAGCCGGCGGTTCAACGTCGCGGCCAATACCTTTGCTATCTCTGTCTTCCCGACTCCCGCTTCCCCTTCGAGAAATAGCGGACGCTTAAGCCGAAGTGCCAGGAACAGTGCCGTCGACAGGGCGCGATCGGCGACATAGTCGCCTCGCTCTAGGAGTGACAGGGTCTCTTCGACCGTGTTGGGAGGTGAACTGCTCATGATCCGCGTCTGTCTGTACCTTTCGTCATATCTGTGCCGCCAAGCCGGGCGTAAAGATCTCTTGCGGCTTTGGCACGCCCTTGAGCTTGTGCTTGCCAACCGAGAGCAGTTGTACCGGGCACGCCCGTGCAAATGCCCGCGATGTCAGGATCGGTTTTCCGATAATTGGGCAAAGAGATTCGATACGGGCCGCGCGGTTAACTGCCGGGCCAATGACCGTGAAGTCCAGCCTGTCTTCCGCCCCGACATTGCCATAGAGCACCTGGCCCTTGTGCAGGGCGATGCCGGCGGCAAATGGAACCTTGCCGGCCTCGATCCGTTCGGCGTTTCTAACGTCGATCATTTGGACGGCCTCCAGCGCCGCGATCATCGCCAATGCGCAGGCCGTCTCCACGTCTTCTTCCTGTTCGAGGTTGAAGATCGACAGCATACCATCGCCCATAAATTTCAGAACTTCGCCACCTGCCTTGCGCAGCGGCCTAACAATGCAGCCAAAGTAATCTGTCAACAGTTCGAGCAGCGGTCCGCTGTCCAGCCTTTCGGACAGGCTTGTAAAGTTGCGCATGTCACAAAACAGAATGATCGCGTCAATGATGCGGCTGCTACCGACCGTTACCTGGCCTTCGAGAATCCGTCGGCCCGCCTCGTGGCCGACATAGGTATCAAGCAATGTTCCGGCCACGTGACGACCGACAAGGACTTCGGCAACCGCACTGAGCGAAGGGCTGATCGCCCGCAGCAGTTCGATGTCCTGGCCTGAGAACCCCCGTTCGTCTTTTGTTGAAACGCTGAACCCGGGCAGTGCGCCGCTACCGAAGGGCAGGGGAATAAGCACATAGTCCGTATAGCCTTCCCCCGCGATCTCTTCGAGCAGCGGAAATTCGAGATCAGCTTCTGGCCCAGCCAATCGCCGCCGGACCATGTCGCGGCTGCGGTGCATTAAGCCGATCGGACTGTCGTGATAGGTCTGGCTTGATTGGATCTGCCGATCGATATGACGGCGTTCCCCGATGCCTTCCTCCGCGAGCCATAGAAAGCCTACGGCCGAGACCTGAGGATGGAGAGCGGGCAGGTGTAAGGTTGCGCGATCGACTCTGACACCGGCAGTCGTCAGATGCCGGGCGACCGCGTCCAGCAGGGCGCCGGCGTTTTCCAGAGCTCTGCCTTCCGACAGCAGCCAATCGATGATCCGCTGGCGTGCGCGATCCTGG
>JBCCER010000175.1:0-8827 GCA_039030175.1 Pseudomonadota bacterium
AGGTTCGAAGGCAGTCTATGACGCTTGTGCGATGACGAGTGTAGTCGCGGGATGCGCTTAGACAAGCGGGGTTTGCCCCCTAAGGTTCAGCGCAACGATTGCTAGAAAACTTCGTCATCATGGTTCAACCTGCAATGCGCTTGTTTTCTCGCTGCCCTTAGCGTCTTCAAAATGGCGAAACCGTCAGATGGGACCGTACGGATGGATGATCGTTACGCCAGGAAATGGCGCGCACTGATCGGCATTAGCCTGCTGTCGTTCGTCGGCTTCATGGACTACGCGATCGTCAACACGATCCTGCCGGGCATCCAAGCCGACCTTCAGGCGACGGTCAGCCAGTTGCAATGGGTCATGAACGCCTTTTTCATGATGCTTGCCATGTTCATGGTCACCATGGGGCGGGTCGGCGACATTTATGGAAGGCGGATCGTCCTTTACATCGGCGTCTTGGCCTTTGGCGTCGCCTCGGCCATGGCCGGCATTTCGGACAGCCCTGGCATTCTGATCGCGTGGCGCGTGGTTCAGGGCATCTCCGGCGCGGTGACATTCACGTGCGCGACTTCGCTCGTCACCAACGCCTTCCCGCAAGAAGAGCAGGGCCGTGCCTTCGGCATTTTCATGTCGATCACCGCCTTCGGAATGGCGGTGGGGCCAGTCTTGGGCGGCTTTTTCATGTCGTTTTTGAGCTGGCGCTGGGCATTCTATGTCAACGTTCCGGTGATTGTACTTGGTTTCATCCTGTGCCATGGCGCCGTCTCGGAAACCGAGCGGCTGAAGAACGAGAAGGTCGACTGGCTGGGGCTGTGCTTTCTGGTACCGGGAATCGGCTGCCTGATAACGGCGATTATGCAGGGCAACGGCTGGGGTTGGCTCTCGCCAATAATTCTGGCGCTCTTTGCGGTAGCGATTGTGGCCTTTGGCGGGTTCATCCTCGTCGAACGACGGGTCGCTTCGCCGATCATCGACCTGTCGTTGTTCCGAATCCCGCTGTTTCAGCTCGGTATCGTGGCTGGCATCGGTATCGGCGGCTTTATCGGCATTGGCTCGTTTTTGCCACCGCTATTCTTAATGAACATCCAGGGCTACGAGCCTTACCTCGCCGGTTTGATGCTGCTGCCGATTACCGGATTGGTGATGATCCTGCCGCCATTGGTTGGCCGGTGGGTCGACAGTACGGGGCCGTTACCCTTTATCCTTGCCGGTCAGTTCGTGCTGATCCTCGCGGCCCTCGGCCAGATGTTGTTCGTCGACACAAGCCCTGCCTGGTACGTCCTGGTCGCGCTCGGCCTGTTCGGCCTAAGCTGGGGCTTGCAGCAGGGTTCCGTTGCCAGCGCGGTGACGATGGCGCTACCGCCAAAGTCGTCAGGCATTGCCATCGGCAGTCTTTGGACGTTCTGGAACGTCGGTTCGACCGTTACCCTGTCGATTGGCGGCATGATCTTGAACGTGATCGATCACTCGCGCCTGCAATCTCTGATGGCAGGGGCCAACATCTCCCTGACCGATCAGCAGCAACATGTCATACGAAGCTTGCTATCGGATCCTAGCCGGGCAGAGCAGGCTTTGTCGCAATTACCCTCCGATATTGCGTCCGAAATTACACCGCTATTCCATCAGAGCTTTATGGACGGCTATAGCGGGGCGATGATCTTCTCTGCCGCCCTATGTGCCCTGACCTTTCTCGGCACGGTGATATTATCAAGGCGGGTGAGGGCGGCAGCCGCCGACTGACCTGGCCGTTGACCGCCATGTCCCGGCAAGTTGTAGACGGCGTATACTGGTTTCACTATTGATCAGCCTCAGTGCATGTACGACGCGGTTGACTTGTTCGGCGGAAGGCCAAGAAGATCTTAGGGAATTGGGTGTGCGCTATCGCAGCGTTTTTCGGCCTTTCCGCCCTTGTCATTGTAATGCTGCCGGTCCCAACGGCGCTGGGGCAGTCGCCATCGGCTGAGGCCTATCGTGAGGCGATCCAGGCGTTATGAATGAAGGCAGCGCCGAGCCGCGACAGTCTTTCGCCATCAAGCGGGATCGCGTTTGCGCAGAAATCTCCATGCAGGAATTAGAAGAATAGCTGCGGTCAACGCTAAGATGACCAACGCAATCGGGTCTTGTATGAACGTCCAGAAGTCACCACGAGCGCTGATCAATCCCTGACGAAGCTTGGTTTCGAAAATCGAGCCAAGCGCCATTCCGATGACAATCGGCGCGACCGGGTAGCGCCCAAACCGCAGGATCACACCTGTAAAACCGGCGATGACGCAGATCGTCACGTCGACCGGATTGCTGCGGGCGACAAAGGCGCCGACCAGCGAAAAGATCAAAATCGAGCCCATCAGCACGGGCTCTGGAACGTTCAGTACGCGCGCGAAAACACGTCCGCTGACGGCGCCGAGCCCGAACATGACAAAGTTTGCCACCAACAGCATCAGAAAGACGCCAGTCAACATATGGGGGTTGTTGTTGATCAGGTCGAACCCGGGGGTTAGCCCCTGGATCGTCAACACGCCAAGCAGCACTACGGTGCCGCCGTCACCGGGTATGCCAAGCGCGAGCGTCGGCACCAGCGCACCGCCGGTTACCGCGTTGTTGGAGGCTTCGGCGGCAATCAGGCCATCGGGTTCGCCTTTACCGAAATTCTCGGATCGGGGCGACGTGCGGCGAAGCTCTGAATAGCTCACAAAGGTCGCAGCCGTCGCCCCGGTGCCAGGGAGAATGCCAATGAAGGTACCAATCACCGAGGAGCGGAAGAATTGCGGTACGCGCAGCCTGATCTCTGCCCAAGCGGGCAACCGAAAACCGACATTTTGAACGTCCGGCGGTTTGCCTGCAAAGTAATAGGCTGCCCGGTAAAACACCTCGCTCAGCGCGAAAAGGCCGATCAGGACCGGGATCAGCGATAGGCCGCCCCGGAGCGCCGGCAGGCCGAAATCGAATCTGCTGAGGCTGGTCAGGCCATCTGGGCCGATCGTTGTCAGCCACAGGCCGATTGTCGCACCGAGCAGGCCCTTGACCGTGCTTCCGGCGGAGACCCAGGCGATGCAGGTCAAAGCAAAGACGATGATCGCGAAAATGGCTGCCGGCCCAAAGGAAATCGAAACTGCCGCCAAGGCTGGGGCGGCAACGATCAGAACAATCAGCGAAAACAGCCCGCCGATCAGCGAAGCCAGCGTTGCCCAGCCGATCGCGAGATCCGCTTTGCCCGACTGCGCCATCGGGTAACCATCCAGCCCGGTTGCCGCCGATTGCGGCGTCCCAGGCGTGTTGATCAGAATGGCAGAGATCGACCCGCCATAGACAGACGTGACATAGATGCCCATAAACAGAGCGATCGATCCTTCGGTGGTCATGCCGAAGGTAAAAGGCAGGGCTACGATCAGCGCGGCGACTGTGCCTATCCCGGGCAACACGCCGGCAAGCAGCCCCCAAGCACAGCCGATGATCATCGCCGCCAGAACACCTGGCGAGGCGAATTGCGAGAGTGCGAGAGCGATATTCTCCAGCATCAGATCTGATGAAACCAAGGGGAGCGCGGCAAAAGCAACTCGAAGCCGAACGTGAACAATGCCCAGATACCGATGGGTGCGAGGATGCTGATCAAAGCCAGCGGCAGTAGTTTGCGATAGCCGAAGGCCCAGCAGAAGGCAGCCAGGCCGGGCACGGTGGCAAAGACGAAGCCGATGCGCGTCATTGCCAGCGCCGTGACGACGGCGATGCCGACAACGGCCAGCCATTGGCCCAGACGTATGGAGCCTATGGCGTTCGGAGCGCGGAGCAGCGTCTGCGCCAGGTTGATCGCGGCCAATATCGACCAGGTAAAAAGGAACAGCTTTGGCACAAAAGCCGGGCCGACATCGCCGCCAAAGGTGCGTATGTCAAAGCCGTCGCCGAAGGTCATCGACAAGAGACCCAGACCAACAACCAACATCACGCTGGCAATGGCGATGTCGAGAGCTTTGCTCATTCCAGCCGATTTCTGTGACGCCACCCACCAACATTGGGCCGGTGAGTGGCAATCACTCGCGTTGTTACTCAGTCACCTACCAAGCCCGCTTCACGCATCAGTTCGCCATTGAGTTCGAACGCGTTGCGGAAGAAGTTGGTGAACTCCTCCGTATCCATATAGCGGATCAGACGGTTGGCGGTGTTCATGTCTTCGACGAAGTCGTCGGAGGCGACTGCCTCTTCACAAGCAGCGCTAAGGGTCTCAATTGCCTCTGCGGGGGCATCATCCTGAGCGAACAGGCCAAACCAGATCGAAACCTGCACATCATAGCCAAGCTCCTGCATGGTCGGCACATCGGGGTGCTGTTCGGAGCGTTGATCGGCCATGATCGCCAGTGCGTGGAAATTAAACAGCGTGTCGAAATCCGCAAACCAGACCGAGCCGTCAGCACGCCCGCCGCCGATCTCGATGGCCTTGTCCTGCCCGCCAGCGGTGGGCAGATATTGCGATGTTACCCCAAGCTCGTGGTCCAGTGTCAGTTGCGCGACATGATCCATCGAGCCGGGCCCCGCACCGACGAATCGCGGGCCTCCATTCTCGGACAGCGCGATGTAGTCATCGATGGTCTCGATGCCGCTGTCTTGCCCGACAACCAGGTAGTAAGCGCCTTCGCTGATCATGCAGATCGGTGACCAGCTGTCGACATTGTAGCTCGTGTTACGCAGATGGGGCTGCGTGGTCATCGTGCCGACCGGGGCGAACAACAGATTATAGCCGTCGGGCTCCGCATCGGCCATCTGGGTGGCACCGATCGTGCCCCCGGCCCCGTCGACATTGGTCACCACGATGTTCTGGCCCAAAATCGGTTCCATCGCGGCCGCGAAAAAGCGGGCCGGCACATCGCTGCCGCCTCCGGCGATGAACGGCACCACGAGATTGATCGTGCGGTCAGGGTAATCGGCCAGGGCGACCCCGGTGCTGAAGCCCAGTGCGGCTAATCCGGTCCATACGTAGCGAATTTTCATTTTCTCTCCTCCCGTTGAAGCTGGTTTGGTCCTTCTTGGTCGTCTCTATGTGCGCGCCGAGCGCACCAGCGCCGGTTCTCTCGGGGCGGGCGTGCTGTCGTTTATCTTTGCCACCAGTGTCGCCCTTGTCTGGGCGTGATCCGGATCGTCCCAGAGGTTCAGCCATTGGCGCGGATCCGTTTTCAGGTCGTAAAGCTCGCCCTCGGTGCCGTCGTAGTAGTTGGTCTTGTCATAGGCTGTGCACAGATACCCTGATCGGTCGTAGATGCTGCGCATCTTGATCTCGAGCCCGTGGCGCTCGGCATCCCATTCGCAGAACACGCAATCCCGCTCCGGCGCGTCCTCCACAGGTAAGGCCGTGCCTTCGACCCAATCGGGCACTGGTAGTCCGGCGATCTTGGCAAAGGTCGGGGCCAGGTCGATATGGCCCACCGGATCTTCGACCACTTTGCCGCCCGGTATGCCCGCCGATGGTGCCGGACGCCAGATCATCGGCAGCCGCATCAGCCCGTCCGTATGGAACGGGCCCTTGAACATAAGCCCGAAATCGCCCTGGTTGGTGCCGTGGTCCGAGCAGTAGATAACGTCAGTATCCTGATCCCATCCCCGGGCTTTCAGATACGCCATCAGTCGCCCCAAGGCCTCGTCCACTAACTCGTTTTGGATGTGCACCATCGCATTGATTTCGCGTACATTGTCGTTGCTCATCGTCCTGGGTACGAATTGGTCGGGCGTTTCATCGGCGATGTCGGCGATGCCGTCGTAGAATTCCAGCCAATGTCGGGGCTTGCCGGCGAGGATCTTCCGGATCTCCGCATCACTGCCCGGATGGGCATCCGGCAGGTCCAGATCGCGCCAGTTAATGCGGTCTTTCTCCGACGCGGGCGGGTCGAACGGATGGTGGGGGTCGGGAAAACTGACCCAGAGGAACCAGTCTTCGTCATCGTCCAGACCGTTCAGCCAGGCGATAGAGGTGTCGGCCACCCAATCGGTGTGATACGCCCCTTTCGGGCAGGCATTGTGATGCACCTGGATGGCGTCGCTGTCGCCGCCTTTCCGGTTGTTCGGCCCGTTCTCTGGCCCGACCGGGGGATAGAAACTGCCGACATGCTCGGGATAGTTGTCCTTGAGCCATCGGTTGTAATGCATCTCGCAGCGATACGAGATCCCGCTATGGGCAGCGAGCGAGAGGTACTCGAACCCGCGATAGGGCCCGTGATCGCCCCGCTCGACAGCCGATGCCTCCCAACTTGTGTGGTCGGTCATGGGCTGCCAATGGGCTTTTCCGATCAGCGCCGTGCGATAGTCTGCCTTTTCGTTCAGGTAGCGAGCGATCGACGGATCATCCTCGGGCAGGGAATAGCCGTTGCGCAAAACCCCATGGGTCGATACATGCTGGCCGGTGACGATCGACGATCGCGCCGGCATGCAGGTGACATTCTGATTATAGGCGCGATCATAGCGAATGCCGTCGCGTGCCAACCCGTCAGCGACGGGCGTGCGCGCCACCTTACCCCCGTAGCACCCGAGAGCATCGAAGCGCTGTTCATCCGTCGTGATAAAGAGGACTTTCCGCCTCACATCTCCCCCGCAGTCCATTTTTGCATCCGGATGCAAAAATGGACATAGATTGCTATCGCGAGTCAATGAGATTTATTCTGTGCGAGGTTTAGTGCCAAAGACCGCTGATAAAGACTCATGTGACCGCGTCGTCTAGTCGGCTGGCTAGGCGCGTGTCGCGCGGTGGTGTGGATGTACTACAAGCGGCGCGCAACGCAGCCAGCGGGCAAGACATCGCGGCCTTCGGTGGGGCCAAATCGATCCACGGCAGCGTTACGCCGCTTGCCCTATGCACCGCATCGCGCTGTGTGTCGCGCCTTGCCGAGAACCGATTTGGCAGTCATCACATGAGTCATTTTCAACGGTCCTTGGTATCAGGGTGAAGACCATGAGCAGGAAACGGGCGACGTCATACGACGTCGCAAGATTAGCGGGCGTCAGCCAATCTGCTGTTTCTAGGGTGTTTTCCCCTAATGGCAGCGCCTCTTCAAAGACCCGGAAAAAGGTACTCGCCGCTGCCGATGAGCTGGGGTTCGCACCGAATCCGATCGCCAAATCGCTGAGCTTGGGGCGCAGCCGCATGGCCGGATTGGTCGTGACCCAATACACACAACAAAACTATCCCATCCCCTTGAAAAGCGCGCTTGATGTGATCTCCAAATCTGGCGATTCCCTGCTTACCCAGATCGTCGATGCATCAGATGACGGAGATGACGCCGTGCGCCAGCTCCTGCTTAAGCGCGTCGACTTCATCCTCTGTGCGGCGAGTTTGAGCTGGAACGCAACGATGGAATGTAGGGACGCAAACGTCCCGTTGGTCATGATCAACCGGCGGGCCGAGTGCCCGGGCGTCGACACCATTGGTTCGCCCAACGCCGGGATCATGAAGGAAGTTGCAGAACTGCTCTATGATCGCGGTGCCCGTGCGCCCGTTTTTCTTGGCGGTGGTGTGCGGAATTGGGTATCGGTCGAGCGGTGCCGCGGCTTAGTGGAGGCGAGTGCGCAGGTCGGTCTGGCGCCGCCGGTCGTGCTCGATGCGGATTTCAACTACGATGGAGGGCGTGCCGCGATGAGAAGCTTGGCGCCCTGTATCGGCACGTTCGATGCCGTCGTCACCGCAAGCGATGCCATGGCAATCGGCGCGATCGATGTGCTCAGGCAGGAGCTCGCACTGAAAGTGCCTGAGGATGTTCAAGTCGTGGGCCACGACGATGTCGAGGCTGGCCGATTCCAGGCCTACCGGCTGACGACGGTTCGTCAGGACATGCACACAATTTTCAGCCGCGCGATAGAATTGGCCTTTAGTAAAGCTCGAGATTTCGGCCGCAAGGAAGAATCTATAATCGTCCAGAATAAGCTGATCGAAAGGGCAACGACGACGAGTCCGGCAGACAGTTCGAATAATAGAACTCGCTAGGTGTCTCGGCCCTGGCGGACCGCAGCGGTTCCACCTGCTGCCAAGCCTGGAAACTCGAAGCCGCTGCAAGATCTTCTTATGCCAAGGAGCGTTGACAGTACCCGTTTGACGACAGCCAAACCGGCTCCCGGTCAGATGCGGTGCGTAACGGCAGAAGTGAGCGCTGAGCCGACGGGCTAAACACAGCGGAACACGGAGACCCGATCCGCCGCAGGACCAACTCCAATGATCCCGTCGATCCGAACGACGAGAAGGCATTTCTGACGGCATTTTACGCTGCACAGAGGGAGTACCTGGAGAAGAAGCAGCTTTTTGGTGAAGTGCGAGAGGACAAGTATCACGGTGAGCAGTGAGTGGCGGGAAGAGTGACTGGCCGTTTCTCGTTCTACTTTTGATTGTATGCTCGCCAGGAAAATAACGCGGTTGACACTCACGCTCCCGTGATTGATTGATGCAACGGCAGTTCTGCAGCGCGTGCAAGTTTCATGCTCGGTTGTAGCTGCATTCGATGAGACCCCGAGGAGACAGTTCGTGACGAATGTGACGCCAGGTGCAGGCAACTATCCGCCATTGGGTGTTGGCACCATTGTTGGGGATAGTTTCAGACTGTTTTTCAGCCGTTTCAGCGTCTTCTTCCTACTGGCGTTCGTACCGACCATGGTGGTTGATCTTCTGCTGTGGCTGATTGTTGGACCTGTTGCCATTGTGTTCGCTGACAACCCCCAGGCCTTGGCCGAGTTTTTGTCGACACCTGAGATCGTCCTAGTCTACGCCTTGCCGTTCATAGGTTACAGCTTTGCTATGGCGCTGATTGTGCTCGCCGCCTACGACGCGAGAGTTAACAATCAAGCCCGCGTGGGGGCGTACTTCGCGGTTGCC
>JBCCER010000176.1:0-8807 GCA_039030175.1 Pseudomonadota bacterium
ATCTCGATTAGCCTTGGATGGCCCTATCTAATGGTTGCGCGTCGACTTGGGGCCGAGGTCGCGCCCCGTGAGCAGGAAACGGCCCGGCCGCACAAGGCGAACGCGACGGTCCGATGGAAGGTCATCGCTTTCGTCTATTTGGCGGCGGCTCTGGGAAGCATAACCTTCCAGTCCACCACATTTGCATTGCCGGAGATCTTTGAGGAGCGTGTATCGGGACTCGCCATGACTATCGGTGAGCTACGAGAGGGCAGTTTTCCACTGCAATCGACCTCGATCCTCGGTGCGCTGGTGTTCTCGGTTTTCGCGGCGGCATCGCTAACACAGCTGCTTATCGGCTACCTCCTCGACCGGTACGGGGCACGTCCGGCCATCGCGCTGGTGACCTCGATACAAATCGTCTTCTTTCTTCTCATGCATGGCCAGACGGGACTGATGGCTTACGCCGTCGCGCTAGGCTTCATGCTGGGGGTCTTTGGCCAAATCCCGATCAACGATTTCCTTATCGGCAAGACGGCGACGGGACGCTTTCGGTCGCGGGCGTTTGGCGTGCGCTATTTAGTAACTTTCACCACGCTTGCCGCCACCCTGCCGATGATCGCGGTTATTCACGACAGATGGGGGTTCGACCGTCTGTTCCTGGTGCTGGCCATCCTGTCCGGCATCATTCTGGTGGCCAGCCGCCTGATGCTGGCTGGCCCCCAAGCCATCAAGGAGCGTCGGCGACGACCTGTCGCCGTGACAAGACCCTGACAAAGCAAGCGAATGGTGGCCGTGACCAACAGCCCGAGCGCTGAAATGGAACTGAAGGACGCAAACTCTCCGACCGTTCTTCCATGGAGGACAGCCACGCCGAGATTCGTCGCTACCCTTGGATGGCCAGTTTTCGACGAAAAAATTGTAGTCTTGTCAATAAGTTAAGTGTATCGCTAAGAAAGCCCCTGCCCAATCGTGGCCCGAGGGACTTCGTTCGTGACCAGCCGACAAACCTCCGTTTCCTTTGTCGCTGCCGCCGCCATTACGCTGACGGCGATCATGTTGTACGACGTCATGGGCGCGATCGTGAAGCATCTCAGCCAGGATTATCCGGCCCCGCAGCTGGCGATGTTCCGCAACCTGTTCGCCCTGGTGCCGACCGTACTGGTCCTGATCTGGTCCCAAACTTGGCGCCAGGCCGGTCGGCCGATCGTGATCCGGCGCTGGAAGCTAGCCTTGGCTCGCGGCGGCATCGGCACCTTGGCCCAGGTCAGTTTTTACCTGGCTCTAGCGCGCCTGGAGTTCGCCACCGCCACGGCGATCGTCTTTGCCGGACCGCTGTTCGTGACTGCCTTATCGATCCCGGTACTGGGCCACCGGGTCGGCCCGTGGCGCTGGGCGTCGGTGTTGATCGGCTTTGCCGGCGTTATGCTGGTCATGCAACCGACGGCCGAAGGGTTTTCCTGGGTTGCGGTTTTGCCGCTATGTGCGGCCCTTGGCTATGCCACCAATAGCGTGACTGCAAAGCTGTTCGACGAGACGGTGCCTACGGCGCTGATCAATCTTTACCAAGTGTCGGCCTGTCTGGTCGGGGCAGCCTTACTAGTTCTGTTCTCAGGCGACTTCGTCCCGATCGAAAATCTGCAAGACTGGCTGTGGCTCATCGGCATGGGGCTGGCCGGCGGCCTTGCCGTCTATTGCCTGGTCTCGGCCTACCGGCTGGCCGACCCAAGCAGCCTGTCGCCGTTCGAATACTTCGCCATTCCGTTCTCCTTTTGCCTCGGCTGGATCTTCTTCGGCGAAACGCCGTTCGACCGGCTCATCCCCGGCGTATTTTTGATTGTCGGCGGCGGTCTTGCGATAACATGGCGCGAGCATCGGTTGGCCAAGAGGCGCCACGTAAGTCTCACGGAAGGAGACATGAGATGACCAAGATCATTCTGACCCGGCACGGCCATGTCGAAGGCATCGATCCGCCGCGCTTTCGCGGACGTGCGGAGTTGGAGCTGACCGATCTCGGCCGGGCAGAGGCGAAGGCGGTTGGCGCGCGGATCGCACGGGAATGGTCGCCGATGGCGATCTATACCAGCCCCATGGGCAGATGCCGGGCGACGGCAGCCGCGATCGCCGAGGCGTGCGGTACGTCCTCGATGGTCAATGAGGGCATCAACGATCTCGACTATGGCGATTGGCAGGGCCACAGCCATGAAGAGATCAAGTCGAAATTCCCCGACCAGTTCGCAGCCTGGTTCGCGACGCCGCATCTGGTGCGCTTTCCCGGTGGGGACTCGCTGCAGGACCTGGTCGCGCGCACGGCGGACACGCTGCGCATGGTGGTCGAGCGGCATTCGGGCGCTGGCGACACCGTGGTCCTGGTCGGCCATGACAGTGTGAACCGGGCGCTGATCGTGCAGCTGCTCGATATGCCCGTGGCCGCCTATTGGCGCATCACCCAGGCCCCCTGCACGATCAACGAAATAGACGTCGATGGCGATAAGGTTCGGGCCCTCAAAATCAACGAAACCGGCCACTTGGAGGGAGTGACGGCGGACTCCTAGGGCGAGAGTCTTTTGAGTTTGCTGCAGATTCGACATCATGCGGGGCCCCGCTCTCAGCGATGTCGGGCCAGCAGCTCTCCCGTTCCATGAGTTCCATGCCACGAGGCAGCAAAGGCATCTGATCAAACCGGCGGAACTGCACCAGTTCGGGAGTGGGGGCCTAATGCTGTGGTTGATCCAGGAGATGATCGTAAGTGGCATGACGCTGCAAGATCACGCATCGATTGAGGTCGGGCGCTAAGCGAGGGAAGCTCTGCTATGGACCAAAGCAATCGCGTTCGAAGCTGATGCGCAAGTCGCTGACATTTCGCGTAGCATGGGCGAAACGTTCGCTCGAAACATCGCTGCTACACCTCTGAGACCTCAATCCCAATGATATCCCTATCGCTACCCCGACCCGACTACCAGGGCGACAAGACGAACGACACGATTGTCGAGATTCGCGCCGAAACAAAACGGATTGGTCCGGGAAGGGTCGACCATCGGCTGGTGCTTGATGCAAGCAGTTCCGGCCGCCCCCTATGGTCGAAGGAGGTCGTCTTTTTGGTCGATGCTCCGTTCGATATTCCGGATCTCAAAAACCTCGACCCTTTCGTGATCGCCGCATTGTTTCCGACCATGGAGGTTGGGGGCACGCTTCGTGTACATGGCGCTGTGAGCCGTACGCTGATTAGGAATGTCCTCGACTACCAAAGCGTGTGGCACTTGGTCTCGCCCGATCTGTTCAAACCATTCGATCTAGAGGTTGAGACGGTCGACGACAGCCCGGTTGAGCAGCGCGCATCTCGTCCGCGCACCATACTTGCATTCTCGGCCGGTGTTGATTCGATGCTGGCATTGTGCCGGAACGCGTCTGGCGATACCGGGGAAGCCGGCTATCAGATTGACGCCGGCATGTTGATCCGAGGCATGGGCGTTGCCCCCGGCAGCCGACAAGATCCTGTCGAGTTGACCGAAGACCGCCGCCGAATATGCGCTCGTTGGGACGTGCCGCTCGCTGTCATCGACACAGATGTCTACGAGATTACTGAAAAGCCGCTGGCAATGTTTGGAAGTTGGCTTTCGGCTTGTCTGACATTGTTTTCCGGCTCATTCGACGTCGGATTGATCGGGTCCTCCGAGGTTTGGTATGCGCCAGGATGGGAGATCTGGGGCAGCCACCCGTTGCTCGATCCAATGCTCTCAAGTGGCCAAATGGCCATTCGCAACGATGAGGGGTTGTTCGAACGAGCAGAGAAGGTCGCGCTGCTCGCCCGCTATCCACGCGCGCTCGAAGATTTGCGCGTTTGCTTTAATGGGCAGGAGGGCATGCCGAATTGCTGCCGATGCGAAAAATGCGTTCGCACGATGCTCGGCTTTATCGCCAGCGGGAATGAAGTGCCACCCGCCTTTCCCAAACCACTTCGGCTTCAAGATGTCGGTCGCGACATGCGCAGTGAATTGGGTCTGAAATGGACACCGCAGACCCTGGAGTGCGCGCGTCAGAGCGGTACGCTCGATCATCCGGCCATTAAGCTCTTAAGACGGCGGTACCGGGTGAAATTGGTGAAGTTCACGATCAAAAGATGGGTTCGGCGACTTATCACCGGCAAGAAACCGTCTCGATTGCATATTCTGGACAGCCTGTATCCTATCCCGAAGCGAGCGTTTTCGGCTTCGCGCGGGCCGTTGACCGACGGCGACTAGCGGATCCATCGGGCTTTCAAAGCCTGGTCGGTGAGCCCAGCAAATTGCGGGTCCATGGCCTAAAGACTTTCCAGAAGCGAACGGGTCTGTTCGTCGGCAGGGAACATCAGTTCGATCTTTAACTCCGACAGCGCGATGTCCTCTGCCGTGCCGAACTGGCTGAATGTGGAGAAAAACGAGAACACGGCCCCGCCGGCCCGGTAGCGTGCCGGGATGAAGGCCGGCATGATGCCTTCGGTTTCAGGCACCTCGTTGCTGCGGGCCGCACGGAGCTTTTCCAGCGCGTTTTCCAGCACCGGATCGCCGCCCAGATGGGCACTTTCGGTGCGCACCCGGCAGATGAGGTGGTGGAGAACCTCATCGTAGTTTTCGAGTGCTGCCTTGATCTGCTCATTGGCGGCGACCGCCATGAGCATACTGTCGCCGATACCGACTCCCATGCCGGCCAGCAGCATGGTGGAAGCGCGGTTCAGCTTCACAATGGTCCAATGCCGGTCCATGGCGATGGCGGGGAAGGGGTCTTGCCGCTCCAGCATCCAATCAACCGCCTGGCGAACCGGCGCCATGTCGTCTTCGCTGAGATTTCGGTTGGCGTAAGCGGGCGCCAGGCCGGCGGCTGTCAGCAAGTGATTACGCGAGACGCGGGGCACCTCCAGTTCCTCGCAAAGCTGCAGGACCATGGATCGGCTGGGGCGCGAGCGGCCGGTTTCCAGGAAGGAGATATGGCGCGCAGAGACGTTGGCGCTGAGGCCGAGGTCAAGCTGGCTCATGCGCCTTTGCGTGCGCCATTCCTTCAATGCGGTGCCAAAAGCGGTGTTCATGGTCTTCCATCCCGTGTTGGTCCGCGCAGTCTAACTCACCTCAGAAGTTAGGCACTTACCTCTGAGGTAATTGTTTGGCCTCCGCGCAATCTCGTATGCCTCAGACCAACGCAATCACACGGGGTTTTTCAACATGTCTCATGGAACCAGCGTTACTTGGCTGAAGACCGTAGCCTGGCTACTGATCGTCATCGGTGCTTTGTTTAGTTGGCTAACCTCCGGGCCGTTGGCCGCGGTCAATCTCGCCTTTCTGGATTTGGCGGTGTTTCCGGTCGACGGGGCGCAGACCTTTGCGGCTACGGAAACGCGGCTGCTGGCAGCGATCACCGGCGGTATCACGGCCGGGCTGGGCATGGCGATCTTGATGATCACGCGCCATGTCTACGAACAGAACCCGGTGCTCGGTCGGCGCATGATCCTTTGGCCGGTCTTGACCTGGTTCGTGGTCGACGGTGTCGGGTCGGTGCTAGCGGGCGCGGCGTTTAACGCGCTGTTGAACTTGGTTTTGCTGGCCGCGATCATCCTGCCGCTCTTGATCACACGGACCGCAAAGGCGCCGGCGCACGGGTGAACTCGGTCAGGGTCGCGTCATCAATCCTCGACGAACTTCCGAAGCCGTTCGACGGCGTCGTCCCATTGCCGCGATGCGCGTTCCAGATAGTCGACGGCTTCGGCAAGGGCGTTCGCTCGAACGGCATAGCGGCTTTCCCGCCCGACGCGTTTGCGGGAGACGACGCCGGCCCGTTCCAGGACCACGAGGTGCTTGCTGACACCTTGCCGGGTGAGGCCCGTGCCCCGTGTCAGTTCGACAATCGACTGCGCGCCATTGTCGGAGAGCCGGGATAACAGTGCCAGGCGGGTTTCGTCGCCCAGCGCTGCGAAAACCGGTGCGATGGAACCAGGAGGACTAGTCGGCGGAGGCAAGGTAGGCCGCGATGTTCTTCGCTTGAATGTTCCAGCCCTCGGTATTGTCGCGCAGGACTTCAATGCGCCGAGGATCAGGTAAGGCTTCAAACCCGCTCTCGGTGATTGTCAGCCTTGTGCCTTCGGCGGTCGGCTCGAGCTGGAACTCAACCAGCATGGTTGGTTGATCGGCGATATCGAGATCTGACGTTTCGTCATAATCATGCCATCGGAAGGACAGGTAGCTTTCGGGCTCAACGCGCTCGACGGTCACCAGCCAGGGCAGGTGCTCGTAACCCGGATAGGTCATCTTCCCCGTTTGAACGGCGCCAGGAATGAACGGTCCGTCGAGCTTGACGCGAAACCACTGACCGAATTCCTTGTGATCGGAGATGGCACGCCAGACCCGAGAGATCGGTGCCTTTAGCTCCACCTGCTTAACGATTCGATCGGCCATGTGAGGCAACCTCCTGGTTGCCTATTACGCTATCACGTTACGAAAGAAAGGCAACCGATCAGTTGCATTTATGCGCCCTCCCGGCTGATTCATCGGGTCTGGCGCTAGTCTTTCCAGGTCTTGTTTAAGACACGCAGCCAATTGCGAAAGCAGATCTTCTCGATCAGTTCGTCGGAGTAGCCGTGCGCGCGCATGGCCTGGCGGAGATGGGGGAGACCTGAGGCGTCGCCAATCTCCGCCGGCACCACCGCGCCGTCGAAATCCGAGCCGAGACCGACCCGGTCCTCGCCCAGGATGGACAGCATATGGTCAAGATGGCGCAGCATGAGGCTGATGGGCGTATCAGCGATCATGCGCCCGTCTTCACGCAACATGGCGGTAGCGAAATTGAGCCCGACCATGCCGTCGCTGTCGGCGATGGCCTGCAGCTGGCGGTCAGTCAGGTTGCGCGAATGGGGGCAGATGGCATGGGCGTTGGAATGGGTAGCGACCAGCGGCGCGTCGCTAAGGCGCGCAACGTCCCAGAAGCCGGCCTCGTTCAAATGCGACAGGTCGATCAACAGGCCCAGCGCGTTGCATTTGCGGACGAAACGTTCGCCGTCTTCCGTGAGCCCGCTGCCGATGTCGGGGCTAGACGGAAAACTGAATGGCACGCCCTCGCCATAGATGGTATTGCGGCTCCACACCGGGCCGATGGAGCGCAGGCCCGCGCGCCATAGAACATCCAGCGCGTTGAAGTCCGGATCGATCGCATCCGCCCCCTCCATATGCATGATCGCGGCCAACGTGCCGTCCGCCAAGCAGGCCTCGATAGCGGCAACGCTGGTGCAAATGCGCAGGGCGCCGATGGCTTCGAGCTCGTTCAGGACCGCCGCCTCCGCCAATGCTGCTGCCAATGCATCTGGCTGAGGCATGGGCGCGACGAGTGGCACGTCGTAGGCCGACTTTTCCATCTCGACCATCAGGCCGCTAAGGTCCTCGACCGGCGGAACCCAGATGGCGAAAAAGCCTCCGCCAAAGCCGCCCTGCTTGGTCTTGGCGGCGTCCAGATGTCCTTTCAAACCCGTGATAAACCCGTTGCCCTGCCCGACACCGCCGGCCTTGTAAAGCTCGGTCAGGACATCGTTGTGGCCATCGAAAATCGGCGGAGTGTTCATGGGGTCGGTTCCGGTTGAGGATGGTGGGATCGGCGAGGGAGGCGGAGGTTAGTCCAGAGATAAGTCTGCTTCCAGCCGCGATCGAGACGAGATGACATCGCGGTTCCTCGCGACGGAATTATGGCTCACCATCGTTTGCAGTGTGGCGAACCCATCAAGAAGGCTGCGAACCGATGCGCTATCTGGCCCCGCTTATTGTCTCGCTTCTGTTCTCCGTCCCTGCGGTCGCGCAGCAACAGCCGAACATCCTGCTGATCATCGCCGACGATATGGGGCTGGATGCGTCGGCCTGTTACGACGTCGGCGACCAGCAGGCACCCATGCCGAACTTGGAACGGCTGTGCGAAGAGGGGCTCGTCTTCGAAAACGCCTATGCCGCGCCGGTTTGTTCGCCGACGCGGGCTACGATCATGACCGGGCTCTATGGCTTTCGCACAGGCGTCGGCTCCGCGATTTCGCGCGACGGAGGCGGCGGGCTGTCCCCGGATGCGCTGAGCTTGTTCGACATCATGGCCGATACCGATTACGCGAGCGCTTTGATTGGCAAATGGCACCTGGCCCCGTCGGGCGACGAATTGAACCATCCGGCCGCCTTGGGCGTAACCGACTATTACGGCGTCATCTCCGGCGGTCTGCGCGACTATGAGCGTTTCGAGGTTATCGAGGACGGCGCGCCGGTCCGGGTCAGTACCTATGCCACCACGCTCTTCACCGACCGGGCCATCGACTGGATCGCCGATCAGGATAGCCCGTGGTTTTTGTGGCTCGCCTACAACGCGCCCCATTCGCCGTTTCATTTGCCGCCGACCGACCTGCATGGGTACGGCGATCTTCCTGACGACGAGGCCAGCATCGCGGCCAACCGGCTCGACTACTACAACGCCGCGCTGGAGGCGCTGGATACGGAGATCGGCCGGCTTCTCGATTCGATGCCGCTACAGGTGCGAGACAATACGATCGTGATGTTTCTCGGCGACAATGGCTCTCCCGGCCAGGTGGCGCGGCATCTTTACGGCCAGCGTGGCGCGAAGGGCGGGATTTTCGAAGGCGGCACCCATGTTCCGCTGATCATCGACGGTCCCGGCGTGGCGACCGGCAGAACAGACGCGCTGGTCAACACGACCGACCTTTTCACGACCATCGCGTCGATCGCGGGCGCCAGAGCCGAGACCAGCGATGCCTTCGACATTGCGCCGGTGCTAAGCGGCGGCGAGACGGCCCGTACTTACGTCTATGTGGAACATTTCTC
>JBCCER010000177.1:0-8787 GCA_039030175.1 Pseudomonadota bacterium
AGGTGCATTGCCCCAGATGCTCTCGCCGACCATCATGGAGGCCGCGACAACACCGGTTCCTATAAACCCCCAAATCACCAGCGCTTCCATCGTTTCGCCTGAACCACCGGCGCGGATCATGATAAGCGCGACGGCATAGAGTAGCGTCGCTGACAAGGCGGCAAGCGCGTGCGATAGCGACACGGAACCATCAAGGTCAGCAAGAGCAGCCGGCAAATCGATCGCCAGCAAGATGCCGGCAAAACCGGCCAACGCGGCCAACCAGCCAATCCAGTCGACACGCTCCCCAAGTACGAGCGATGCCAGAACCGTCAGCATCAGGGGCAGGCTGAATGTGATCGCGTAGGCCAAGGGTAAGCTGAGACCACCTAGAGACCAGAAGAACAGCGCAGTTGCCGCGCCTAGAATGGCTCCGCGGCTTAGAACGAGTCCCCAGCTCTTTGGTCTAAATCGTCCCCAACCTCCCCGTACGACAAGCACTGGCGTGACAAGTACCAAAGCGCCAACGCTGCGGGCCAGAAGCAGCGCAACCGGTCCCGGCTCTTCGCTGCCGAGCTTCACCAGGGCATCCATGACCGAAGCAGTGGCGAGCGCAGCACAATACAGCACGACTCCCCGGACTGTGTCGGATGGTGTCGTCTCGGTTGTCACTCCGACCCGCGCAGTCGAGGGTCAAGTGCATCCCGCAGGCCGTCACCGAGCAAGTTGAAACCAAAGGATGCCAGTAAGATCGCGAGACCGGAGAACACGCTGTCCCAGGGCGACAGCAATAGGTATTCTCGGGCCTCCGATAGCATACGTCCAAGAGAGGGATCGGGCGGTTGGCTGCCGATACCTAGGAACGACAGCGAAGCCTCAACCAGTATCGCCGTGGACAGCGACAAGCTCGCCTGGACCAGGATGACGCTGGTCAGGTTCGGCAAGATGTGGCTGACGATGATGCGTCCCGTCCCTGCCCCGATCGCGCGTGCACCCTCGACATACTCCGTCGCCGCGATGACCAAAGTCGGCGCTCGCAGCAGCCGGGCAAAGATTGGGATGTAAACGATGCCGATGGCTGCCGCCGTGGTCACCGCTCCGGGGCCCAGAATGGCGATGATGCCGATGGCGAGCAGAATGATGGGAAACGCGAACAGCACGTCCATCAGGCGCATGATCACGCGGTCGGTCCAGCCCCGATAGACGGCTGACACGATGCCCAGCGTTCCACCGATGACAAGGGCAATGGCGACCGCGCTCGCCGCGATGCCGAAGGACGCTCGATAGCCATAGATAATACGCGAGAGGATATCCCGTCCGAACCGGTCGGTGCCCAGCCAGTGCTTGGCACTTGGCCCCTGCATTCGGTCAAGGATCGATTGGTCGAGCGGGTCGTAAGGCGCAAAGATTGGCGCGCCCACGGCGAGCAGCACTTGAAGCACGACGAGCATTCCGCCGACCAAGACCAACGGGTTGCGCGGCAGCAGTCGGCGTCGCCTGGCTATGATCGGCAGCGCGCTCATTTGAGACTGATCCGGGGGTCGAGGGCCGCATACAGCATGTCGATCAGGAAATTGACCAACACGAACGCGGTCGTGACCAACAGGATCGACGCCTGAACGAGCGGGTAGTTTCGCTCGGCGATTGCGCCGATCATCAAGCGACCAAGACCGGGTAATGCGAAGACCTGCTCGACCACGATCGCGCCGCCGAACAGATAGCCGGCATAGATGCCAACGGCAGTGACGAATGGGATCAAGGCATTGCGCAGTGCGTGATGAAAGACAACCCGGCCATCGGGCACGCCTTTCGCCCGTGCCGTGCGAATGTAGTCCTGCCCCAAGGCATCGAGCATGGCCGAGCGTGCTATCCGCGACAGCGAAGCCAAGACCGGAACCGCCAAGGCAATCGTCGGCAGCATCAGCCGCGCAAGATTGCCCAGCGGGTCCTCTGAGAACGGCACCCAGCCAATGGACGGGAAGGACGGAAAGAGAATAAAGAACAGATAGATCAGCAGCGCGCCGAGCCAGAAATTAGGCACCGTCACGCCGGCGATGGTGACGATACGGATTACATAGTCGGCCAGCGAACTGCGGAAATAGGCCATCGCACAGCCGGCAGGAATGGCCAGTACGATCGACAGTCCCATGGCGAGGAACGTCAGTTCCAGCGTGACCCAAATGCGCGCGCCGATCTCTTCCGTCACGGGCACACCGGTCCACAAGGACGTACCTAGGTCGCCGCGCAGCAGGTCTCCCAGCCAACCTAGATACTGCGCAACCATCCCCTGGTTGAGGCCTAGGCGTTCGCGGACAAGGTTGATTTGCTCGTCGGTGACCTCGGCATTGGCGCCGAGCATGATCTCGACCGCATCGCCGGGGATCAGGCGGATCATCAGAAAGGCGACGACCGAAACGCCGAAAAGAACGAAGACCAAATCGCTAAGTCGGATCGCGATATAGCGGGCCATCAGGTCATCGCCAAGTTATCGAAACGCACAAAGAGCGGTGCCGGCAATCCGGGAGGAAAAGGATCGCCGACACCGTGTCAAGGTGCACCGCGGCACTGGCTCAAGCGTCGCGCGGCACCCCCCAAAAGATCGCTCGTCAGCGCGCTACGCTGGTTTGGCGCAGATAGCGTGTCGAGCGATCTCCAACAACTTCGTAACCCTCAACGCCTTGGCCGACGGCGGTGTAAAGGTCACCATAAGCGAGGTGCGCGATCGGCCCTTCGCAGGCCAGCACGTTCTGGAGCTGATCGTAGATCGCCTCGCGCTCGCCGATATCGACCGTGGTGCGCCCCTGCTCCAGCCATTCATCGACCTGGCTGTCGGAGTAATTGAACACATTGGTCGAGCCGTCCGTGTGGAACGTGCGGTAGAGATAGCCGTCGGGATCTGTGCGGCCCCCATTCAAGCTGGCAAAGGCCTGGAAGTTGGAATTCCGCCAATCCTGAACGAAGGTCCCCTGCTCTTGCACGTTCAAGGTCACGTCAAACCCAGCATCGTTCAGTTGCGCTTGAACAACCTGCGCGACGTCAACAACGGTTTGCAGGGAGCCGAGCACGTTAATTGTGAACTCGACAGGCCCATCATAGCCTGCATCCGCCAACATCTGTGCGGCCGCTTCCGGATCGCCGCCATAGCAATTGAACTCGTTCACCGGCATGGCCCATTCGTTTAACGCCGGCGAGACTGGGCCACCCGGCTCGGCCTGACCGAAATAAACTGCCTGAACCAGCTCGTCCCGGTTGATGCCCATATTCACGGACGCGCGGACCACCGGATCATCGAACGGTGCCTCAGCGACATTCATACCGATCAGGCTGTAGGCCAAATCGGCCGTATTCAGTAGGGTCACCTCTGGCGAGGCCTGCAAGGTTGCGGCTGTCGCACTGTCGATATTGGGCAGCATGTCGTAGGTGCCGGTCGACAGGCCGACTTGGCGGGTCGAGGCTTCAGGTACGATGTTGAAGCGCACGGCATCGACCATCGGCAAACCGTCTTCCCAATAGCCGTCGAATGCTGTCAGTTCGATGTAAGTGTCAGGCACCCACTCGCTAAACGCAAACGGGCCAGTGCCGACGGGTTGGCGTTGCAGGTCAACGCCGCTAGAACCGTCCGCTACCTCCGACGGAACGATAACGACGGTCGTCAATTCGCTAAGCAGCGCGGCGGCCGGGGTGTTGAGGGTCAAGGTCACTTCGCTGTCGCCGGTTGCGTCAACGCTCTCGACCATGCTGATCCGGCTGGCCAAAGGCGAGCCGGTGGCTTCGTCCTGCACGCGCGCAAAAGTCGCAACCACATCACTGGCGTCGAGGCTGCTGCCATCGTGGAAAGTAACCCCGTCGCGCAGTGTGAAGACGTAGGTCAAACCGTCCTCTGAGACGGTCCAGCTTTCCGCCAAGGCTGGGATTACCTGCAGCCCGGCATCCGTTGCCGTCAGACCCTCATAGATTGGGCCGGTAATCAGCGTGGTCGAAAACGCGGTCGCCACATGGCGATCAAGTCCTACAGGCGATTGGTCCGTCGCGACCTGAAGTGTCTGAGCCTGTGCAGAAACGGCCGCCAAAACCAAGACTGTCGCAGCGGATCCCATAGTCGCGGATTTCAAGTATGTCATTCTCCCCTCCCGGTTCCTGAGAATTTGGTCCCTCTAATCGGAGCCAACTGGTATTGAATTGGCTTTCTTGATCAAACTATAGGGTGGGCCGCAGCGCGCGGTCAATGAACAAAGACTGCCGCATGATTCCTTTCAAAATTGGTATTATTGCCAAGCCGCCGAAACGTGGGAATTTCACAAGGTGGCTTTGAATTGGCATTGAATTTGACCTATGCTGGATTCTTCGCATGCCAGCCGCAAAGGGTGACCCGAGATGACCGACGCCAAGGCCCTCGGCTTGATCAGCGGGACTTCTATGGATGGGATTGATCTCGCGGTTTTGCGTACCGATGGACATCGCGTGCTCGCGTTCGGCCCTTCCAAAACACTGCCCTATCCCGCTGACCTTAGGCAGCGATTGCTCACGGTTGCAGCCGATGCAGACTTGGCCGCGAATTCGAAGTTAGCCGACGAGGATGCCGCGATCGTCGAGGCCCACGCCGGGGCGATCAAGCAGTTCTGCGAAGACAAGGATGTCGACCTGTCGGCAATCGATATCGTGGGTTTCCACGGACAAACAGTCCTGCATGCGCCGGAACGGCAATTGACGCGCCAACTGGGCGACGGCGCAGCCCTCGCGAAAGCCATCGGACGGCCGGTCATAGATCGCGTTCGCCATGCGGATGTGGCTGCCGGCGGGCAAGGCGCCCCGTTTGCAAGCCTCTATCACGCCGCCCTTGCAAGCGATCTGGAACGTCCGCTCGCGATTTTGAATCTGGGTGGCGTCGGAAACGTCACCTACATTGATCGGTCGCCTGGAGAAGACGACCAAATCCTTGCGTTCGACACAGGTCCTGCAAGCGCCATGATCGACGACTGGGTCATGGAGCATACCGGTGCCACGTTCGACAAAAATGGTGCCCTTGCATCGTCAGGACGAGTTCACCGCTCCGTTCTCGAAGAACTTATGGACAATACCTATTTCGCGGCGCCTCCGCCCAAGTCTCTGGACCGAAATGCGTTTTCGGCCGAGCCGGTGCGCGGTCTATCGAGCGCGGATGGTGCCGCGACGCTCACGGCCTTTACGGTAGAGACGGTGGCACGCGCCCTTGAGCATCTCGCACGACCGCCTGCCCGCTGGCTGGTCACCGGGGGTGGCCGCCACAATGCCACGATGATGAACGGGCTCGCCGAGCGTCTCAATGTGCCGGTGGAGCCGGTGGAGAAAGTCGGCTGGAATGGCGATGCCATTGAGGCGCAGATGATGGCCTTTCTCGCCGTGCGCGCGACTATGAATCTGCCTCTAAGTTTGCCGACTACAACCGGGGTTCCCTATCCTATGCCAGGCGGCCGTTTAAACCAGCCCTTGGCCGCATAGCGCACCGATGGCCGCTGCCGAACCTCTGCTGGAGATAGACGACCTCACCATTTCGATGGGGGCGCGATCCGCCGTGACCGAGGGCCGTGCACCGGTAGTCGAGAACCTATCCCTGTCCATCGCGCCTGGTGAAGTCTATGGCTTGGTCGGCGAGAGCGGCTGCGGCAAGAGCGTGACAGCACTGTCGATCCTGCGCCTCGTTGCCCAGCCGCCGGGTCGCTATGAGAACGGCCGCATCCTATTTGGGGGTCGAGATCTTTTGACCGCGCCGCCAAAATTGATGCGCCAAATCCGTGGCGCAGAAATCGGCATGATCTTTCAGGAGCCGATGACCAGCCTGAACCCGGTGTTCACAGTAGGAGAGCAGATCGGCGAAAGCTTGCGGCTGCATCGCGCGCTGCATGGCGCGGCGGCCTCCCGGGAGGCAACACGGCTGCTCGACATGGTCGGCTTACCAGCCCCCTCACGCCAGCTTGTGCGCTACCCGCACCAACTCTCCGGCGGCCAACGTCAGAGGGTGATGATCGCCATCGCACTCGCCTGCGACCCGAAATTGCTGATTGCCGACGAACCGACGACCGCCCTGGACGTGACCATTCAGGCTCAAATCCTATCACTGATTGACCGGTTGCGGCGTGACCTCGGCATGGCCGTGCTGTTGATCACCCACGATTTGGGCGTGGTTTCGGAGCAGTGCGACCGGGTCGGCGTTATGTATGCCGGCCGGCTGATCGAGGAGGATTTGGCGAGCCGTGTGTTTCGCCATCCGCGCCACCCCTATACGGCTGGCCTGATCCGTTCGCGGCCTGCAGCGCATGATCGCGGAGGTAGACTGCCGACGATCGAGGGTGCCGTCCCTCCCCCCGCGACAAGGGGAATTGGCTGTCACTTCGCGCCAAGGTGCCCCAACCGGCAGCCGCGATGCGAGGCTGAGGCGCCACCGCTTGGCGTCGACAACGGCGGCGGCCGTTTTGCTTGTTGGAATCCGGCAACGCCATGACGGGACCGCTGCTCGAGGTCGACGGACTTACCAAGACCTATGGCCATCGACGCACAGGCAAGGTCTACGCACTCGCGGATGTCAGCTTCGAGTTGGACAAGGGCGAGACCCTGGGCGTGGTTGGCGAGTCAGGCAGCGGCAAGACCACCCTCGGCCGCACCTTGCTGCGCCTGACCGAGCCAAGCGCCGGGACCGTCCGAGTGGACGGTGAGGATATCGCCGGTTTGTCGGTGCGCGCGCTGAAGCCGCTGCGCCGGCGCCTGCAGATCATCTTCCAAGACCCGTTTGGCGCGCTGAACCCACGCCACACCGTCGGTAAGGTGATCGGCGAACCGCTAGCGGTACATGGGATCGGCGCCAAGGCAGATCGTACCGCCCGTGTTCGCGATCTCTTGGAGGCAGTGGGGCTGGATCAGGATGCCGTAGATCGGTTTCCGCACGAGTTTTCCGGCGGTCAGCGCCAGCGCATCGCCATCGCCAGAGCCATCGCGCTCGAACCAGACCTAGTGGTCGCGGACGAACCCGTTTCGGCGCTGGATGTTTCGATTCAGTCGCAGATCTTGAACCTGATCGCCGATCTTCGTCGCGAGCGCGGCATCGCCTTCCTGTTCATCAGTCACGATCTTTCCGTCGTGCGTCATGTCAGCGACCGAGTGGCCGTAATGTATTTCGGGCGCATCGTCGAACTTGTCGAGACCGACGAATTGTTCGCGAACCCGGCCCATCCCTACACCGTCGCATTGTTGTCGGCTGTGCCGCACGTGGACGGCGATGCCATGCCGGCGATCGATCGTGTGGCTGTCACTGGTGAGCTGCCGGACCCTTCCGATCCACCACCCGGCTGCCCGTTCGCTGCGCGCTGCTCAAAGGCGATAGAGGTTTGCCGGCAGGACAGGCCGCAACTCTCGAAACGCAGATTGCCGAGTGGCCACGACCGAACGGTTGCCTGCCATATATTCGAAGGAATTGGCTGAGGCAAAGGCCCTCAATAGGGGCGCGCAGGGCCGGACGCGGCTTTCTGTTAGGGAAAAGTAGGTCGCTCACGACCGCGATCGCTTTTTCGTCTTAGCGCGTAGGATCTCGACAGGCTGCCGGCTCGATCACTCAGCAGTCGGAGCCTCCCGGTCGTTCGGAGTGGTCATCGGGCCTGGTAAATTCCGCAGCCTCGAAATTCTATTGCTTCGGACGATCAACCCGTCCATTCGGCAGTTTTAGGACGTAGCCGCTACGGGGTCCGTGAAAACTCGCGGTGCCACCGGTACACGCCGTCTGGGTAAGTTGCCGGCACTCAAACCGCGCGATATCCCGATCTATCTCGGCAACCGATTTCTGAGCCACCTTGAGCCTTGTGAGGCCCTCAAGATCCGCAATTTCGGCTGACAGTGTGTCGATGTCCACTGAAGGCCCATCGACGTCCATGAGATCCTGACGTTGGCGGTGCATGTCGACCTGCTTCCGCTCTATTACCGCTATCTCGCCTTCCAACGACGCTATCTTTTCGGAAAGCGAAGTCAGCTCGGCGTTCTTCTTTGCGATTTCTTCCGGATGGGAAATGACGCTGCCGGATGGCAGGCCTTTGAACTGAATCTTCATACCGTGAGACCAATTCTTGTCTAGCCGCCACCCGACCGGGTGCGTGAGCTTGACCAGTGAGGACTCGTCGGTTGCGAGGTCCGTGCGGATATCGACTTGTTGATCGACCGCTGCGTTCACGGTAACCGCGACTGGTACTGTCGCAGTCTTACCGTTGCCGTCGGAGATGGTGCAGCTTATCGCATCGATACTTTCCGGAGTTACGGCGGCGGCGATGCCATTGGCGACCAAGGCCCCACTCCCGCTGGGCATTCCGTTGACAACATCCAGGTCATTCACTGCAAGGCCAGTCCGGGCGCGCGTTTGTCTGGCCATCGTCGCGATATCGGTGCGCCAATCGTCCCGATCAGCGCTCAAATGACACCCGCCCTCGATCCTACTGCGACCGTCCATCATGCGAGTCTCCAAACATCTAGCCACAATTCTTAATTGCAGGTATTCTGACCGATCTAACTTCGCTTGTAAATTGACCTCACCTACTTGTTAACAATATTAGTTGCCTAGGGTTGCAGCTTGGATTGTGTTCGCGACCTTGGATAGCGGCGGGCATCGATGACCGATTAGCACGCCATGGACAGCCACGGGTTGGACGGCAGAAATGTTCCCTGCGCAAACGAAATGGTCAGATCGTCGCGTTCGCGCAGGGATAGGTCGGAGGTTAAGCCTTACACGAACAGCAAATCGTCTTCGGTCAGGAACGAGACGCCGTTGACCGAGAGGACGTCGCCATCACCGAA
>JBCCER010000178.1:0-8779 GCA_039030175.1 Pseudomonadota bacterium
CACCGACGATAACGGCATCTTGGATGTGGTGCCGTGGCTAACCCAACTTGACGCAGTGTCGATCGTCGATGGCGACGGCACGACCGACGTCAACTACTCCTCCACGGTCATCGGGCCAGACGGCGGCTTCTCACCGTCGCAAATATTCCGACGCGCGGATAATGGTGAGTTTGTCGCTGGTGTATTCGGCGACCAAGGCAACGACACGGCCGGCGCAGCCAATCCAGGTGTTCCGGTTGCCATTACCCCGATTTATGAGATACAGGGCGCTTTGCACGTTTCGCCGTTCGTCACGCTGGATCTCTCAAACCTGCCGCCGGACACGGATTTCGCTTTCGGCTCGGACGTGACCACTACCGGAATCGTGACTGCTATCGATAGCAATGGCTTTTACCTGCAGGACGCCGTCGGCGATGGAGATATCGCCACGTCCGACGCGATTTTTGTCCGCACAGTTGTGCCGCCAACCGTCGCTATGGGCGATGAGGTCGAAGTCTCCGGCACGGTCGCCGAGTTCTTCCCCGGCGACACGGATTCGCGCAATTTGCCGACCACGGAAATCGTCTCTCCGATCGTGCAGATCAATTCCAGCGGCAATGCATTGCCAACCGCCGTGATCATCGGCGCTGGCGGACGGCAAGTGCCGAACGGCGAGATCGATGATGATGCGTTCGGCAGCTTTGACCCGGCCGATGACGGCATCGATTTCTTTGAATCGCTTGAGGGGATGCGCGTCACGGCGACCGATCTGGTAGCGGTTTCGCCCACGACGCGGTTTGGCGAAATATTCGCAGTTGCAGACAACGGTGCCGACGCCACCGGCCTGTCCGATCGAGGCACGCTGAACATCTCGCCGGATGATTTCAATCCGGAAAAGATTCAGATCGACGGAGACGCCACGATTTCTGCGGGCATCGCGATTCCTGAGGTCGATACCGGCGCCGAGTTGGGCGATGTCACAGGCATTATTGGGTACAGTTTCGGCAACTACGAGATCATCCCGACGGAAGAGATTATCGTCCAGACGGACTCGTCGCTGATCCCGGAGGTCACGTCGATCGCGGGCAGCGACAACCAGCTTACGATTGCCAGCTACAATGTGCTGAACCTGGACCCGGACGACGGTCCGGAAGCGTTCGCCGCCATCGCGAAGCAAATCGTCGAAAATCTCGACAACCCGGACATCATCGCCCTGCAGGAAGTCCAAGATAATGATGGGGCGACCGACAGCGACATCACATCCGCCGACCAAACGCTGCAGCTGTTGGTCGATGCCATCGACATCGCCGATGACGGGCTGGACAATGACAGCATACAGTACAGCTTCATCGACAACACCTTCATCGGCGATGACACCAGCGGTGGCCAGCCGGGCGGCAACATCCGCACGGCCTTCCTTTACAATCCAGACCGGGTGAGCCTCGTTCCCGGATCGGTTCAGTCGATCCAGGACGCTGACCAGCAGGCCAATCCCGACAATCCGTTCTTCGGTTCCCGGCTGCCTCTGGTCGCGACTTTTGAATTCAACGGCGAGGAGGTGACGGTCGTCAACAACCACTTCTCGTCCAAGGGTGGCAGCGCGCCGATTCTGGGCACTGAGCAACCGTTCGATGACCGGCAAGAGGACCAGACGGTCAATGGCAGTCTCGACGAACGCCAAGCCCAAGCCGAGGCGGTGAATGAATTTGTCGAAGGGCTTCTGGCCAACGATCCGTTCGCCAATGTGGTGGTCACGGGCGACCTCAACGAGTTCGAGTTCATCTCGCCGGTCCAAGCACTAGGCGGCAGCCTCACCAACCTGGTCGAAACCCAGATCACGGCGGACGAGCGCTATTCGTTCATCTTCCAGGGCAACAGCCAACAGCTCGACCATCTGCTGATCTCCGATGCGCTGCAGTTCCATGCGGCCTTCGACATCGCACACGTGAATACCGAGTTCTCGGATGCACCGTCCGATCACGACCCGCTGGTGGCCTCGCTATTTGTCGAGGATCTCAACGAGATTGCCGGGACTGAGAACCGCGATTTCTTGCGCGGGACCAATGACGCCGACATGATCCTCGCCTCTGACGGCAACGACTTCGTGTTTGCCAAGGACGGCGACGATAAGATCGGCGGCGGTGACGGCAAGGATCTGGTCTTTGCAGGCGACGGCGATGATCAGGTTCTGGGTGGGGCCGACAAGGACAAGATCTTCGGCAATCGCGGCAACGACAAGATCGAGGGCGGGGCCGACGATGACTTTATCTCCGGCGGCCGCGACGATGACTGGTTCATCTTTAACTTCGCCCCGGATGAAGGTTTCGGCCATGACACGTTGATTGATTTTGGCCTAGGCGACGATAAGGTCGTGCTGAAGAACGCGTCTGATGAGGACATTCAGGCGGTCGAAGATGCGCTCGCCAATGGCGGTTTCGGCAAGACCGATATTGATTTCGGCGACAAGGGCAGTATCACCATCTTCGGCTTCGGCCTCGAGATGGACGACTTTATGTTCGTTTGAGCCTGATCAAGCTAATGCTTGGCGCGACCACGCAGCTCCTCAAAGGGCAGCATGACGTGGTCGCGGTCAGCCTGCCGTTCCTGTAAGCGCGCGTACCATGCCTCGACATTCGGAATGTCGGGTCGCTCGATATCGAGTTCGAAATAGCGGTAGAGGCAGGTTCCGATCGGCATGTCGGCGAGGCTGAGCGCGTTGCCGGTCATGAAATCCCGATCGGCCAGCCAGCGATCGAGCAATCGGAAATGCGCTGAGCACTGCTCCAGCGCCTTGTCAATCGCGGGCCAATTGCGCTGTGGTTCCGGCGTGCGGAAGTAACCCCAGAACACGCCATGCAGAAAGACCGGCTGCAGTGTCGTCTGGGACCAATCCATCCAGCGGTCGGCCTCCGACCTCGCAGCCGGATCGCCGGACCACAGCCGCTCCGAAGCATACCGGGCAGCGAGGTAGCGCAAGATCGCGTGCGATTCCCAAACGATTGTGCCGCCATCGTCGATCACCGGGATGCGGCCGTGCGGGTTCATGGCCAGAAACTCGGGCGCGTCCAAACCGCCGGCACTGCCTCCCGCGTCGATGTGCTGATAGTCGAGGTCCAACTCGTCGATCAGCCACAAGACCTTCTGGACGTTAAAGGCGCTGCGCCGGCCCCAAACTTTTAGAGCGTCGGCCGGATCACCTTGCATCGAGAATCGCGCGCCACTCATTGTTCAGGCGGCGGATGAAGCCGGCAGCGTCAAACCGGCCGCCATTGGGGGTCACGATCTGGGTTGTCGTCTCGCCATGGTCGTTGTCCGGGCGATCGACAACAATGGCGTCGGTATCCATCGCCATCCGCATATAGGGGTTTTCCAGGAATTGCCAAAGCTGCTCGCGCCGATCGCCTTGCAAGTCGGGTAGGGCGCGCGCGGTCTTGGCTAGGCGCGCGGCGGCGTCCATGGCCTTCAGCACCGTATCTTTGCTAACGACTAAGCCGCTTCTGGCCTGCTTTTCGGCCCCGGCCAAGTCGTTCAGCGCTTCTTTGACCTCATCGTCTAGCTGCATTTGGAATACCCACAGGACAGGCAGCTATCGCAGCCTTCTTGATGCACCAGAGTCGGCTGGCCGCATTTGGGGCAAGGAGTCCCCGGCGCGCCCTCGCCAATTGCCTTTCGACGTTTGGACAGGGTCGGCACCTGCTCCGGCGTCAGGAAGCCGATATCGAGCATATGCTGTTCGATCACCCCGCCAATGGCCGCCAACAGGCTGGGCACATAGCGGCCATTGAGCCATTGGCCGCCGCGCGGGTCGAACACGGCCTTGAGCTCCTCGACGACGAAGCTGACATCGCCACCGCGCCGGAACACGGCACTGATCATGCGGGTCAGCGCGACGGTCCAGGCGAAATGCTCCATGTTTTTGGAGTTGATGAAGACCTCGAACGGCCGCCGCCTGTCGCCCTCGACCAGATCGTTGACGGTGACATAAATGGCATGGTCGCTCTCCGGCCAGCTTAGTTTGTAAGTCTTGCCAGGCATGGCAGCCGGTCGCGCTAGCGGTTCGGACATATAGACGATTGACGCGTCGCTATCCGCCACGGCCGCTGGCTTTTCTTCCGCCGGCTTGGTCACCTCCAAGACGGCGCCTGTCACCTCATTGGGTCGGTAGGTCGTGCAGCCCTTGCAGCCAGTGCGATAGGCCTCGGCATAAACATCCTTGAATGCCTCGAAACTGAGATCCGCCGGGCAGTTGATGGTTTTGCTGATCGAACTGTCGACGAATTTCTGCGCCGCCGCCTGGATCGCCACATGGTCGAGCGGCGCTAGCGTCTGGGCGTCGACGAAGGCATCCGTCAGTGGTGCGTCGGGCCCGGCCACCTCGCGATAGCGGCGCAGTGCGTGGTCCGACACCTCTTGTGCTTCACGGCTGCCGTCGGGCATCAAAACATTGCGGGTGTAGGAGAACGCAAACACAGGTTCGACACCGGAAGAGACATTGTCGGCGACCAGCGAGATGGTTCCCGTCGGTGCAATCGAGGTCAGCAACGCGTTACGCACGCCATGCTCGGCCACCAAGGCCCGCACATCCTCGTCCAACCGTTCGATCATCGGCTGCTTCAGATATTCGTCTTTGTTGAAGAGCGGGAACGCTCCTTTTTCTGCCGCCAGCTCGGCCGAAGCCCGGTACGCGGTATTCATGATCGCGGCCAGCCATTCTTCCGTCAGGCGAACGGCGTCGTCGGTGCCGTAGCGTACGCCAAGCATGATCAGCGCATCGGCCAGACCCGTGACGCCAAGCCCGATGCGCCGCTTGGTTTCTGCTTCCTTGCGTTGGGCCTCCAGTGGAAACCCGGAAATGTCGACCACATTGTCCATCATCCTGATCGCGATGGGCACAAGGTCGTTCAGCGCATCCATGTCCAGCGCGGCCTTGTCGGTGAACGGATCGGTCACCAGGCTGGCCAGATTCACCGATCCCAAAAGGCAAGCGCCGTAAGGCGGTAGGGGCTGTTCGCCGCACGGGTTGGTGGCGTGGATGGTCTCGCAATAGGACAGATTGTTCAGCGCGTTGATGCGGTCTATGAAAATTACGCCCGGCTCAGCGTAGTCATAGGTCGCCCGCATGATCCGGTCCCACAGGTCGCGCGCGCGCACAGTGCGGAAGGTCTCACCGCCAAAGACCAACGGCCACTCGTCGTCCGCCTCGACCGCCGCCATGAACGGGTCGGTGGCCAGAACCGACAGGTTGAACATGCGCAGCCGGTCGGGGTCGCGCTTGGCATCGATGAAATCCTCGATGTCTGGATGGTCGCAGCGCATCACCGCCATCATGGCGCCGCGCCGCGAGCCGGCGCTCATGATCGTCCGGCACATCGCGTCCCAAACATCCATGAAGGAAAGCGGCCCCGAGGCGTCCGCACCCACACCGTTCACGGGCGCGCCACGCGGCCGCAGGGTCGAGAAATCGTAGCCGATGCCGCCGCCCTGCTGCATGGTCAGCGCGGCTTCCTTCACACCGTCGAAGATGCCCTCCATGCTGTCGTCGATCTGTCCCATGACGAAGCAGTTGAACAGCGTCACGCGCCGGTCAGTACCGGCCCCGGCCATAATCCGGCCCGCCGGCAGGAAGCGGAAACCCTCGAGCGCTTGATAGAAGCGCTCAGACCAGAACGCCGTGTCTTTCTCAGGCTCGGCGAGCGCGTTAGCCACCCGGCGCCAGCTTTGCTCAATCGTCTCGTCGACCGGCGTGCCATCTTGGCGCTTGAAGCGGTACTTCATGTCCCAGATCTGCTGAGAGATGTCGGCAAGGTCGGCCATCAGCGCGTCAAACCCTCGGTTTCATTGAACGGCAGATCATAACAGGCCGCCGTCTTTTGTTCCAGTTTTGTTCGTTTCTGCGCTGCTCTCGACACCCAATTGCCGATGCGCCTCGGCGACCAGCCGCGTACTGGCGGCCTCCAACTCCGTCTCCAGCCGCCGCATGAAGGTTTCCCGGTCCAGCCCCGGCTCGATTGGCGGCAGCAGTTCGACGGTGATCGTACCGGACCGTTTGCGAAATGCCCGGCGCTGCCAGAACACACCTGAATTTAGGGCCATCGGCAGAACAGGCAGGTTCAGCGCTTCATACAAGGCAAAGATCCCAACCTTGTAGGGTTTGTAGCCGTCCGGTGCGACGCGGGTACCCTGCGGGAAGATCACGATCGGCCGCCCGTCGGCAACTGTCTCCCTCCCGCCCTCGATCATACTGCTGATCGCTTTGCCGCCGGCGCCGCGATCGACGGCGATCATCTTGGATTTCTTAGCGAACCAACCCCAGATCGGAACCTTCATCAACTCGCGCTTCAAGATCACCGCGGGGTCGTCGAAGATCAGATGAAGCTTCATCGTTTCCCAGAGGGACTGGTGCTTGGCCGCGACCAGGAACGGGTAGGGCGGCATATTCTCCTGGCCCACGACCTGGTAGTCGAGGCCGAGGATCCAGCGCTCCATCCGATAGATCGTGCGCAGATACCAGCGGACCCAGGCCATGCAATAGGGGCGCGAGGTCAGCAGCAGCCAATTCAGGAACAAGAGACAACAGATCGTGAAGCCGAAATAGAAGATGTTGAATGCCAGCGAGCGCAGGATCTGCATGCGAATGGACCCCTTTACAGGATCTGGCTCAGCCACGACCGGCCAAGGGCGATCAGGCTTTTGTTGTATTCGCGAAACAGCAAGCTGGCGGTGCCAGGCCATCGGTACCACTCGTCCAGCATGACCGGCGCTGGGTCGACCGGGTCGGCGATGATCTCCAAGTCAGGCATCAAACGGCGAAACTCCACCAGGCTGCGCGGCATGTGATAGTTGGACGTAACAAGACGGATCGATCCGAGGTCCTGCGCATCGATCCAGGTTGCGGTTTCCGCCGCATTTTCGGCGGTATTGCCAGCATCGTAGCCCAAGGTGATGCAACAGGGCAGGTCTTGTTCACCAATCTCCTGGAGCGCCGGCAGATCGGCCGCTTCGATGCCCGGATGAACGCCGGAGACGAAAAGATTTTCCGCACTGCCTTGGCGCAGCAACGCAACACCGTGATTCAGCCGTTCGCTGCCGCCGGTGAGGACCACGATGGCGTCGGCTTGCCGATTTCCTGGGTCAGTATACCAGACCGCCCGTTCGGCGAACCATACGAACCCGGCCAGCCAGAGCACGATGAGCGTTGCAAGAATTGTCAACGTCCAGCGGACGATGCCCCATCTTTTACGGCCGGTCGGCCGAGCCGTCATGGCATGCGCGATAGCGACGCCAGGATGGTCAGGCGGGCCACCGCCCAGGCGACGCCGACCGTGATCGGAACGACCAGGCACAGTAGCACCCAATCTAGCGGTCCCAATGTCGGCAATTGGGCCAGTGGCACGCGCACCGGACCGATCAGGAAGGTGACGGCAAACAGGGCGGCGACCGCCATGACAAGGCCCGCAACGGCGCCGCGCAGTGAAAGTCTGACCATCCGCCGCTGAAACTGCCGGGCGATATAGCGATCCGTCGCGCCCATCAGATGCAACATGCCGATGGTCTTGCGATGGATGGCAAAGCCGGCCCGGGCGGCCAACATGATCGACCAGAAGATCGCTAGGGCCGTTAGCACCAAAGAGGCCAAAGCCAGTGCGGCGACGGTTTCGGCCGCCCCCAAAACCTGATCGAGCCAAATGCCGTGATCATCCACGGAAATTTCCGGGTCGATTTCCTGAAGCGTGGCAGTTAGCGCCTGAACATCGACCGCGTCGGGTTCGGTCGCCTGAACGTCGATCATCACCGGAAGCGACAATTCGGCAAGTATCGCCGCATCGCCCAACCAGGGCTCAAGCAGGGCGGCGGTCTCGTCCGGCGGCAGCGCCCGAACGCTCTCAACGCCGCTAATCTCCTCGATCATGTCCATGATCTGGCCAACCCGCGCCGTCGTCGCGATCCTATCGCCGACCGGCGGCACCTGGACGCTGATCACGCCGGCGGCCGCATTGTCCCAATGGGTCACGAGATCGGCGACCAGCAGGGTCACGGCAATCGCGAGAATGGCCAGAAATGTCATCGGTGCCAGCAGCCAGGCCAAGAAACGGTCCGGTCCGGCCGTACCCAGCGGAATGTCCAGTCCGCGGCCAGCCCGTCTGTCTCGCGACTTTGCGCTGCGCCTAAGCCGCCTTATCACGATGCCGCCTCGGCCTTGGACAGGCCCGGATAAAGGTAACCGTCATGAAGGCTCATCACCGAATGGCCCAAGCGCTCAATTAGGCTTTGGTCGTGGGTCGCGACGATGACCGTCGTGCCTAGCTTGTTCAGTTCCTCGAACAGATGCATCAGCCGCATGCCGATCTCGTCGTCGACATTGCCGGTCGGTTCGTCGGCCAGCAACAGGTCGGGCCGGTTGATCACCGCTCGGGCAATGGCGACGCGCTGTTGTTCACCGCCGGACAGCGTCGGGGGCAAGGCTTCCAACCGGTCACCCAGCCCGACCCAGCGCAGCAGATCCATGACATGGTCTCGCAGCGATTCGCCGTCGGCGCCCGCCAGACGCAGCGGCAAGGCGACATTGTCGACGATGGAAAGATGGTCCAGAAGCTGGAAGTCCTGGAACACGACGCCAATGCGTCGCCTGATCGCCGGCAGTTCGCGTCGCGCCAAGGTTGCGATGTCACGGCCGAACATGCGGATCAGCCCGCGCGAAGGCCGATGGCTCAGATGCAACAGGCGAATTAGCGAGCTTTTGCCGGCACCGCTGGCCCCCGTGACGAAAGCAAACGCCCCCGTTGGCACCGTGAAGGTAAGA
>JBCCER010000179.1:0-8759 GCA_039030175.1 Pseudomonadota bacterium
AATACATCGCGGAAGATTTCATCAACAGCACGACGTTCGTGCTGGAACTGAGCGAGCTGACCCGGGACCTGCTGATCATTGGGATCCTTCCCAACAATCGCCAGGACAGGGAACTGCTCGCGGCACCTGCCGAATTATTCTAAACCGCCACGCGGGTCAGCAGGTTTACAAGCGGCCGGATCGCCTTTGGCGTTGCAAAACCCTCGACGCCGGTCGCATGCGCGCGAACTGTTGATAGGCTCGAGGGTTTCCCAGGCCATCTCAGAACCCACTTGTTGCGAGAGTCGTCCTCTCACACGGGTGGATCACCTGGCAAGTAAGGCATTTCTTCCGATCGGCATGCTGCTGTGGGTGATGTTGGGAACAGGACCGACAGCTGCCGTCGGGCAGCCAAACAGTGGCGTAACGCCCGGCTTCGGCGCCATCGGCTCGCCAGCTTTTCGTGTGGATTTCTTTGGTTTCCCTGCCACCGACTTTTATCGATTTGCCTCGGGGCCAGACCGATTTGAACCCTGGCATCGCGATCGGTCACGCGGCGACATCATCGTCTTGTTCCGTACCATCGGCATCACCTCGGCGCCGATTCTCGTTGATGTCGGCGGCGTGTTTTTCGATCGATCGGACACCCGCATCATCTTCGCGCGCTGATTGTTGTCGGCGAACCAATAGTGCAGTCTTTGAAGGCTTGCGTGCCGAGAGGTAAGGAGTCGTTGGATCGTGGCTGACGCGTTTATCTGTTCTCCTGTGCGAACGCCGATTGGTCGGTATGGCGGCGCGCTGTCGTCGATCCGGACCGACGATCTGGGTGCGCTGCCGCTGCAGGCGCTGATGGACCGCAATCCGTCCGTCGATTGGGATCGGGTCGATGACGTGATCCTTGGCTGCGCAAATCAGGCAGGCGAGGACAACCGCAATATCGCGCGCATGTCGTCCCTGCTCGCTGGGCTGCCGGTCGGCGTTTCGGGCTCGACGATTAACCGGCTATGCGGATCGGGTCTCGACGCGGTGGCGGTAGGTGCGCGGGCGATTAAAGCGGGCGAGGCATCCCTTGTCGTGGCAGGGGGCGTGGAAAGCATGTCGCGCGCACCGTTCGTCGTGGCCAAGGCGACACAGCCCTTTTCTAGGACCGCAACGATGGAGGACACCACCATCGGCTGGCGCTTCGTCAACCGGTTGATGAAGGACAGATACGGCGTCGATTCCATGCCGGAAACGGCCGAGATCGTGGCCGAGGATTATCAGGTCAGCCGCGCGGCCCAAGACGCCTTCGCCGCCCGATCCCAGCATCGTGCCGCATCGGCTCGTGACCGGCTTGCCGAGGAAATCGTGCCGGTCTCAGTGCCGCGGCGTCGTGGCGACCCGATCGTCGTGGCGACCGACGAGCATCCTCGCCCAGAAACCACGATCGAAAAGCTGGCCGAGCTGCCGACTCCATTTCGTGAAGGGGGCAGCGTGACCGCCGGCAATGCATCCGGCGTCAACGATGGTGCCTGTGCGATGATCATCGCCAGCGAGGCCGAAGCGATTGCGGGCGGCTTGCAGCCCTTGGCCCGCATTCTTGGCGCAGCGACGGCCGGCGTTGAGCCGCGCATCATGGGTATCGGCCCCGCACCCGCGACGCAGAAACTGTTGAAACGCGTTGGCCTGACGATCGCCGACATGGATGTGATCGAGCTGAACGAAGCATTCGCCGCTCAAGCGCTCGCGGTGTTGCGCATGCTTGGCCTGCCGGAAGATGCCGACCATGTGAATCCCAATGGCGGCGCCATTGCGTTGGGGCATCCGCTTGGCATGAGCGGTGCGCGTCTGGCAGCGACGGCCGCCCTTGAGCTTAAGCGGCGCGGCGGTCGCTATGGCCTGTGTGCCATGTGCATCGGAGTGGGTCAGGGGATCGCGCTGATCATCGAGCGGGTTTGACCCCGCTCACGGATCAGGGCTCCAAATGTTTGCCCTTTGACCAGCCGCGATCGGCCAGGAAGCGTTGTCCAACCGCGTCAGCCTCATCCTCCAACGGGGTCGCCAAACTGTCGTTCCAACGGTTGAGAAATCCGAACAGAGCGATCACGCCCAGGATCTCGACGATTTGCCCGTCGTCCCAATGGGCGCGCAATCGTTCGCCGATCTCGGGCGTCACAGCGTTGGGGACGCTGGCGGCGGCGGCCGCGAAATCAAGCGCTGCGCGCTCAGCATCGCTGTAGAGCGGGCTGGTTTGGTATTCCCAGATCGCTTCCAGCTTGTCGTCATTGACACCTTTTCGACCAGCGCCCAAGGCGGTATGAGCCATGCAGTAGTCGCAGCCGGCCACGCGGCTGGCAATATGGCCGATCAGCCGTTTGAGACCGGGGTCGACCTCGCCTTCCATGACTGCTTTGTTCAGATCGGCAAAGGCCTTCACCATCGCCGGCCGGCGCTGCATGATCCGCATGGAGTTGGGCACGAAACCGAGCGGCCCTAGAAAGAAGGAAAAGAACTCGTCCAAGTCGGGGTTGGCACCGGTGGGTAGCGGGTCGATAAGGGGCACGGTTGGTATATCCTCGGGTTCGTGGGGCGGCAGTGGCTGAGCCAGTTTGACACTCTTTAGCCACAATTGAATTGTTCTCTCTTGTTGACGAATTTCTGCGATCGATGGCCTTTCGTCTACCGCTATGCAGAAATTTATCAGTCAAAAATAGCTCGATCACGGGCAATATTCGCCGGATATTTTATCCAGGCGGTGGGCTTTACGGTTTTGGGTGGCGGGGTCTTGCATGTCGTTCCACCGACGAATGGTTCGCTGGGCTCGTTCAGCGTTTCGTGGCCGCGTTGTCGCGGTCACATCGGTGCGCGGCACCCGGACGTTTCGCCTGTTTGGACGGCGCCAGTTCGTCATGGTGGTCGGCGTCGCCGGCGTTTCGATTTGGGCCGTCGCGGCAACCATCGCGCTAATCATTGAACAGATCAATGCCAACCGGCAAATCGATGATCTGGAACTGGGCTACGCCAACCTGATCGTCGATGTCGCCGGTCGTGCTCAAGGAGCAGTCGCTGCAACAGAAGCTTTAGCGCGGCATGAGGCCCAGACCGACCGATTGGCTGTCGAGAACGCAGCCTTGGCGGAGCAGGTGCAGGACCTTTCTGGTCGTTACGGTGCGAGCGAGGCGGCACGACTTGATCTGGAACGGCAGTACGCGGATCTCAGCGCCAACTTGAATGCCGATATCGCCGTTTTGGAAGGCTCGCTGAGCGATGCGGTGAGCAGAACCGCCTCTTTGGAACGAGAGTTGTCAGGCACCGAACAGCAGCTGGAAACGGCCGAGGCCGGTCACATAACCGCCGTTGCGGTCGCGCAGGCGGCTGGTTCTCGCGCTGATGATCTGGCGATCCGTCTCGCCGACGCGGAGGAGCGGAACGACAGCCTCAGCGATCGCGTCGACGCCATGTCAGCAGCCGTTGTGACCGCCTTCGGGGCCGTAGAGATGCTTGAGGTCGAGCGCGACGGGCTCAGGGTCGCGTTGGGCGAGCAGCGGGCCGTGAGCGCAGATCTGGAATCCCACCTTTTAAGCGCTCTTGCGGCGGCCGTGGACCTATCGGCCGAACGTGACGACTTGCTGGCGCGATCAGCGTCGCTTTCAGCTCGGCTTGTCGATGTTCAAAGTGCTTTGGCCGGACATCGTGGCATCCATCGTGTTCTCGAGGGCGCGCTCCAGGACGCAACCGCCAGGATCGAGGAGCTTTCGAGCGAACGGGCACTGCTTCTGACACAGTCTGAATCCCGGAACGTTGAAATCTCTAGCCTAGGCGATGAACTTGCTGTCCTGCGCGACGACCTCCTTGATACGCAATTGGCCAGGGCAGCGCTTGAAGGCTCGCTCTTCCAATCGGAGGCAATCGTTGCGCAGCTGTCAGATGAACGGCAGTCGCTGATCGAGCAAACCGATGCCTTGAACAGTGAAGTTGCCTTCTTGCAGGGTAACCTTCTCGATTACCAATTGGCGGCGACAACGCTTGAGGATGCTCTTTACCGTTCAGATGCGGCGGTCGATCACCTATCGGCAGAACGCGATGCTCTGCGAGCCGAAAGCGGATCTCTTAGCCGCGAACTTGTCGGATTGCGTACGGAACTTGAGGAACAGACCGCCGCCAGGGTGGAGTTAGAAGGCATTGTGCGAAGCATGGTTGTCGTCGCAGCGGATTTGTCGACCGAACGCGACACGCTCCGCGATGATAACGGTGTCCTTATCGGTCAAGTGGGCGCGCTGGAGTCCAGGATAAGCAACTTGGCCGCTTATCAGGAAGAGGTCTTCGCCCAATTGCGGGATGCCATTGATGACCATGTCTTCGCTGTGGAGGAGGGGCTGGCGGTTACTGGTCTGGATATCGAGGCGATCATCGAAGACATCTATGGCGCCGAGTTCTACGGGACCGGCGGCCCGCTCATTCCACTACTGGACGAGCAGATCGCCGGTCAGCCCGGCTGGATCGATGCGGTTGCGTCGATCAACCTGGCAGACCGGGCCATTGAGCTGCGCGATGTCGCCAACCAGCTTCCCATCGGGTTCCCCGTCGATCCAGATACACCGATTTCCAGCCCATTCGGCCCGCGTCGTGACCCATTCACTGGTGCTGGAGCCATGCACCAGGGGCTAGATTTCGACGGTGATTACGGTGACTTGATACATGCAAGCGGGCCGGGCACCATCATCCGCGCCGAATGGTACAGCGGTTATGGACGTACCGTCGATATCGACCATGGCTTCGGCCTCGTCAGCCGCTACGCTCATCTTCAAGAAATCTTAGTCGAGGAAGGACAGTCAATCAGCTACAATGACCAGATCGGGCTGATGGGCAGTTCCGGCCGATCCACAGGGTCTCATCTGCACTACGAAGTGCTGGTGAACGGTGTTCCGTACGATCCTATGAACTTCATTCTCGCAGGCGAGCATGTTTACGAAGTCACAGCAGGCCAAGACAACCAATAAGCAGGCTAGCACTATGTCCAGTACGACGCCCAGTTCGACGACGGCTGCGTCCTCGGCGCCGAGCCGACCCAACCCCGCTCAATCGCCCAGCCAAACGGCAGCACCGGCCGCCTCTGTTATCAGCGCCGATATGCGGGTATCGGGCGATCTGCGCACCGAGGGCAATGTCCAGATCGACGGCACCATCGATGGCGACATCTCATCCAACAATCTGACGATCGGCAAGACCGCCGTGGTCAATGGCGAAGTCGCAGCCGATGCCGTTCAGGTCTGGGGCAAGGTCAACGGACGCATTCGGTCGAAGGATGTGTCCCTACAGGAAACCGCCGAAGTTCGGGGCGATATCCTTCACCACAGCCTGGAAGTCGTTCGCGGCGCCTTTATCGAAGGCATGGTGAAGCAAGACACAAGCATTGCTGACACAGCGCCCGAACGAGCGGCCCCTGCGGTTGAAAAGTCTCGCGTAACGTCGATCAGCAGCGGTGATGCCGCCAAGGACGCCAAGTTGGGCGGCAGCCAGTCCGCGGCCGGCTGACGCAAAGAACTCAAACCGCAATACATCGCTAGTTGCTTGAGCGGCCGCTATCCGTTGCGCGGCCAGACGTGAAGGGCGAGCCAGACGGTTTGCTGATCTGGGTCTGTCCAGGTGACGCGGTGCCGGCGATGCGCCGGCAGGAAGACGCTGTCGCCTGGCCCCATGTCAAGCTCGCCATCGCCCTCGACCAATAGGCGCGCGGCACCCTCCAGCACCATCACCCACTCATCCTGCTCTTGATCGTACCAGTCTCCTTCGGGCGTGACCTGGCCTTGGGAGGTAATTCGTTCGAGCCTGACGCCCCGTAGTTCCAAAAGCGGCTCGAAGACTTCTTCGGCGGAGGCGTCGGGTAGGTCGGCAAGTAGATTGGTGATCATGCCGTTGCGATCTCCTTCATTGTTGGCGGCCAGCACTGCTGCGCTCTTGCCAATCACGGGCAATGCAGCCAGCAGGGCCAACAGCTGACGCCGCGCTAGCGGTCCTGATGTCTGGTCTTTGTGGACAGGTCTGTCGTTAGCCGAGTTGGCGCATGATTGCTTCAACGCTTGCTCCTTGCAAAAATCATGATCTGCCGTTGGTATGAAGCATGTTCCATGTTCTCGGCAACACAGCCTATCGGCGGCTATTCTCGGCTCAAGTTCTATCGCTGATCGGAACCGGTCTGACGACAGTCGCGTTGGGGCTTTTAGCCTACGATCTCGCCGGCGCCGATGCCGGGGCTGTATTGGGGACGGCTCTGGCCCTCAAAATGGTCGCCTATGTGACCATTTCGCCGGTCGCGGGCGCGATTGTGGCCCGGTTGCCGCGCCGGGGGTATCTGGTCGTTCTCGATCTTTGCCGCGCGGGCATGGTGGCCTTTTTGCCGTTCGTTACGGAAGTCTGGCAGATCTACGTGTTGGTCTTTCTGTTCCAGGCTTTTTCAGCCGGTTTCACACCGATCTTTCAAGCCACGATCCCCGACATCCTGACCGAGGAGGGCGACTACACCAACGCCCTATCGCTGTCGCGATTGGCTTACGATCTCGAGGCGCTGATCAGCCCGCTCATTGCTGCTGCTCTGCTATTGGTCATAGGATTCCATTGGCTCTTTGTCGGCACGGCCCTTGGCTTTCTGGCCTCGGCGCTTCTGGTTCTGGGCACACGCTTGCCAGCCCGACCTGCTCGCGCTGTTCCGGAGAGTTTCCGGCGCGGGTTGACCCGCGGCATTTCCATCTATCGGGCCACGCCGCGCTTGTGCGGCTTGCTGGCGCTCAGTTTTGCAGTCGCGGCGGCGAGCGCGATGGTGATCGTCAACACCGTCGTTTACGTGCGCGATGTCCTGTCAGGCAGCAATGAGCAGGTTGCCCTGTTCTTCACCTCCTACGGTCTTGGCTCGATGGTCGTTGCTCTCGTCCTGCCTCGCTTTTTGGACCGGCTGGGGCCGCGTCCGCTGATGATCGGCGGCGCCGCCGTGCTGGTCGCCGGACTGCTTTTCGCGGCTTTTGATCCCTCCTATGGGTTTTCGCTGGCTCTGTGGGCGGTCCTCGGTGCCGGTGGATCGCTGATCCAGACGCCGGCGGGTCTATTGCTGCGACGTTCGTCTCACCAGACCGACAGACCAGCGCTGTTCTCAGCCCAGTTCGCTCTTTCCCACGCTTGCTGGCTGTTGACCTATCCGTTGGCGGGTTGGCTCGGTGCTGCCGCCGGACTGAATGTCACCTTTGCTGTGATGGCGGTTTTTTGTGCGATAGGGCTGGGTATTTGTGCTGCAGTTTGGCGCACCGGCGATCCGGAGGTTCTTCCCCACACGCATGCTGCGGTCAGCCATGAGCATCTTCACGTGCATGACGAACACCACCAGCACGAGCATGAGGGGTGGGAAGGCCCCGAGCCGCACAGCCATCCCCACCGCCATGCAGCCATCAGGCATGCCCATGCCTTCGTGATCGACGATCACCATCCGAAATGGCCGTCGCGGGGTTGAGCCCCCGTTTTGGGCGCGGGGAACGCTCGATAGGCTGCCATTAAGGCCGAAACGAACCGGAGCCCACGCGAGTGCCCGAACTTATTGAATTCACTATTTCCGAACTACAAGGGCTGTTCGACGATGGCGAATGGACGTCGAAATCCCTATGCGAGGCTTATCTACAGCGAATTGCTGAGATCGATCAGGCCGGGCCGACCCTGCGCTCGATCATCGAGATCAATCCGGAAGCGCTGCAGACAGCGACCGATTTGGACCGCGAACGCCAGGAATCCGGTCCGCGCGGCCCGCTACACGGTGTGCCAGTTCTGGTCAAGGACAGCATCGATACCGCCGATCGCATGATGACCACCGCCGGATCGCTGGCGATGGTCGGCCATATCGCCGAGCAGGATGCCTTTGTTGTCGAGCGGCTGCGAGCGTCGGGCGCGGTGATTTTGGCAAAAACCAACATGACCGAGTGGAGCTATATGCGCTCTACCCGCACTTGCAGCGGTTGGAGCAGTCGGGGCGGGCAGGTGCGCAATCCTCATGTCCTTGACCGTACGCCGTCGGGTTCCAGTTCGGGATGCGGGGCGGCGATCGCGGCAAATCTCGGTATGGCCTCTATCGGCGCGGAAGTCGACGGGTCGGTCGTCCGGCCGTCGTCGACCAACGGCATCGTCGGCCTAAAACCAACGGTCGGACTTGTCGGCCGTTCCGGTGTCATGCCGGTGGCCGCCCAACAGGATACGACAGGCCCAATGACGCGGACGGTGTCCGACTTGGCAGTTGTTCTGACGGGGATCACTGGGGTCGACCCGCGTGACCCAGCGACGCAAGAAGCGGTTGCCCATACGGCCGACGACTATTGTGCGTTCCTCGACGCTGGCGCGTTGCAAGGCGCCCGACTCGGGGTGGCCAGAGACCTGATGGGCACTCATGAGGCGGTGGATGGTGTGATCGATCAAGCGATTGAGGTGCTGAAACAGCTCGGCGCCGAAATTGTCGATCCGGCGAATGGGTCCGCCTTACCCCTGTTTGGCCCGGTCGAAGCAGAGTTTTGCCTCTACGAGTTCAAAGCCGGCATAAACCGCTATTTCGCCGACCACCCAACCTCGCCGATCCGCAGCCTTGAAGATTTGATCGCCTACAATCGCGCGCATGCCGACAAGATCATGCCGTTCTTTCAGCAAGAATTGCTGGAGGCGGCGCAGGCGAAAGGGGAGCTTGACGAGCCGAGATATCTGGAAGTTAAGCGCGAATGTTTGCGCATGTCGCGCACCGACGGCATCGACAAGGTGATGGCCGAGCACCAGTTGGA
>JBCCER010000180.1:0-8735 GCA_039030175.1 Pseudomonadota bacterium
CGGGGTGCCGCGATTGCGCGTCTGCCCGGCGTCAGTTCGGAAATCGAATTGACAATCGCTTGTCGGTCCAGGCCGAAGTGCTGGGCAAGGTCCCCGATCGTTCCGGTCTGTCCAAAGTGTTCGACGCCGTGAGCAATCGTTCTGTGTCCGGCCACTGCACCAAGCCAGGCGAGTGTGCTCGGGTGCCCGTCGATCACGGTCACGATCGTGCAATATTCAGGCAGGTCACGCAGTAGAGCTTCGACGTGGCTCGCAGCATCGACTGCACCATGCGTACGTGCCCGCTGGGCCGCTGTCCAACCCGCATTCAACCGGTCGGCTGACGTGACTGCAAGAACGCCCACATCGCGGCGGGTCTCCCCGATAGTGCCGGCGGCTGCGATAGCCTCGTCGGCTACCGCCCCCTGGTAGGCGATCACCACTGAGCAATTCGGCCCAGGTTCTCGCAGCCAATAGGCGCCGTCGATCACGTCCTGCCGCCATGCGCCGCTCATCCTAGTTCCAGGTTGTTCGAGTGGTTTCGTCGTCAGACGCAGATAGACCGACCCGCCGGTCTGTTCCCGCAGCCATGACTTTGGGTCCGGGTCGCCATCACCATCGCGCTGGAGATAGTCGAAGGCCCATTCCATAATGACCGCCAGCTCGTCCGCAAAGGCAGGTTCGAAAGCCGCCAGCCCGTCCTGGCTCATCCCGATCAACGGTGTACCGATCGATTGGTGCGCGCCACCTTCCGGCGCGAGCGAGACGCCGGAAGGTGTGCCGACGATCATAAAGCGCGCATCCTGGTAGCACGCGTAGTTCAGGGCGTCCAAACCTCGACAGACAAAGGGATCGTAGACCGTCCCTATGGGAATGATCCGTCGCCCCCAGAGGCTGTGCGCCAGACCAGCCGCGCCTAGCAGAAGAAACAGGTTCATCTCTGCGATGCCGAGTTCGAGATGCTGTCCCTCGGGCGCGAAGTTCCACTTGGCGGTCGAGGGAATCCGATGCTCTATAAATGCGTCGCGCTCCGGCGTGCGCGCGAACAGCTTGCGCCTGTTCACCCACGGGCCCAGCCCTGTGGTGCCGGTCACATCCGGCGACGTCGTCATGATCCGTTCGGCCAGCGCGCTGTCACCCCTTGCGATGGTATCGAGGATTTTGCCGAAGGCAGACTGGGTTGAGACGATGCGATCTTCGAGCGCCGGGATGGCCGGCACATCGAGCCTCGCGTCCGCGTAGCGTCGCGCGCCCTCGGCGAAGAATGGCACCCGCGCCAAGAACGCCTTAAGCCCCGCGAAATCCTCGACCGTGGCGAAAGGCTCCCATTCTTCGCCTTCCCCAACGCCCATCTGCGCCCGCCAGTCGGCCATCTGCGCCTTGGTCATCAGGCCACCGTGATTGTCTTTGTGCCCGGCGATAGGCGTGCCCCAGCCTTTGATCGTGTAGGCCAGGAAGCAAGTTGGTCGGTCGTGGTCGATGGCCGCGAAGGTCTCAGCCATTGTCTCGACACAGTTGCCGCCGAGGTTCTCCATCAGCGCCGCCAGATCGCCATCCGTACGCCGGTCTAGCAAGGCCGTCAGATCGCCCTGGTCGCCAAGGTGATCCATCAGGCGCTGGCGCCAGACCGCGCCGCCTTGGTATGTCAGCGCCGAGTACTCGGCATTCGGGCAGCCGTCGATCCATTCGCGCAGCTTCTCGCCGCCCGGTTCCTCGAACGCCGCCCTCTGCAGCGCGCCATACTTGATGCGCACGACATCCCAACCGAACGCTTCGAAGATCTTTTCGATCCGTTCGAACAGTCCCTCGCGCACGATCCCATCGAGTGATTGGCGATTGTAGTCAATGATCCACCAACAGTTGCGCAGGTCGTTCTTCCAGCCCTCCTGCAGTGTTTCGTAGACGTTGCCTTCATCCAATTCCGCATCGCCGACCAGCGCGACCATCCGGCCAGTGCGCGTGTCCGCACCCCACGGCTTGGCTGCAATGAAGTCCTGCACCAGCGAGGCAAGCGCCGTGATCCCGACCCCGAGCCCGACCGAGCCGGTCGAAAAATCGACGTCGTCTGTGTCCTTCGTTCGGCTGGGATAGCTCTGGGCGCCGCCGAATCCGCGAAAGTTCTCGAGCTTCTCGCGCGTCTGATTGCCCATCAGGTATTGCATGGCGTGGAAGATAGGGGAGGCATGGGGTTTGACCGCCACACGGTCTTCAGGCCGGAGCGTCGTGAAGTAGAGCGCCGTCATGATAGACACAATAGAGGCCGAGCTCGCCTGATGCCCGCCCACTTTAATGCCATCTGCCTTTGGCCGGGTGTGATTGGCGTTGTGGATCATCCAGTGCGACAGCCAGAGCAGACGCTGCTCGATTGTTTTCAAGTGACTCATTGCGATCTCCAGAACGGGCGAGGCGCATTGTAGTGGTTTCAAGAGGTGTTTCCGGGCTTTTAAGGCCGAATTTTCATCTGATATGCACATAAAGTGCGCGAGAAACTACTAAGTTAGAGGATATATGCGCTATAGACGATCTCGACCTTCGAATCCTGCGCGAACTACAGCTCAACGCCAGAATTCCGATCAACGATCTGGCAGCCAAGATCGGTCTGAGCTCAACACCTGCAGGTCGGCGCCTGCGCCAGCTTGAGCAGGGAGGCCCAATTGAGGGTCACACCGCGATCTTAAACGAAGCGGCGTTAGGGTTCGGCATATCAGTATTCGTCTCCGTCCAACTCGACCGGCAGGTCGACGAAGCACTCGTGGTTTTTGAAGTGGCGATCCAATCCTATCCTGAAGTCGTCGACTGCTGGCTGATGACGGGAAATCGAGACTATCTTCTGCGGGTCACCACGACCAACTTGGTCGCTTTCGAGCAGTTCTTGGTCGGGAAGCTCACGAAAACCTCTGGTGTGCCATCGATTCCGCTGCGCCGCGTCAAGGCAGGTATCTCGCGACGGGCGTGAAAACCCTAGTGCTGGCAGGTTTCAAGTCGATAGCGGCGGCGATCTCCCAGCAAAACGATGTGCGCAGTTTCGAGGCTTCGAGGAGCGGTGGACAGTAGGTACAAAGCGAAAATCCGAGAATGTCCACCAGCGGCTCGAAGGATCTTGGTCGCGCAGGTCAAGCTGTCCGTCATTCGCTGGAAGTTGGCGTAACATTCGGTCTTTGCGTCAATCGGACATCCGAGAGAAACAGCTGCAGCCCAGGATACCCGCGAAGTAAGCCCCGTTAAACCATTGTTCACTAGTAATTAGGAGGCTATGTAATATCAATGCTTAGCAACCAAAAGGCTCATCCGATGGCAACTGAAGTTCTCTACACAACCAAAGCAATCGCAACCGGCGGCCGCGAAGGGCAGGCGAACACGTTGGATGGCAGTTTTGAGGTTACGCTTTCGACACCAAAGGAGCTTGGCGGGGACGGTGCACCAGGCAACAATCCAGAGCAGCTGTTTGCTTCGGGCTATGCGGCCTGCTTTTTGGGTGCGATGAAGTTTGTTGCGTTCCAAGCGAAGGACCTGACAGTTCCCGCAGATACAACGGTTACAGCTACCGTCGGAGTTGGACCGCGATCAGAAGGTGGTTTCGGGCTCGAGATCTCGCTTGATGTGGCAACGCCGGGATTGGATGCTGAAACCGCCCGCAAGTTGGTCGAAGAGGCCCATCAGGTTTGCCCTTATTCAAATGCTACTCGGAACAATATCGACGTCAAAATTGGCCTTATCTGATAGGGGTGCTGTGCGTTGAAACTCCACCCTCCTAGAGGGCGGGACATCTTTCCTTGAGCGCATCGACCCACAAGGTGGTTCTGAAGATTTGAGCGTAGTAATGCATTGTGTAGGCCTGAAAAAGGTGCCATTTATTCGGTAGTCAGGTGCCTTAGCTGCCGGCTAGTTGGGCCTCTTCCTGCGCGAGAAATGCACCGAGAGAGCCCCGTTCGTTTGGAGATCCGTTTGCCACCAGGACGGACGTGGTGGGCGCCAGAAATGCGAGACAGGTCATCGCGCCGGTCAAAAGTCGACCGGCGCGGTTCTGTCTGAGATTACTCGGCTTTGTAGGCAACCATCGAGACCTCGACGAGCACCGGCGCACCGGGCTTGGCGCCGGGCAGGTCCTTGACGGCGATCGCGGCGCGAGATGGAGGAATCTCGCCCTCGCCCCAGTAGGTGCCGTAGACTTCGTTGAAGCCGCCATAAAGCGAGATATCCGCCAGATAGACAGTGGCGCGCACGGCGTCGTTAAAGCTGTAGCCTGCTTCGGTCAGAACGGCATTGACATTGTCCATGACGATTTTCGCCTGGTCCTGAATGTCGTTTTCGCCGTCTTTGGCGTGATCGGGCATCGCACCATTCACGTAGGCGATTTGGCCAGATACAAAGAGGAACCCGTTGGCCGTCTTCACACCGGGCGTGTACGGCGCGATCGGCACGTTTCCAGCCGGATAGATCCCGGAGCGGGCATCTCCAGCCATGGCAGTGGTTCCGGCTAGGGTTGCGAGTGCAGCGATTGCTACGGTCAAAAGGCTTTTCATGGTCTTACCTCTCTGTGGTGGTTATTTCGCGGCTTCGATGATCATGTCCGCGACGAATTTGGGCTGCGAAACCGAAACCGCGTGACTGGCGTCAACTTCTCGGGCGACGGCGCCGATCTTCTCGGCGAACACCCGTTGCAGGGCGGTCGGCGTCATGTGGTCTTGGCCGGCGATCACGTAGAAGCTGGGCTTAACCTGCCATGCGGCATGGCTCACGGGTTCACCCAAAGCCTTGCTGTTGATTAGACCCTGCGATGCAGCCATCAACTTGGCTTTCGCCGGAGATACGTCCTGGGCGAAGAAATTGGCCATCGCCTCGTCGGGCAGATAGTAATAGCCGGCTTCATCCTTCTGCAGCGCTTCGATCCCGGGGGCGTGGAATTTGTCGAGCCGCGCGGCTTCGCCAAGGGCTTGGCCCGGATCCGGAGCATAGGCGGCCACGTAGACCAGCGAGTGCACCTTGTCGTTCACGCCCGCTTGGGTGATGACCTGGCCGCCCCAGGAATGGCCGACCAGGACAACCGGCCCTTGGGCACGGCTGATCGCACGCTCGGTAAAGGCGACATCGCCCGCCAGTGAGTTCAATGGGTTCTGAACCGAGATGACGTCCAGCCCGGCTTCTTCCAGAAACGGCACAACGCCGGTCCAAGCGGATCCGTCGGCGAAGGCGCCATGGACAAGCACCACCGACTTGGCGTTCAGGTCCGCGGCCTGAGCCAAGGCCGGTGCGGTTACGACAACGGCCGCGACAGCCGCTGATTTGAGAATGTTTTTGAATGTCATGGGAGCTTTCTCCATTTTCCTGTGTAGCTATATTCTAGTGGGCTAGCGATATCAGCGAAGAAAGAAAGAGTCTACTATTAACTAGTGCACTTTATAAATCGACTGAGTCCAACCCCACTCGACGAGAAAACAGCTACTTGTCTGGGTGGCGCCGATCCTAAGGACAGGGATGGCGCACTAATCGCGCGGGCCTAGCTGGCCTCCACGTCCAATCCGTGGCGAATCGCGTTCAACTCTTGCAACAGCTTGCCGGCTTGAGAGTCGGACAGATTCACGATGCAGCCCAGGCGCTCAGGAATGTCCACGGACTTATGCCGATAGGTCTCGCCCTTGTCGGTTAGGCCGACCAGAACACGGCGTTCATCTTCCGCGCTGCGGGTCCGCGTGACAAGGCCGATTGCCTCCATGCGCTTGATCAGAGGGGTAGCCGTGGCGCCTTCGATCTCCAGCTTGTCGGCAATGTGCTGGACAGGCAGCGGCCCTGCTTCCCAAAGCACCAGGAGCACCAGATACTGGGGATAGGTTATCCCCATCTCCTCCAGCAGCCTTGCATATACTTTAGTGAACGCTCGCGAAGTCGCGTAAAGCGCGAAACATAACTGATGGTCCAACAATGGCGCTTTTGGAGTATTGCCGTCCGGCACGATCAACCCTTTCGTCTGCTTGTCGGCCCATAGCATTTAGGGCGCTAGGCTTTCAAGGGTATAGGATGCCCCCATCCTGCACGGGTGGCACGGCATGTCGCAAACTGATGGCAGATGCCTCGAATTCGCGCTTGAACGCACGGCTCAACGCCTCCCCGGAGCCATAGCCATAGCGGCGCGCGATGGTTTGAATGCGCTCACCCCGTTCGGCATCCTGGCGGGCCATCAGCATGCGCCAGCGCCTGAGATAGGCCGCAGGCGTCAGGCCGACCTTGGCGCGAAAAAGCTCGGAAAACCGGCTGAGCGACAAGCCGGCCACGTCCGCCAGATCGCCGCCCTGCCATTTGCGGCCGGGATCCTCGTGCATAGCCACGATCGCGCGGGACAGACGATCATCGGCGAGGCCCCCCAACAGGCTCACATCCGTCGTTCCGCATTCCAACTGTGAGCGCAAGATCCTGATCAGAATGACTTCGCCGATCCGGTCTAGAACAGCGCCCGCACCACAGCGCATGGCATCTCTTTCGATCTGCAGGAACCGCGCGATGTGGACCAGTTCGGATTCAGCGTCAATCACCAACTCCACCAGATCCGGCAACGCGTCGAGGAAGGGGTTCGTCGCGCCGCCCCAATCGGCTCTGGCGCAGAACGAAACGGCCTCGCCTGCGCGCGGTTCTATCGAGGCCGCGGCCAAAGGCGCAAAGACGAGCCGGGTCGGCGCGCCCGTTTCACGGTCTTGCAGGATCAACAGGTTAGCGCGGTCCCGAGGTACCGGAACGACGGTCAGATCGAACCGCCCGATCAGGGCGGATAGCCGGTCCAGCTTCTTCATTTCGGATTCCTGATCATTTTTTCCGGAAAAAACTGACTTCTAATTCTGTCATATAGCCGTTTCAAGCAACCGTCAATTTGGAGACATCAATGCTGATCCCGCGCCAGAAAACCCCCGGCCTGTCTGTCGACACCCTGGACCACGGCACTTTTGATCTGTCGCATGAGACGCCCGAGCGCGGGACCGTGATCTGTTTTTACCGCGGCCTGCACTGCCCGATCTGCGCGAACTACCTGACCGAGTTGGAGAAACGCGTCCCCGAATTCGCCGATCGCAGTGTTTCGGCCATCGCCATCAGTTCCGACGCAAAGGATCGCGCCCGCGAGATGGCCGACAAGATCGGCGCCAGCGCTCTGCGTTTCGGATACGGCCTGAAACTCGAAAAGGCCCGCGAGTGGGGTCTCTATCTGTCGGCCGGACGAGGCAAGACCTCGATCGGTATCGAAGAGCCGGCGCTGTTCTCCGAGCCCGGACTGTTCATGGTGACTCCGGACCAGACGCTTTATTACGGCTCAACCCAGACCATGCCATTCGTGCGGCCGCACTTCTCGGAGCTGGTCGGCGCACTCGATTTCGCGATCAAGAACGACTACCCGGCCCGCGGCGAGCATACGGGCGCCGTCGATTAGGGCTCTGACCGACGTCAGCACACTTCCCAGCCCGAAAAGGAGAAACCCATGAAGATGCTACGTTCAGTCATTATCGGCGTCATGGCCGTGGCTTCGGCTTCGCTCATCAGCGCCGCCACTCAGGCCGCCGAGGCTGCCAAGACCGTCGTTCTGGTGCACGGCGCGTTCGCCGACGGATCGTCCTGGAACAAGGTGATCCCGATCCTACAGGCAAACGGACTGAAGACAATCTCGGTCCAGAACCCGCTCACCTCACTCAGCGATGACATCAAATTCACCAAACGCGCTCTGGCGGAAGCCGAGGGACCGGTTGTGCTGGTCGGCCATTCCTGGGGCGGTGTGGTCATCACCGAAGCCGGGTTGAACGACAAGGTCTCGTCGCTGGTCTATATCTCGGCCTTCGCGCCCGAGAAGGGTGAGCACATCCACGACATTCTGACCGAGATGCATGGCGAGCGGAAGATCGCCAAGGTCGACGGGTTCAAGACCCCGATCGTCGACAAGGACGGCTTCATCCGCCTGTCCGAGGAGACCATCGTGACCTATTTCGCCCCGGATATCCCCGAAGCCGAGGCCAAGCTGATCGCCGCCGGCCAGGGCCGGTTGCACAAGGACGCGCTTGACCAGATGCCGGCCTTCGCCGCGTGGAAGACCAAGCCAAGCTGGTTCATTGTATCGGCGAACGACCAGATGATCGCGCCCGATGTGTTGCGCGCGACGGCCGAGGAAATCGGCGCCAAGGTCACCGAATTGCCAACCAGCCACGTGCCTATGTTGGCAAAGCCTGAAGAGGTCGCGCAAGTCATCTTGGAGGCAGCCGTAGGCGAATGAAGATCAACCGGTGATCGCGCGGCGGAGGTCCGATCTGGCCCTCCGCATCGGTTGAGTTCGTGGCGGCCCAAGCTGCCCCTGCGATGTCGATCGTGAAACAATTCCTCCGGCTGCCTGCCTATGAAGTGATCTTCCGACCATCGCATCCAATGGCCTAAGACTGCTCGAAAATGTGAGCTCGACACACTCTGAGCGTAGAGCGGTTGTTGGCGCACGGCTGCCGTTATCTACCTGAGCTCCATGTCGGATATCGGAGGATGAGCCGAACAAGCGCCGACGCCAGCGGGCTTTGCCAACGTCGGCTGGACTCGCTTGAAGTCATACATCAGTGCCTGCCGTGAGACTCAGGGCATCTTCGACATCCACGCCAAGTGTAGATATGTACGACCCTGCGGGACACATCCGATAGTCTCTGAATCAGAGAGGGATGATGTCTCCAATGAAAGAAGATCAACGCGAGGTCCGCCGCAAACTGCGTATTCTTCAGCACGCAGAGAAGATTGGCTCGGTGGCC
>JBCCER010000181.1:0-8652 GCA_039030175.1 Pseudomonadota bacterium
CTGTGCCGGCAAATTATCGACCGCGCCTAGGATGGGCCGAAGGCCTCTCCGTGCTCCCGACAGATGCGGTCGATCTCCATCCGGGCAGCCAGTGCCATCGGCTTTGCCTCGTCGGTATCGGGATTGCCAATGACGATGATGTTCTCGTCATTCAGGACGTTCGCAGGGCCGGTATAGTTGAAACTTCCGATGATGAGGACGCGATCGTCGATGGTCATCAGCTTGTGGTGCAGCTTGTTGATATGCCCATGCTGCTTGCGCACCATGCTGATTTCGACACCCTCCTCGGCAAGGCCATGGGTCGCGGCCCAGACCTGATTGCCCTGCGCGTGGTCCAGCACGCCGCTCACCTTCACCCCCGCCCGCCGCGCCAGCTTCATGGCGTCGTCAATGCCGGAGGATTTCGAGAAGGTGAAGATGGCAAAATCGATCCGGCTCTTGGCCTTGGCCATTTGCTTCATGATTTCCATTTCCGGATTATGGTCCGGCGCAAAACAGGGTTTCAGCCACACGTCCGAGACCTTGACCGGCTCTGGCGCCACGTTGCCGTCCACTGAATAGCGGCCGAAATGGCCAGCGGAAATCTCTTTGAATTCACGCGAGTAGGCTTTGGCCAAACCCCTGCTGTGGGCAATCAAGACGTGATTGAGATTGCCGCCCAGGGGCGACGCGCCAACGCCCGTGGGCGTAAAATTGGTCGACCCCGTCAATACCGAAGCGCCGTCGCGAACCATGAATTTCTGATGAAAGATCTTCGGGTTGAAGTCCGATCGCAACCAAACCGTGCCGCGCAATAAAGCCAGCGCGAGCGCACGGTTTGTCTCGTTCGAGCCTGTCGACTCGAATGCCCTGGCAACCGATTTTGGCCGCTTCTTTGAGGCCAGATAGTCGGCCTCAAGCACGAGCTTGACCTGCACCTTCCGTTCAATCTCAGCCCGCAAGATGGCCTCGGCTATCGGCCGCGATTCAAGCTCCTGAACGGCGATCTCCAGCTTCTTGTTCGCACCGTCAATGAAGCCGACGATGCAGTCTTCGAGATTGTCCAGATGCGGCGAAAGCTGATGGGGTCCCATGTAAAATTCTAGATCGCCAATCGTGGTAACCATGATGCGATACCCCCTCTCGACTGGTTGACGCGGGATCGGCTAACTTACACCTCTAAGATGACTGCAACGCAACAGGCACTACTCACGATTGACGGCGTATCGAACTCGACAATCGGTGTCGTTTAGTCAGATGCCTCACATCACATTCCCACGCATCAGCATGGTCGATGCGAGTTCCTCGAGTTCGTAGCGGCTCATCTTGCCGGTGTGGGGCGGCGCCTCCGGCAGCACGATGTGGTGATTGTCGGCGTCATTCTCGAACACATGCACCTTGGCGCCGGCGGGAACGGTCACGCCGACCTCGGCGAGCGCGCCATGCGGATCTGATTGCAGCTTGGCTTTGTAGGCAGCGTCGTGCCAGGCGCGGGCAATGGCTTTGGCGAGGGACATGGGTGGGCGAGCCTCCTAGAGATCGATTTCGAGATAATCGTCAGGTCAATAGTAATGCCGGTGGGTCCGGCGGACGATAGCATATTGGCGGGCCAGGAGCTGGGAAATACCTCGCGTTTTGCCAGTCTGTGGCGATAGCATCGACCAGTGTTTGACCTTCCTACTCTTGCCGCCATTGTTTGCGCCTTTTTGATCGCGGGCACCGTGAAGGGCGTGATCGGGCTGGGCCTACCTACCGTTAGCTTGGGCCTGCTCATCCTATTCATCGACTTGCGGGCGGCCATGGCCTTGCTGCTTATCCCCGCCTTTGCCACCAATGTCTGGCAAGCGGCAGTCGGCGGGAACGGATGGGCCATCATGCGCCGGCTGTGGCCGTTCTTCGTCATGACGACAGTGACAGTTTGGATCGGTGTCGCGCTGCTCACCCGGATCAACTTAGCGGTGTTGGCGACCCTTCTCGGCGTATTGTTGATCGCTTACGCCGCGCTCAATCTTGCCGGGGCCCGGCTTGCGGTTAACTACCGCCAGGAAACCTGGGTTGGCGTCTTGGCAGGGACGACGAATGGCGTTTTGACCGGCATGACCGGCTCGTCCGTGGTGCCCGGCGTTCTCTATCTTCAGTCCGTCGGTCTGCCGCGGGACACGTTGATCCAAGCCATGGGCCTTTTGTTCACGGCCACCACGTTTGCGTTGGCTGTATCCATGCAAGGGCACGGTCTGCTGTCGATAAACCTTGGCCTCCTGTCCGGTATCTCCCTACTGCCAGCAATCGCTGGGATGGTGCTCGGCCGCTGGGTCCGGCAACAGTTATCGGAAGTCCTTTTCAGGCGGGTTTTCTTCCTCGCCCTGCTCGCTCTCGGCATCTTCATTGCCGTACGCGCGATCGCAGGGGCAGGCTAGTACCAAGAATCGCTCAGCCTACCTATTGACAAATCAAAATATTGATACCACTTGTTTACTATAAGAAAGGCCAGAAACAATTTGAAACATTTCGTGATCAAGTTAAATGGCCAGATATTTTATTATTGCTGTTTGTTTTGTATTTAATTTCCGGCGAGTTGTGTTTGAGGACGAGAAATTATTCTCGACCGCCGAACGTACAAAAAGGTCATATCCCAGTCTCGACTGATTTGTCACGGCGCACGGCTCGCCGGTCTTTTTATACTCCCACTCAATGCTTCAATCGTCGGGTATCCCTGGAATTCTTCTCAGCCACTCTGCCTCTGCCGTGTCGCAGGGCAGTGCTGCGGGCCTGTACTCGAAATCAGAATTATTACAGATCTATGAAATCGGCCTGACCGACATCCGATTCTGCTTTCCAAGTAATGTGACCGTCATCACATGTATAAGCGGACGCAGCCATATTCGCTGCGGACGCACAAAGTAAGGAGATATTCATGACGCAAGGGGCAATTTCGACCCACCAAACAGATACGGCCAAGACGAATGACGATCGCTGGAATGCAGACCCGCATTCGAGCCACCAGACCGATGACCAGACGATGGACACGCTCAGCAACGATCTTGATTGGGTAGAGGCCGCCGGCATGGCGGCTTTGGGGGGATGGCCCTGCTACTGGCCCTATTGGCCTGAGAAATAGATTGGTCTTGTTAGCCCGCACTTCGGGTGACAGGGCGGGTTTAGCGGCTCATTGAGTTGCTATCATGCAACAGTCGGACGCTGTCTTATTGGGGGTTCGTAATGAAACGACCAACATTCTTCACTGCCATTGTGCTGATCGCATCGACAAGTTTAAGTGCGTCGGCTTTTTCGCAAGATAGCAGTCCTGGTTACCTACCCGAAGGCAGTATCGACGCTGCAGCGCTGATCGGGCCGCCACCCGCCATCGGTTCGGAAGTCTTTGACCAGCAAATGGCCATCGTTCTCTGGCTGCAGGAAACTCGGATCCCAGAACAGGTCGCATTCGTGGAGCAAACGCTCGACCAAACTCGGTTCGTCCCGCTACTCGGCGATGCGTTGCTGCAGGCCGACGGTCGTCAACTGAACCAAATGATCGACGATGTGATCGACGAAGTTCGCGCCGACTATGACGCATTGAAGGACGTATATGACCTGCCGCGCCCCTTTCAGGTGAACGAGGCGGTCGAGCCCGTCGGCGACGCACGCCCCGTTGCCTCCTACCCCAGCGGGCACGCCATCCGCGCCACGGTTTATGCCCGTCTGCTGGCGGAGATCTTCCCGGACCACGAAGCGGCCCTGATGGATCTCGCCGACCGTATCGCCCACGGCCGCGTCATCGCCGGCGTGCACTATCCCATCGACGTCGTCTCAGGCCAGGAACTCGGCAACGCCTATGCCGACATCATCATCGCGCAGCCGACCTTCGCCGACGCCGTAGACGACATTCTTGGGTCACAGTCCGAAGGCGGATAGCGGCCTGGTGAGGCACAATGCACTAGTGGCAACCGTTCACCTCGCCTAAGCGATCGATCCCAACTAAGGCGCGCCGCCTTGGTCAGACAGACGTGTACCCACCCTCGATCATTATCAATTCGCCATTGATCATCTCTGACGCCTGCGAGGCCAGGTAGAGCGCCAGGTCGGCAATTTCGACGGGTTTGCCAAAGCGGCCGAGCGGAATGCGTGCCAGCATCGGCTCCCCTTTTTCCGGCGGCCCCCAAACCTCTTTTCCCATCGGCGTCAGTACGACCGTCGAGCAGATCGCGTTGACCTGAATGTTGTGCCGCGCCCATTCGGCCATCAGCGACTTGGTCAACCCGTTCATCGCCGCCTTTGACGCACCGTAGGCCACATGCTGTTCGGCACCGATTATGCCGGTCTGGGAGGATACGTTGACGATCTTGCCCCAGCGCTGCGCGATCATTGAGGGCGCCAAGATCTGCGATAGCAGGAACGGCGCCCGAACATTGACGGCCATCGTTTCTTCCCAATCGGCCAAGCTCAGATCCAAAGCCGGACCAAGCCGGGCGATGCCGGCATTGTTGACCAGGATATCGATGGTACCCCAGGCGCCAAGCGCTTCATTTGCGGCCTTTTGCGTTTCATCGACAGAGCCGAGGTCGGCAGCCAAGGTTAGGCATCGCCGCCCGTGCCGCTCGACCGCGTCGGCCGTCTCCCTCAGCCCATCCTCGCTGCGAGCCACCGCGACGATATCGGCACCGGCTTCGGCAAAGACCTCGCAGATCTTTGCCCCAATTCCGGCCGATGCTCCCGTCACCAGCGCCTTTCGGCCGGCTAGCGAAAACCGGTCCGTCCAATCCGCCATGTTCCGCGCCCCTGTCGTTAGATCCGCGTGGTGGTTATGGCGCCGGTGGTCATCTCAGACAAGATCGCGACGGTCCGGCGGTAGCAGCAGGGCGCAGACGGTCGCAATGAGTCCGCCCACCCCCAAAAGGGCAAAGGCCCAGCCCCAGCCATTGCCGTCGGGCGACAGATCGAGCACGAATCCGAACGACGCCGGGGCCACCGCACCAACCCCAATGCCAAGGATCGCTCGGATGCCAAGGGCGCGGCCGAGCTGGTCGGGCGGTACGGCCTCCGTCATCGCGGTGGACAAGACACCTGAATCACCAGCCGTCGTGAATCCATAGAGCGTGGCAAGGCCGAGGAGGAGTATCGGCGCAAGACCGCCCAACCAGCCGAAGCTGAACGAACATAGCATGGCAATTGCCGCCAAACAGATTAGGACGATGCGCCTACCGGTTAGATCCGAGGTCCGTCCCATGGAGAAGGCGGCAAGAAAACCCGACAGATGAAGCGCCATGGCGATGGCAATACCGAGCCACACGCCACCCAACCCGATCCCACCGACATCGAAATGGTCGTGCAGGCTTAGGGTCAGGAATGCCGGCACCCAGGTCCACACACCGAACAGTTCCCAGCAATGGCCCATATAGCCGACTGTTAGCAGGATCGATCGCCGGTCCCGAAGCATCGAAAACTTCGCAATGATGCGTCTGGCCCCGCCCACCGCACGATCGGCTACCCCATGGATCGCCCGCGCGCCCAACAGCGTGCCGGTGACCGTTGCCAACGCGCAGATCCCGAACGCCTCGCGATAGCCAACCGTGGCCGTTACGCCGCTGGCCAAGGCAATGGAAAGCAGATAGCCGAGCGACATTCCACCCACCACCCAGCCAACGCCGGCACCGCGCCTTTCGGGCGGCGAGTTCTGGGCCACCAGCATGATCGACGGTGTGTAGGTGCCACCCTGGCCGACGCCGACGATGGTCAGTAGGACAAGCGCGGGCTCGAACGATCGCGCGAATAGTGCAAAGGCCAGGGCCGCCAGGGCGGACAGAATGTTGAACCAGGCAAAAATCCGCTTTGGGCCAAACCGGTCGGAGATCCAAGAGGCAACCAGCAGCGAAACGGCGAAGCCTACGGAGAAGCCGGTTTGGACAAGGCCCGCCTCGGTTGCGGTCATGCCCCATTCGACCCGCAGGGCGGCCAGACAGGCCGGGTAAGTCATGAAGATGGCGGTTGTGAACATCCGACTGAAAAACAGAGTGGTGATCGAGATTGTCCTACCACCCGGCAAAGCTGCGGCGCCCACATCCTGTTGTTCGCTTCGCGACATCACCCTTCCAGCAAGATCAGAATTCCCCATCGACGATCATTGGCGGACAGCCAAGACACCGGGACATCGATACGACAAGGTACCAAGGCCCTTGTGAAAGGCGCGGTATCGATTGAAACCGTGGGGCCTGATGCACCTTCCATCATGAAGTCTAGAGTATCGAGACGAGGGGCGTCATGATCATTTCGCGGCTGCGCCATGCCGGCCCGTTGACGTGAAACTTGGCCAAGAGAGTCCCCATGACCGGTCACAAGGGTAGTTGCCACTGCGGCGCCATCATGTTCGAGATCGACGCCGAGATCGTGGAGTTCACGACCTGCGACTGTTCGCTATGTGCGATGCGTAACGCGGTGATGACGCGAGTCCATGAATCTCAGCTCACCATTCTTCAGGGCGACGACCGGCTAACCCTTTACCGCTGGAACACCGGTGTGGCCCGGCACTATTTCTGCCGCGATTGCGGGATCTACATTTTTCACCGCAAACGGGCGATGCCAGACCATTACGGGGTCAACGCATTTTGCCTGCACGATCTCGACCGGTCGCGCATTCCCGTTCGGGCTACCGACGGCAAGGATATGACGGTCGCCACGACGGGCGCGCAGACCCATTGGCCAGGGCCGCGCGTCGACCCGCCGGCAGCGGGCTAGCGAATGTCGGTGTTCGCTGGCGCGACCTCTTGATCGATGGCCGCCGCCGCAGCGGCCGACACCGCTGGTGCTGAGGCGTCAGGCGAAGAGGCCACCACCTCGACCTTACGCCGGGCGAGATGGATGCCCTCGGCGGCGAATGCGGCCTGGAGCCGGTGATAGATTTCGCGCCGCAATGTGAACTGCATGCGCGGCTTTGATTTGAACTTCACGCGGATCACGAGTGCGCTGTCGTCGTCAATCATGAACACGCCCTGGCTTTTCAAGGGCTCGATGAATTTCGAGCCATGCTCGGGATGCTCCAGCAACTCCGCACCGATGCGCTTGACCAGTTTCTTCACCTTCTGCGGGTCGGTGTCCGGCTCCAGCCGGAAGTTCATCTTGTAGATCACCCAATCGCGGCTGTGATTGGTGACGTTCTTTAGCTCGCCGAAGGGGATGGTAACAATCGCGCCGCGATGATGGCGCAAGCGCAAAGAGCGGATCGAGATACCCTCCACCTCGCCGCGCAGATCCTGGTCCAACTCGATATATTCGCCGACCCGAAAGGCGTCGTCGATCAGGAAGAAGGCACCTGAGAAAATATCGCGCACAAGCGTCTGGGCACCGAAGCCGATCGCGATGCCGACAATGCCAGCCGACGCCAGCAGCGGACCGATATCAAGGCCAGCGGACGACAAGGCGATCATGATCGTGGCGATCACCAACACGGCCAGAGCCGTGTTGCGCAGCAGCGGCAGCAGGGTATCGCTACGTGTTGCCTCGGCGCCGCCCTCTTCGGGATCTTCCGCATCGCCACGCGGGCCCTTGTCCTCGACCGCCAGCGCCTCGCACAAGAACAGCCACAAGATGCGCACGATCAGCAACGTCAGGGCGATTTCGAACACGGCGCGCGCCCAAAGCGGACCGTTGGGCGCGAGGGCAAAACCAATCGCATCAAATCCCCAAAAATCGGTCACGATAAGTATCGCTGCGATGGCGAGAATGAGCCGCCAGGACCGGATCATCACGGCCTTGAACCGTACCGCCTTTTCGGACCGAACGAACATCCAACCGGCGATTTCCGAGCCCAGCCGGTCAAACACGGGCAGGACGAGCACCACAACCAGCGTACCCAAAGGCCCAACAAGGTGAGCGCGCCCGGTTTCGAGCCAGAGCGCGCCCCAATAGGTGTATGCCCAAACGATGTAGGCGGTCAGCAGGACCGGCGCAGTCGCGCCGACAATGCCCACTTCCCCCGTTCGGCCTCCTGCTAGCGTGTGGGCCGCGCCTCGGATGCGGCGCCAATTGCGGACGATCGCCAGCAATAGAAGGACCGCGACGGCCGTACCCGCCGTGAATACGGCCACCATGGCTGGCGGAAACCCGAGACCAAGAGTCGGGGACAATCCGGCCAACGTCCACCCTGCGGCACCGATAATCGCGCAACGACGGATTAGAACCAGGATCGCCTTGGAATCTTGGTCGCCCAGTGGGGCAATGCGGATTGACGGCGCGTCGGAGGCAAATAGACGCCGCGCGACCAAGATAACCATCCAGGCGTTCGACACCCCCGACTGCCAGATCCAAACCCAGTCGATCAGCGGTCCGAGCGACCCGCGCAGCAGTCCGCCCACCGCCCCTGTCACGAGTACGAAGGCAGCAAGCGGCAGAAAATCGAGCACGGTCAGCACGATGGTGCGCAGCAATCGATCACGGTAACCGGCATTGTCGACGGCGGTTAGCCAGCGGCGCCATCGCAGTGTGACCCACCAAACCACGACTCCTGCGCCGAACCCGCTAACAACCAGACCGAGCACGGCAAAGACCATGCCGCCCGTCCCATTTGTGGCCATCTCCATACGGGCGGCGATCCGCTCACTGCGATCGCCAAGGTTGGCCAGCGCATCGGCCCATCGGACCACGCGTTCGCCTATTGTGGCCGCCATCTCCGTCAACCGTGTA
>JBCCER010000182.1:0-8647 GCA_039030175.1 Pseudomonadota bacterium
AAGACCGCGCCCACATCCTGTCGAGGCGACACGCCGAACTTACGGGCATATTCCCGGCTGAATTGGGTAGGACTTTCATAGCCGACCTCGAACGCCGCTGCCGAGACGGAGTGGGCGCCCTCAGACAACAGGCGGCGCGCCTCCAGGAGCCGAAGTTCCTTCTGATACTGAAGGGGCGTCGTCTCGGTGATGGTTTTGAAATGGTCGTGGAAGGAAGACGCGCTCATGCCCGCGACGCTGGCCAGATCGGCGACCGTTAGCGGGGTGCGGAAATCCGTCCGGATACGCGCGATGGCGCGGGCGATGCGGCTGGCGTGGCTGTCGACCCTCAGGAGCCGACGCAGCGTACCGCCATGGGGTGCCATCAGCAGGCGGAAATGGATCTCTCGCAGGATCAGCGGCCCCATCACCTCTATCTCGATGCCTTGACCGATCAGGGCGAAGTAGCGACCAAGCGCGTCGATCAGCGCCGGATCCGTGTCATGGACCTCCATCGCCCGGCCGGGCCCTTCCTCCAATGCCTCACTGCCGACCTGCTCATAGAGGCCGCGCACGATGCCAAGGTCGAGCGTCAAGATGATCGCAAGATAGGCTTGGTCACGGCGCGCCTCGATTACCCGCGAGACCACTGGCAGATCGTGGCTAACGATAACCGACTGCCCGGCTTCCAGGCGGATGGTCCGGTCGCCGACACTGGTTTCTTTGCTGCCCTGTAGGATCAGGCAGACCACTGGGCGGTAGAGCGTCGACTCGAGCGCCGTCGGCCGGTCATGGCGCAGGACCATCAGATTGGCGACGCCAGTCTGGATCTCCGCGCCCGTTCGCCCTGTTTGCTTGACGAACCGATCGACGGCGGTCGCAAGTTCAGCCGTGTTCATGGCTTCTTTCCTTTCGCCGGCCCTTTTATCCGATCGCCGCGGTCGGCGCACGCACCAGTTCATGATTCTGGAGGATTAGGCAAAAGGTTTGGACGATGTGGCAGGCGGTGGTGACCCTGTTGGCCCCATGTTGAAGGCGCTACAGCAAAAGGAGCACTCCCATGACCGACAAAGTCGCAGTTGTCACCGGCGGCAGCCGGGGCCTTGGCCGAAACGCGGCCCGCCAGCTCGCCCAAAAGGGCATCGGTATCGTCCTGACCTACAACAGCCGCGCGGACGAAGCCGAAGCCGCCATGGCCGAGATCGAGGCGGAGGGCGTCAAAGCCGCCGCGCTTCAACTCAATACGGGCGACACCGCCGGGTTCGAAGATTTTGCGTCACGGCTCTCCGCCATTCTGCGCCAGACATGGGGCCGGACCCGCTTCGACTTCCTCATCAACAACGCCGGCATCGGCATCAACAAACCCTTCGCGGAAACCACGGAGGCCGAGTTCGACACGTTGATGAACATCCATCTGAAGGGTGTCTTCTTCCTTACACAGCGCTTGCTGCCGCTGATCGAGGATGGCGGACGCATCGTCAACCTGTCGACTGGCCTAGCGCGCTTTTCGATGCCCGGCTATGCGGCCTACGGCGCTATGAAGGGCGGGGTGGAGGTCCTAACCCGCTACATGGCCAAGGAGCTTGGTCCCCGCAATATTGCCGTCAACGTGGTTGCCCCTGGCGCGATCGAGACCGATTTCGGCGGCGGTGTGGTGCGCGACAATCCGGAGGTGAACGCCTATATCGCGTCGAACACAGCCATGGGGCGCGCTGGTTTGCCCGACGATATCGGCGGCGCCATCACCAGCTTGCTCATCGGTGACAATCACTGGATGACGGCCCAGCGCATCGAAGTCTCCGGCGGGATGTATCTGTGATCTGACACAACCGAAGATAGGCCAATGACGGGAAGCCTGGGGTCGAGTGGCTTATGCCCGCTCGATCTTTCCCGAATAGCACCCCCGCAGGGCGTAGTGGGCGTCGATGCGGCTGACGGAGGGCTGCGACAGCAGGCGGACGATCGCCGGTTTGATGTCGTCTCCCTTGGCGAGTTCCGCGTCGACCATCATGCCTTGGCCGTCGAACGCCCTTAAGGAGATCAGGCGCCGCATCATGACCTCTGGCACCTCATTGCGCTCTTGGTAGGCGCTCTGCGCCCCTTCACGCACGAAGATCGCGTGTGAGGCCCTGTAGGGCGTGTCTTGATACACACTCACATGGTTCACCAGCAGGAGCGTTTCTCCGACCTCGGCATCGCGCATTTCAATCCGGTCGGGAAAGCCGGGGCACGACGTTGCGACATATCGTCGGGCGCCGTGCGCCGCCAATTCCTCGTCCGACAGACCAAACAGATCGCGATAGGGCTCTGGGGAAAGGCCCGAGATCGTGAAGTCCATATCCAAGTTCTCCGCTCGTCCGATGTCGAGCAGGCATGGAGCAGTTCACATCTCTTAGCCACCCGGTTCTTGCGTCCGGTTTTTCGCGCCAGATCACTGATAGCCGGCGGTCGCCTTTACCTCCAAATAGTCCTCCAGGCCCCATTCACCGTGTTCGCGGCCATTGCCGGATTGTTTGTAGCCGCCGAAAGGCGCCCGCGCGCTCCAATCCGCGCCATTGATCCAGATCGAGCCGGCGCGCAGGCGGCGGGCGATCTTTCGCGCCTTGTCCATATCCGGGCATTGGACATAGCCGGCGAGGCCATAGACCGTGTCGTTGGCGATTTCGATGGCCTGCTCTTCCGTCTCGTACGGGATCAAGGCCAGCACGGGCCCAAAGATTTCCTCGCGCGCGATGCGCATGTCCGGGTTCACATCGGCAAAAACGGTCGGTTTGACGTAGTAACCGCGACTAAGGCCCTCGGGCCGGCCTACACCGCCCGTCACCAGGGTTGCGCCTTCATCGATGCCCGATTGGATCAGTCCCTGGATGTGGGCGAACTGACGGTCGTTCACTACGGGGCCGAGGGAGACATCGGTGGTCGGGTCGCCGACCTTGTATTTCTCTGCCGCCGATTTGGCGAGTTGCTTGGCCTCTTGCATGCTTTCGGATGGCACCAGCATGCGCGCGGGCGAAATGCAGGCCTGGCCGCAATTGGCGTAGCAGGCCGCCATGCCCCTCTTCACCGCCTTGGCGAGATCGGCCTCTCGGGTGATGATATTGGGCGACTTGCCGCCTAATTCCTGGGTCACCCGCTTCACTGTTTCGGCGGCCGATTTTGCCACCGCGATGCCCGCACGGGTCGACCCTGTGATCGACACCATGTCGACATCCGGGTGACGCGACAGGGCCTCACCCGCCACTTCGCCAGCGCCAGTGATATGGTTGTAAACACCGGCCGGGAACCCGGCCTCATGCACCAGTTCGGCGAAACGTAGAGAGCTCAGCGGCGAATACTCGGACGGTTTGGCCACCATGGTGCAGCCGGCGGCCAAGGCCGGTGCTACCTTCACCACAAGCTGATTCATCGGCCAGTTCCAGGGCGTGATCAGGGCGCAGACGCCGATCGGCTCCTTCGAGATTAGGGTCGAGCCGCGCATTTCCTCGAACGTCTCGTGTTCGAGCGCATCGATCGCAGCCTTCAGATGCTGTGTGCCGACGGCCGCCTGCGCGGCGTGGGAAAACGATTTTGTGGTGCCCATCTCGGTCACCATCAGATCGGCGATTTCGTCGAAGGCGCCCTTGTAGAGCTCAAGCAGCTTGTTCAGCAGGTCCAGCCGCTCTTCTCTCGACGTCATGGAATAGCTGTCGAACGCCACCTTTGCCGCCGCAACGGCCGCGTTCGCATCCGTCTCGTCCGCCATGGGCAGATCGAGGATCTTTTCCTCGTTCGCGGGATTGATCAGCGCGTGGGTCGCCGAGGAGTGTGGCGCCACCCAAGCGCCGTTGATGTAGAACTTGCCGAACTTGCCCAAGGCGCCCTCCCGCATGGTTGTAATCAACCGGCCCGAACGCACCACGCACTCGGACCGGTCAACTTAGGACAGTTCTATATCATATTCTGATTATGATCAGAAATATATCTCATAGCCAATAGAGCCCCAGCGGTTCACATACCCAACTGCGCCTTGAGCCCACCGATAAAAGTCTCGTCGTCCAGGGCTTTGCGGTTGGCCATGTATTCCTTGGCGTCTTCGCCGGCAGTATAGCGCAGCGTGGCGGTTCCGTCGGTGGCCGCGTCATAGATGACGTCGGCGACGACGCTGGGCTTGGAAGCACCCGGCATCAATTGGCTCATCGCGCCCATTACAGCCTGAACAACGCCTTGATACTCGGTCATCGTCTCATCGTTGGCGAAGTCAAACGACCGCCCGCCGAAATCGGTGGCAATGGCACCCGGTTCGACGATTTTCACCTTAACCCCGATCGCTTCCATCTCGTAGTGCAGCGCCTCGGACAACCCCTCCACCGCGAATTTGGTGCCATGATAGAGCGTGCCGAGTGGGAATGTCATCTTGCCACCGATGGAAGAGATGTTGACAATGATGCCCGCCTTCCGCGCCCGGAAATGCGGCAGCACCGCCTGGGTAACGGCCAGCAATCCGATCACATTCGTGTCGAACTGGCGCCTGATATTCTCGATCGGGAAAGCTTCTAGCGGGCCATAGGCGCCATAGCCGGCATTGTTCACCAACACATCGATCTGCCCGAACCGTTCGATCGCTTGATCGACCGCCGTCCCGATCGTGGTGAGGTCGGTGACGTCCAGCCTGGCGACCAGCACATTGTCGAAGGCGTTCAGCTCCGTCTCCGCTTCCGGCCGGCGCATGGTCGCCACCACGTTCCAACCCTTGGCCTGAAACAGTTTCGCGGTTTCCCTGCCTATGCCCGAGGAAGCGCCGGTAATCAAAATCGTCTGAGCCACAATCATCGTCCTTCTGTTCGGCGGCGCTTGGGCCGCGCTGTGAGTACTGCTGAGAGGTAGGGTTTGGTCAGCACGGTCCCTAAGGCGCATCGCGCCAATTCACTCGCAGAGTGCGCCAATCCAATCTTGGCCGACAATCGTGGGCTCCGGCTGCGGACCGTCCTCGCCCCCTTGCAAGCGGATACGCGATATGGCTATCTACGACCGTTCTCGGGGCGGGGTGGAAGTCCCCACCGGCGGTAAATCGCGAGGGGCCAGGGTTGGCACAGCGCGAAAGCCCGCGAGCGCTCGTCGAGGTTTCGGCGAGGTCAGCAGATCCGGTGCAACTCCGGAGCCGACGGTCACAGTCCGGATGGAAGAGAATGGGGTCTGGCGCGCATGGGCGATTATGCGCGCCAGCTGTCCCGTTTGCCCTGTATTGGAAGTGCAAACGGTTAAGGACAGGCCCCCCCGTGTCTCAGCCCTCAGTTTCACCGCGCAACTCGGCCTTTCTTGGCGCCGCCCTTATGGTCTCTGCCGGGCTGTTGTTCGCGGTGGTCAATATCGTGATCCAATCGGCCACCATGCGCCTTGGCGAGGTGCCGGCGTCGGTTGCCTTTTGGCAATATCTCATCGCGCTGATCTTCGCGGTGCCGTGGGTGCTGCGCCGCATCGGCACCGCCCTTCGGACATCGCAATTGCCGTTCCACGTGCTGCGCGTCTTCTTTGCGGCCGCAGGTGTGCAGCTTTGGGTTTGGAGCCTCGCGGACGTGCCGATCTGGCAGGCCATCGCGCTGATCATGACCTCACCCTTCTTTGTGGTTATCGGCGCACGCCTGTTCCTGGGCGAACAAGTGTCCCATCAGCGCTGGCTGGCCGTCACGGTTGGATTCATTGGCGGCATGATCATTCTGGCGCCCTGGTCGGACGCCTTTACAGTCGCCGCGCTGCTGCCTGTCGGCGCCGCCCTGCTCTGGGCACTGTCCAGCCTGGTGACAAAGCACCTCACGCGCACCGAACAGCCGGACTCCCTGACGCTCTACCTGCTGTTGCTGCTAGCGCCGATCAATGCCGTCCTTGCCGCCGGCAGCGGCTACGCCATCACCACTACAACCGCGATCTGGCTGATTGCGATCGCAGGCGTGCTGACCGCCACGGCGCAATACGCCCTCGCCAAGGCCTATGCGGTGGCCGATGCCGCCTATCTGCAACCCTTCGACCATCTGAAGCTGCCCTTCAATGTGGTGCTCGGATGGCTGGCCTTCGGTTTCTTGCCGGATGGCAATATGTGGATCGGCTCGGCCCTGATCATCGTCTCGTCCTTCTATCTCTTGAACAACGAAGCAAGATTAGAGGCCCGCCCCGCCCGATCGCCAAGCTAGGCGCCCGCCGTCTCCGGATGGGGGAGGCCAAACACATCCCGCGCCTTCCCGTCAGGAAAACCCTCGCGGGCGATGACCTTGCCGCCCAAACGTTCGGCCAGGCGGCGGGCGGCGTGATTGGCGTCGTCCATATGTGTTTCTACCAAGGACCAGCGGAGCGTGTCATACCCGTACGCAATAGCCGCGCGCGAAGCCTCGGTCGCGTATCCCGCGCCGCGCGCTTGGGGCACCAGCCACCAGGTCAGTTCCCTACGTGGCCACCCGCTGGCCCACCACAACCCGCAGCCGCCGATCATCGCCCCCGTATCGCGCCGCACCACCGCCCAGCGGCCATGGCCCCGCAACTGCCAATGGCCAAGATCGACCGCCAATTGCCGCCACGCCTGATCTTCTCGCAATGGCCCGCCATAAAAGCGTGATGCCTCTCCATCGGCGAAAAAGGCTGCATAGATCGGCGCGTCTTCGGCGCAAGGCGCACGCAACTGTAGGCGTTCGGTTTCGAGCATGGGGATCATGGGCTTAACCGGGGTTAGGTGAGAGAGGGTTGGCCAATGCGGGTTTGTCACACTGACATACTGATCAAATTACACGAACAATTTGCTTGAACGCTGCTTTATCGTGCATACAATTAGGTGTGCTCACATGGGATGACAGCAAGGCGGTGGATAATATCGCCAAACATGGTGTCGCGTTCGAGACAGCGCACGATTTCGATTGGGAAACGGCAACCGGCAAGATCGGCGATCGACTTTACGTATTGGTCTATACCGTGCGCGCAGACACCCGCCGCATTATCAGCATGCGCAAGGCTAACCGAAGGGAGATGAGGCGCTATGGCCAGCTCGAAAACCGATGACAAGCCACTTAGCGCATGGGCGCGCAAGCAAATCGAGGCCATGAGCGATGAGGAAGACCGTCGCATCACCGAGGCCGCCCTTAGCGACCCTGACAACCCGCCCCTAACGGACGAGTATTTCAAAGATGCCCGTCCGGCGAGCGAGGTCGATCCTGACCTGATTGGACATTACCGCCGTGTGCGAGGTAAGCAACGCGCGCCAACCAAGGAGAGAGTTACTTTGCGTCTCGACCCCGAAATCGTTGCGCATTTTCGGTCAGGCGGTAAAGGATGGCAGTCCCGAATCAATGAAACCCTGCGCAAGGCGTTAAAGCTGGATCTTCGAGCATCCTGATTTCAGGGCCCTCGAGAACGGATGGGGTGTCCCCTTAAGGCGCGTTAAGCCAGTTGTTGGCAAATGGCACCATACGCAAGCAACTTGGCGCGATCTGCGAGTGGTTTGTCCGGTTTTGTGGGCTACATAGGCCATAACACAATCGGTACCAAGTTGATGAAAGGACGCGCCCGATGGTCGCCAGCCAGACGAAACCCAAGACCGCACTAGTCACCGGCGCCTCCGCCGGCATGGGTAAGGAGATCGCCAAGCAGCTGCTGAAGGATGGGATGACCGTCATCGTTGCCGCGCGCAGTCTCGACAAGATGGCCGATCTCGAAGAGATCGGCGCCACCCGCATCGCGCTCGACATCTCAAAGGAGGACAGCATCCTGGCCGCCGTCGATCAGATCAAGATGGCCCATGGCGGCGTCGATGTGCTGGTCAACAATGCGGGCTTCGGTTGCTATGGCGCGGTGGAAGATACGCCGCTTGAAGACGCCCGCTATCAGTTTGAGGTGAACCTCTTCGGTCTGGCCCGGCTCACCCAGCTCTTGCTGCCGGGCATGCGCGAGCGCGGTTTTGGCCGTGTAATCAACATCAGCTCCATGGGCGGCAAGATCTACACGCCGCTGGGCGCCTGGTATCATGCCACCAAGCATGCGCTGGAGGGCTGGTCGGACTGTCTGAGGCTGGAACTGAAAGGCACCGGCGTCGACGTCGTGATTATCGAGCCCGGCGCCATCCAGACCGAATTCGGCGATGTGATGGTCGCGCCCATGCTTGAGCGGTCGGGTTCCGGCGCTTACGCGACTCTGGCCCAAAATGTCGCCAACGCGACCCGCAAGGCCTACGCTAATGGCGGCGGTACGCCCCCGTCCGTTATCGCCAATATCGTCTCGAAGGCGGCCTCGATTGCGCGGCCGCGCACGCGCTATGTCGCTGGCAAATTCGCCAAGCCGATGCTGTTCGTCCGACGCTGGTTCGGCGACCGTGTGTTCGATCGGGTGGTGTTGGGTGCCATGCGATGACGGCCGACAGGTTCGTCCTAGATCTTGGCTGGCAAGTGCTGCTGAAGGATCTCGGCCTCTCGCCGCAGGACTTGCTGCGCCACGCCAAGCTGCCGCTCGACCTGCTTAGCCGTCACGCGCCGACCTTGACGACAGCGGAGTATTTCCGCCTGTGGGACGGCATGGAGCGGCTGATGGACGACCCCGCCTTTCCGCTGCGCCTTGGCCAGGCGATCTCCGTCGAGGCCTTCAGTCCGCCGATTTTCGCCGCCTTTTGCAGCCCGGACTTGTCGGTCGCGCTCAAGCGTCTATCGCAATACAAGCC
>JBCCER010000183.1:0-8625 GCA_039030175.1 Pseudomonadota bacterium
GCAGGCGAGGGATTTTCGGCGGCCATGGAACGATCAGAAGCCTATCTTGCGGCCGGCGCTGACATGCTGTTTGTCGAGGCCCCGCAAAACCATGAGCAGATGGCCCAGATTGCTGGCCGCTTCGGTGGCCGGGTTCCGCTCATGGCCAACATGGTCGAAGGCGGCAGAACGCCGTTGACCGATGCCGGCACCCTACAAGAGATGGGATTCGATCTGGTGATCTTCCCTGGCGGTATCGTGCGCGCGCTCGCCAAGACCGCGCAGGACTATTACGGCTCCTTGCACGAACATCGATCGACAGCGCCATTCCGCGACCGCATGTTCGATTTCGACAGCCTCAACGCGCTGATCGAAACGCCGGAAACCCTTGAGGCAGGCAAGCGCTACGCCACCGGGCCGAAATCCAAACTCGGAAAAACCGCATGAGTCTCGACCCCGTCACCTTGGCGGTGTTGAAGGGCCGGTTGGAACAGATTGCGGACGAGATGGACGCGACCCTGTTTCGCAGCGCGTTCAACCCGATCATCGCCGAGGCCCACGACGCCTGCCACGGCCTTTACGATGCCAAGACCGGCGCAACCCTGATCCAGGGCGGCACCGGCCTACCGATCTTCGTCGGGGCCATGGCGTTCGCGGTCAAGGCGGTGATCGATAAAGTTGCTGTCGATGGCGGGTTGAATGAGGGCGACACCTATCTGTTCAACGATCCCTATCTCGGCGGCACCCATCTCAATGACTTTCGACTGGTACGGCCGGTCTATCGCGATGGAGTGCTGTTCTGTTGGCTGGCCTCCGTCGGTCACTGGCTCGACATCGGCGGAAACGTGCCCGGAAACTTCAATGCGCGCGCGACCGAGTCCTTCCAAGAAGGGGTGACGATTCCGCCAGTGAAGCTGATCGAGGCCGGGCGCTTTCGCCAAGACATCGCGGACATTTTGGACGCGAACAGCCGGACAGCCGATAGCAACCACGGCGACCTTAATGGCCAAATCAATGCATTGGATCTGGGTGAACACCGCGTACACGCGTTGCTGAACGAGTATGGCGTCGAAACTGTCAATCAGGCACTCGAAGCACTCAGCGACCGAGCCGAGGCACTGATGCGCGACAACATCGCGGCCTTGCCGGACGGCACCTATTCCTATGACGACTATCTCGACAATGACGGGGTCACGGACGACCCGCTGCTGATCGCTCTCGATCTCACCATCAAGGGCGACCAGATGAAGCTCGACTTCTCGCGCTCATCCCCGCCCTGTGCCGGGCCGCTGAACATCGCCCTGTCGACGGCCATCGCGTCCTGTTACGTCGCCTTGAAACATGTCTTCACCGACGTGCCGGCCAATGCCGGGTGCCTGCGGCCTATCGAGTTCGTCGTTCCGGAAACCACGCTTCTGGGCGTATCTGCACCTAAGCCGGTTGCGGGCTACACAGAGACTATTCTGCGTGTCATCGACGTCGTGTTCGGCGCGTTCGCCGAGGCCGCGCCGGAACGGGCCAATGGCAGCCCCTATGCGACCATCAACGCATTGTCGCTGGCCGGCTATCGGGCTGACGGCAAGCGTTGGGTGATGTTCTGCTTCTTCGGCGGCGGTTTGGGCGGCAACCCGATCAGCGACGGCCTCAATCATGGCAACAACCCCATTTCGACCGCAACGATCCCGCCGGCTGAGATCCTGGAAAGTGCCTATCCTGTGATGTTCACCCAATGGGCATTGCGGCCGGATAGCGGCGGCGCCGGCGAGCATCGCGGCGGACTGGGTGCGGTCTATGAAATCGAGGCGCTGGACGAAAATGGCGCCGACGTCTTCTTGCTCGGCGAGCGCGGCAAGTATCCCCCCTTCGGTGTGAATGGCGGTGGGCCGGCGGCATTGAACCGGTTCTATTATCAGACCGATGAAGGAGAGGCGTCGCCGCCGATGGTCTCGAAACTGACCGACGTTCACATCAGGCAGGGCATGCGCATCAGGCTGGAATCGCCAGGCGGCGGCGGTTACGGCGACCCGAAACGCCGCAGCCCGGACCGCGTCGCCCGCGATGTTCGGCTTGGCTATATCAGCCGCGAAAACGCCCGGGCCGACTACGGCGCTGCGCTCGACGGCGTCGGCAGCGAGGCCGCTGACTGATGCTGCGTCCCGAGGGCATGATGATCGGTGCTGATGTCGGCGGCACCTTCACCGATCTATTCTTCTTCAACGAGGCCGAGGGCAGGTTCCGCGTAGGCAAAGTCCCATCCACACGCGGCGATGAAGCGACGGGATTCTTAAGCGGCGTAACGGATCATGATTTGGGCGAAGTCGCTACCATCGTTCACGGCACGACCGTCGGTACCAACGCGCTGCTGGAGCGAAAGGGTGCCCGCATCGGCGTGATCACCACGCCCGGCTTCCGCGATGTGCTGGAAATGCGGCGGCGCGACCGGCGTCAGACTTGGGGCTTGTGGGGCGATTTCGAACCCATCGCCGACCGGGACTTGCGGGTAGAGGTCGCCGAACGCACGTTGGCGGACGGCACCATCCGCGAGGCCATTGATGCGGATGAGGTCCGCCGGGCCGCCGAGCAGCTCAAAGCGAACGGTGCGCAGGCGCTGGCCATCATCTTCATCAATTCCTACGCAAACCCCGCGAACGAACGCGCAGCCCTGGCCGCCGCCAAAGAGGTTTGGCCGAACGACCACATCGAATGCTCGTCCAGCATCCTGCACGAGATCAGGGAGTTCGAACGCGCTTCGACGACGGCGCTGAATGCCTATTTGCAGCCTCTCGTGGGTTCCTATCTCGGCAAGCTGGAAGGCAGGCTGCGCGACGAAGGCTTCAGCGGCGAATTCCACATCGTCCAGTCCAACGGCGGTGTCATGTCGGTGGAAACGGCGCGCATTCTGCCCGTGCGCACCGCGCTCAGCGGCCCTGCCGCGGGGGTTATCGCCGGTGGTGCGATCGCACGGGCGGCTGGGTTTCCGAATGTCATCACCTGCGATCTGGGCGGCACGTCGTTCGACGTCTCGCTGATCCTTGACGGCGCATCCGTTCTCGCGCCGCAGACGACCATCGATTTCGGTCTGGTGATCCGCACGCCGATGGTCGAGATCACAACGATTGGTGCAGGCGGCGGCTCCATCGCCTCGGTCGATCGGGGCGGGCTACTGCAAGTCGGACCGGAGAGCGCCGGCTCGGTACCCGGCCCTGTGTGCTATGCCCAGGGCGGCGACCGACCGACCTTGACCGACGCCAATGTCGTGCTCGGCCGCATCAATGCTGATGATCCTATCGGCGGCAAGCTGGAGCGGCTTGATATCGAGGCGGCCAAGGCCGCGATCGGAACCCAGGTCGCCGAGCCGCTGGGCCTTGGCGTCATGGAGGCGGCCGAGGCCGTTGTCACAGTCGCCAATGCCAAGATGGCCGGTGCTATCCGCCTTGTGTCTATCGAACGCGGCCACGACCCCACCAAATTTGCGGCCATGCCTTTTGGCGGCGGTGGCGCACTGCATGCCGGGGCGCTGATCAAAGATGTCGGCTTGGCCAAAGCCTTGGTACCGCGCTTCCCCGGCGTGACATCGGCGATGGGTTGCGTTATCGCCGACTTGCGCCACGACCATGTACAAACGGTCAACTGGCCGCTGGACGGTCTGGACCTCGGCGCGCTCGACGCGTTGATGGTCGAAACCGCGGCAGATGCCCGCGTTGTGATCGAAAAGGCCGGCGTCGTGCTCGAACGCATCGACATCCAGTTCGAGCTCGACATGCATTACGTCGGCCAGACTCATGCGGTGACGGTTGAGGTGCCGGTGACGGTCGAGGGCGGCACGACGGGTGTTACCCTGGAAATTCTGCGCGACGCGTTCGAGCGCAGCTACAAGAGCCATTTCTCGCGTCTGCTGTCTGGCTTGCCGATCCGTATCGTCTCCCTGCGCACAGCGGCGATCGGTCGTCGGCCCCGTTTCGACTTGGCCGCGCTGAAGCCAGGCGACAACGCAAGCCTCGAAAGCGCCGCCCAAGGAACGCGCCAGGTTTGGTTCGACGGTGGCTGGCGAGAGACCGCGATCTTGAAACGGCTCAGCCTGCCGGTCGGTGCGACCATTGAAGGCCCGGCGATCCTGGAGCAGCCAGATGCCACCATCGTCATCGATCCCGGCCTAGTGGGCGAGGTCGACGGTTTCGGCAACGTCGTGATCGGGCGCATCGAAGCATGACCGACGCAGTGCCGATCTCGCAAACGGCTCTGCTGTTTGCCGATTTGCAGAATGATTTCATCCACCCCGGCGGCGCTTATGGAAGGGCCGGCCAATCGGCGCCTGAAATCGCCGCCATTCCGGCCCGGGTCAAACCGCTGGCGGATCTGGTGCGCGCCAAGGGCGGCTGGATCGTCTCGACCCATTTCACCCTGGTGCCGGGCCGGGACGGTGAGCCGGTGATCTCGCCCCATCTAAAGGAACTACGCCCCTTTCTAACCAAGGGCGATTTTCAGCCCGGCGGTTGGGGCCATGCGTTGGTCGACGAGTTGCAACCGGCCGATTTCGCGGTCGAGAAGGTGGCCTATTCGGCCTTCTATATGAGCCGGCTGGAATGGGTGCTGCGCAAGGCGGACATCAAGCGCCTGATCGTCAGCGGCATCGTCACCAATGGCGGTGTCGCCTCGACCGTCCGCGACGCCCATGTCCGGGATTTTCAAAGTGTCGTGTTGTCCGATGGATGTGCCGCATTCTCTCCAGACGTCCATGAAACCGCGATCGCGGCGCTGACTTCGGTGGCCCGGATCGCCTCGACGGCTGAGATTATGGCTCAGCTTCGATAGTGGCTCAGCTGGATGCCATGATTTCAGCCGGCAGATAGCGGCCCAGCAATTCCTCCGGCGCGTCATGGGCAGCCAGGACTTTGCGAATGCCGTCTTGCAAGCGGGTGGCGATTGCAGCGTCGTCGATCGGCTGGCTCTGCTCGGGATCAGTTTCCAAATCGTAGAGCCGCGTCCCGACATCTTGGAACTTCTGGCCGTCATGGATCGGGATTCGCCGCGCGTCCTTCAACGCGTCGATGCGCAGCAGCTTCATTTCCTTGGTGAAGTCGAACGGCCCCGCCAACGCGGCCGTGCGCATCTCCGCCTCGTCGAACAGCGAGTTCAAATGCATCGGCATCAACGTGTATTCAAAGAGGCCCGGCGCATAGAGGTCAGGCGGATACAGATAGTAGGTATAGCGTCCGTCCGTCGCGCCGATCGGCCCGCCAAACATGCCGAACAGGCCAATTTCTCGCAGTGTAGGTTCGCTTGAACCAAGCACGGGCAATAGCGATCTGCCCTGCACCTGCGTTGGTACCTCGATGCCGAAAATGTCGAGGAATGTCGGCATCAGGTCGATGGTCTGGGTTAGGGCGGAACGGCGCGTTCCAGCCAGATTGGCGAACTGAGGGTGGTGGACGATCAGCGGAATGTTCGCGATTTCGCGGTAGTAGGGCTGAAGGTTCTTGCCCCACCAATCATGCTCGGACAGCAGGAAGCCGTGATCGGTCGATAGGATCAGCGCCGTGTTCGACCAAAGATCATGCTCGTCGAAGACATCCAGCAGTCGGCCGAAATAGTCGTCGCACATAGCAACGAGGGCGGCGTAGTTGGCCCTGATCTCGGCGATTTCCTCCGGACTGTCGGCCACTTTCTCGTAAAGTGGCCAGTCGAGAATGCCGCCATTGTAGCCGGTTCGGTAGGCGTCCTTGAACCGCTCGGGCGCGTGAAACGGTTCGTGCGGGTCAAAGCACTCGATTTGCAGGAACCAGTCGTCGGCCGTTCGGTTTATTTCGAGGAACTCCAGGCCAGCCGCAAAGCATTTCGGTCCCGGCAGGTCGGCCTCGTCGACCATGAATTCCCTGTTGATGGCGTGCTGAAGCCGGCGGTTTTGTTGGCCGCCGCGCCCTGTTTCGTTCACCACCGGGTAATGTCGGGCGGAGAACTTCTCCCTGATCCGGTTCAGCGGCGGATCGACCATCGCTTTCCAGGGATCATACTCCTGGCCCCGGATGAAATCCCAACTGGAAAACCGCGAATGGTAGGTGGCACCGCCATCTTCGAAATAGTGCAGATGATCGGTAACGAGATGGGAATAGACGCCGCGCCCGCGCAGCAATTCGGGGAACGAGTTGTCGAACGGCTCCAGCGGCCCCCAACTGCGGTGCATAAAATTGAGCCGGCCGGTATGCAGGTCGCGGCGCGCGGGCATGCAGGGCAGGCTGCCGACATAGTGGGTATCGAACGTAACCGCCTTCTCTGCAAAACGATCGAAGTTCGGCGTCGCGATGGCACTGCCGCCATAGCAGCCCAGTGCCAATCGGTTCAGCGAGTCGAACAGTACGAAAACCGCGCGCATGGATATGGTCGCTCCTTCTTGTCGCTATCCCGTCAACTGGGCGAGATCCTCGCATGGATAGGGCCAAGCATTGCAGACATTCCGACCACGGCACAGCGAAGCCGAATCGAATCGTGTAAGATGTTCTTGCTATGTGCTCGCGGGCCCTTCCGGCCGGCCCTGCGACGCCTCGTATTGCCCCTTCGCCATGGCGGTTTCGATGTACGCTTTTTTTGAGCGCCTGTTCGACCCTCTTGTGTCCGGGCCCGTGGTGCGCCCGCCGGACCGGACGATGGCGTTTTTCAACGCCTATCTGAGGCCGATCCGTGGCCTGCTGGTGCTTACCCTAGCGATCTCCGGCATCGGCGCGATGGCTGAGCTGGCGCTCTATGCGTTTCTCGGCGTCATGGTAGACTGGATGATCGAGACGGGCCCTGCCGCCTTTTGGCAGACGCATGGCACGATCCTGATCGTCATGGCCGTGGTTGCCTTGCTGATCCGGCCGCTGGCCGTGCTGGTGTCGCGGGGGCTGGTGACCTTGTCGCTCGTCCCGGGCCTGACCAGCGCCGTGCGCTGGACCAGCCACCGCTATGTGGTGCGCCAGAGCCTATCCTATTTCCAAGACGATTTTGCCGGGCGGATCGCTCAGAAGGTGATGCAGTCCGGGCCGGCCTTGCGCGAATCCGTCATCAACGTTATCGACGGTGTTTGGGTCCTAGTCATCTACCTTGTCGGCACGCTGGCCCTGTTCGCTGGGCTGGACTGGCGGCTGGGCATTCCCGTGCTGCTCTGGGTCGTCAGCTATTGTGCGGTGATCTACTGGATGGTGCCGCCGGTGCGCACCAAATCCGCCGCCTTGTCCGAGGCCAATTCCGGCCTTTCCGGCCGTATCGTGGACAGCTACACCAACGTCCAGTCGGTCAAGCTGTTCGCCCATGCCGAGCGTGAGGACGCCTTCGCGCTGGAGGGCATGCGTCGCCATTTCCACGCCTTCCAGCAGCTCATGCGTTCGATCTTCACCATGACGGTGACGCTGATGCTGCTGAACAGCGCGCTGATCGGCGCCGTGGCGATCCTGTCGGTCGTGCACTGGACGCAAGGCACGCTGACCGTAGGCGAGATCGCGATTGCCAATGGCCTGATCATTCGCCTGACGCAAATGTCCGGTTGGATCCTGCGCACGGTCACGGCGCTGTTCGAAAATGTCGGCACGGTGCAAAACGCCATCGAGACCATCTCCCAGCCCAACACGGTGCTGGACAGCCCCGACGCGTCCGACTTGGCGGTGTCCAGCGGCGAGATCCAGTTCCAGAACGTCCGCTTCCATTACGGCCGCGACAGTGGCGTGATCGACGATCTGACGCTCACCGTCCGCCCGGGTGAGAAGGTCGGCCTCGTCGGCCGCTCTGGCGCCGGCAAGTCGACGCTCGTGAACCTGCTGTTGCGCTTTTACGATCTGGAGGCCGGGCGCATCCTGATCGACGGGCAGGACATCTCCGACGTCACCCAGCACAGTCTGCGCAGCAACATCGCCATGGTGACGCAGGACACGGCGCTGCTGCACCGGTCCGTCCGCGACAACATCACCTATGGCCGCCCCGAGGCGACGGAGGACCAGGTGCGGGCGGCCGCCAAACAGGCCGAGGCCAACGCCTTCATTCCCGACCTGGTCGATCCGTTCGGGCGAAAGGGCTTTGAGGCCTATGTGGGTGAGCGCGGGGTGAAGCTCTCTGGCGGCCAACGCCAGCGCATCGCCATCGCCCGCGTGATCTTGAAGGACGCCCCGATCCTGGTGCTGGACGAGGCCACCTCGGCCCTGGATTCGGAGGTCGAGGCCGCGATCCAAAGCCAGCTGCAAAGCTTGATGCAGGGCAAGACGGTCATCGCCATCGCCCACCGCCTGTCCACCATCGCCGCCCTCGACCGCCTGGTGGTGCTGGATGCCGGCCGTATCGTTGAACAGGGCAGCCACGCCGAACTCGTCGCCCGCGGCGGCCTCTACGCCCAGCTCTGGCAACGCCAGTCCGGCGGCTTCCTGGGCCTCGAGGCGACCGACCTCGCCTCGTGAGCCCGCCTGCCAATCCGCCCGTCAAGCCGTCAGAGAAGCCCCTAGGGAAGCCGGGTAGAAGCGCGATCGAGATCTACATCGATGCCGATGCCTGCCCGGTAAAGGCGGAGACCTATCGAGTTGCCGAACGCTATGGCCTCACCGTCCATGTCGTCACCAATCAGCCGATCCGCGTGCCCCAGGACCCGCGCATCCGCCTGACCCTGGTCGGCGACGGCTTCGACGCGGC
>JBCCER010000184.1:0-8602 GCA_039030175.1 Pseudomonadota bacterium
AGGCCAGCGGCAGCAACCAAGCGCCGCCTGCAGCCGGAACCTGGCACGCCGACGATGGGGCCGCGAGAGGTGCTGTCGGTTCGCAACCTGTCGACGGTGTTCGAAGTGGGCGGCAGAACCCTGAAGGCGGTCCAAAATGTCAGCTTCGACGTCGCGCGCGGCGAGGCGTTGGGCGTCGTCGGCGAATCCGGGTCCGGCAAGTCCGTCACGGCGCTCAGTCTCTTAGGCCTGGTCGCGTCGCCGCCGGGCGTCATTGTCAACGGGTCGATCTGGTTCAACGACCGTGAGCGCGGCGCGATCGACTTGGCAAGAGTGCCGATGCGCGAGCTGCAAGATCTACGCGGGTCACGCATCGCGTACATCTTTCAAGACCCATTGACGGCTCTGCACCCGGTTCTGAAGGTGGGCTACCAGGTCGCCGAAACGCTGATGCTGCATCAGGGAATGGGCGGAGCGGAGGCGCGGCGGGAAGCGGTTCGCCTGCTCGACATGGTCAAGCTGCCGGACCCGGCGCAAAAGGCGCTCGCCTACCCGCACGAGCTGTCCGGCGGACAGCGCCAACGGGTGATGATCGCGATGGCCTTGGCCAACAAGCCCGATCTGATCGTCGCCGATGAACCGACGACAGCGCTTGATGTCACCACTCAGCGGCGGGTGCTAGAGCTGCTCGATGAGCTTCGGCGGGAACATGACGCGGCAATGTTGTTCATCAGCCACGATTTCGGCGTTATCGCCGACGTTTGCGACCGCGTGCAGGTCATGTATGCCGGTCAGGTTGTGGAACGGGCGGCAGCGCCGGACTTGTTCAAGAACCCGAGTCATCCCTACACGAGACGGCTTCTGGCCTGCGTGCCCAGTTTGACCGATGAGCGGGCGATCGAAGCCATTCCCGGCCTTCCGCCTGCGGTCGATCGGCTGCCGCCTGGTTGCCCCTTCGCAGACCGCTGCGATGAGGCTGAGGATGCCTGCCGCGCGAGGGCGATTGCACCGCGCTTGGTCTCACCGGGTCACACCGCCATTTGCGTGCATGCACCCGGCGCAACGGTGGCGGAGGGCCTATGACCGAGACGCCGCTGCTTGAGGCGAAAGCGCTGACCAAACGCTTTGCTGGAAGGCGCTCTTTCCCCTGGCAAAGCGTGCCGGTGGTCGAAGCGGTCAAGGGCGTATCGATCGCAGTTCCTCGGGGCGTGTCGCTCGGCATCGTCGGCGAGTCCGGCTGTGGCAAGTCCACCCTGGCGCGCATGCTGGTTGGATTGATGCCGGCCTCATCGGGCTCAATCGCCATGGATGGGCAAGCGGTCTGGGCTGGAGACTCGGCGATTGATCGCCGGGCTCGCCAGCGCATCCAGATGGTCTTCCAGGACCCGCTCGGTTCGTTGAACCCGCGAAAAACGGTACGTCAGCTGATCGAGGCGCCGCTGATTGGCCTTAAACACATGACGGCGAACGATCGGCGTGAGCGGGTGGAGGCGCTGATGGATCTGGTCGGCTTGCGACCCGAATTCATTCACCGACATGCGCATGAGTTTTCCGGCGGCCAGTGCCAACGCATCGGCATCGCGCGAGCTTTGGCGACTGAGGCTGAGATCCTTGTGCTGGACGAGCCGGTATCGGCGCTGGACGTTTCGATCCAGGCTCAAATCCTGAAATTGCTGTCCGATCTAAGGGCCCAGCTTGGACTGACTTACTTGTTCATTAGCCACGACTTGTCGGTCGTGAACCATGTCTGCGATGAGGTGGCTGTTATGCATTTCGGCGAGGTTGTGGAGAGCGGATCGACCGACAAGGTGCTCAAGACGCCGTCGCATGCGTATACCAAAAGCCTGTTGGATGCCGTCCCCGGCCATCGGCTGGAAAAGTTGCAGGCGGCCGGCTAGGCGGTTCGCCCGGTCCAGACCTGCATGCGGCTTGGCCCCTGGTCGCCGGACCCTCTGACACTGCGGCCAAGACGCCGCTCAATCCGGGATTGAACGAACTCGAATATGCCGGACAGGATCCAATAGACCACAGCGGCGGCGATCAACATCTCCATGTATTTGAACTCGCTGCGACCGTGGGTCTGGGCGAGATAGGTCAGCTCCCAAACCCCCATGATCGACACCAGGGCGGAGTCCTTCAGCATGGCGATGAACATGTTGCCCGTCGGCGGAACGATGACGCGCAGCGCCTGGGGCAGGACCACCAGGCGTTGGATCTGGAATGGGGTGAGGCCAAGCGCCATCGCCCCTTCGCGCTGCTCCTTGGGAATGCTGAGAATACCGGCGCGGAAAATCTCGGCGAGATAAGCGCCGTAGCACAGCGACAACGCGATGATGCCTGCCGGGATGGCGTCCAGCACGATGCCCAGTTGCGGCAGGCCCAAATAGATCAGCATCACCTGCAACAACAGAGGAGTGCCGCGGAAAAACGAGACGTAAAAGGTCGATATGCCGAAGGCCATTCCGTTCGAGGACAGCCTCGCATAGGCGGCGGCCAGCGCGATGGTGCTGGCGCAGGCAATGCTGACCAAGCTGATGAAAACGGTCATCGCCGCGCCCTGAAAAAACCCGTTGTTGAGGCGCAAACCCAGCAGGAAGGGTAGCCGGTCGCCGATAAACTGGTAGGAAAGATCGAAGCTGGCGAAGAAGCCGAAGAACAGGATCACCAGTTCAGCCCACACCGCCGGAACTTGGAAGCGAAAGGGCAGCAAACGGATCAGCATGGCGTTTGCGACCAGCAGCAAGGCGAGCACCAGAGCCCCCGCCCAGCGGACCAGCGTCGCCGGAGCGCCTTCAAGGCCGAAAAGCGCACCTGCATTGACAGCCCAGGCGATCAGACCGGTCAGTACGATCACGGCGATTAGCCGACGCATCCATGGGTTGGCGAGGGTTTCCTGCATCTAACGAGACCTGTGGGTAGCCGTAGTCATGTTCCGAACCACAAAGCACGGGCGTGCGCCGGACGGCAACAAATCCGTCAACTTGCTGGACAGGCCGCAAGGCAGCGTGTGAAATGCCGCCTCCGGCCTGTTGCCTCACCCTGGCAGACGGCGCCCCAGTTTTCTTACTCGAATAAGAGGTTGATATGCGTAGATCGATCGTTGCGAATTCTCTTGGCGCGGCGGCTCTGATGTCGACATCCGCGTTGGCGGGCGAGACATTGGACCGGATCATGGCGTCCGGCGTGCTGGTCGGCGCTTCGTCGGACGGTTTCCCACCGGTTGCGTTCCTGAATGCCGACAATGAATTCGACGGTTTCGACGTCGATGTGCTGGAAATTATCGCCGGCCGCATGGGGCTGGAGGCTGAGATCGTTACTCCATCCTGGGAGGCACAAGTTGCGGGCAATTGGGCCGATCGATGGGATATCGCCGTAGGCTCGATGACCCCAACAGCGGCCCGGGCCGAGGTTCTCGACTTCCCTGCGATCTATTACTACACGCCGGCCGTCTTCATCGTGCACGAAGACAATACGACGGTAGAGGAAGTGTCCGACCTGTCAGGCTTGGTGATTGGGTCCTGCGCCGCGTGTAGCTATGAGGACTATCTGCGACACACGCTGGTAATCGACGCCGTAGGGGTTCCGGAGTTCGAGTTCCAGGTCGATCCCGGCGAGATCCGCACCTATGCGGGCCAAGGCCTGCCGTTCGACGATCTTCGCCTGGGTGACGGCGTGCGAATAGACGCGGTGTTAACCAACTTGCCGACCGCCCGCGAGGCGATCAGCGAGGGTCTGCCGTTCCGCATCGTCGAGCCGCCCGTATTCTACGAACCTTTGGCGATCGCCATCGACAAGGGCGACCCGGAATTGGCCGCGGAGATCGCCGAAATCGTTGCGGGTATGCAAGAGGACGGCACGTTGACCGCTCTCAGCGAAGAATGGTTCGGGGTCGACCTGACACAGGCCGACTGACCGTCTCTCTATCTGGCTTGGCCGAGCCCTCACAGGGCTCGGCCATTTTGCTGCCGACTAGCCGCTTCGCTTTACTGAAGGCGACGGCGTCGGTGCGGCTGATTTGCCTTTCGGCAATGCCGTCTTGGCTGGCGCGGCTTCTGGTGCCGCTAGGTCGGTCGCCGCCTCAAGCAAGCTGCCCAACCCATCGCCGCCGCCATTGAGGCCAACTTCGGCCAACAACCGGTCTAGCACCGGCGCGTGGGTGCGATAGCGAAGCGCGGCATTGATGGCGTTGTCGGCCAGATTGCCGTTGCCGACATGGGCCTCGCCATTGGCGCCGTCGGTGGCGCTGCCCATACCGCCCATATCGACGATGCGGATCGAGTCGATCTGCTCCATCGGCTTGACCATCTGTTCGACGATCTCCGGCAGATTTTCGACCAGCTTCATCTTGACCTCAAAGCCGATGGCCATCTCGGACAGGACGTTTCGAGCATCGTTCAGCGCTTGCTGGCCGGCCGCCTCTACTTCGTAGGTCTTTGCCTTGGCCTCGGCACGCGTGCGCTCGGCATCGGCATCCGCCTCGGCCTCGACCCGCAATGCCGCGGCCCGCTCGTCGGCCGCCAGACGCTCGGCCTCGGCTGCCACGGTGACGCTGACGGCTTGCTTCTCGGCCTCCTGCCGCGCTTGAACCAGCTCGACCTGCTTGTGCCGATCGGCGACCTCGACGGCCTTGGCCGTAGCCACCCGCTCTGTCTCGCGGACCTTCTCTGCCTCGACTCGGGCAGCTTCCGCCTCGGCGACTGACAGCTCCTTGGACTGTTCGGCAATAGCGATGTCGGAAAGCTGACGGCTCAACTCGACCTGCTTGTCGTTTTCGATCTGGGTCGTGTCCACTTGCTGCTTTGCCGTGATCTTGGCTTGATCGGCCGAGGCCTCGGCCGCAACCCTCTCTTCGGACTGCTTGGCGATGTCGATCTGGGATTTCTGATCCTCGATCTCCAAATCGCGCTTCTGGGCGATGCGCGCGGTCTCGATGTTCCGATTGGCCTCGATTTTGGCGCTTTCCGCCAGCTGCTCGGCAACCGCCTGCTTTTCGGCAACTTCGCGCATCTGTTGGGCCGTCATGATGGCGATTTCACGCTCTTGGTTCAGTTTGGCTTCCTCGGTCCGCTGGGCCAATGTGAGCTTCTCTTCGGTGGCCTCCAATTCCTTAGTCTTGATGGCGACTTCGGTTTCTTGTTCGATGACGAAGCGTCGCTCGCGCTTCTCTTCAATTTGCTGCTTCAGCTTTGTTAGTCCTTCAGCATCGAAGGCATTTTCGGGATTGAAGAAACTTTGATCCGTTTGGTCGAGGCCCGTTAGCGAGGCCGATTCCAATTCTAATCCGTTCTTTTGTAGATCCTCTGCAACAACGCCTTGCACCCGTTGCACGAAATCGGAGCGTTGCAGATGCAGATCTTCAAGAGTCATTTGTGCGGCTACGGCACGCAGCGCGTCGACAAACTTACCTTCAACCAGTTCTTTCAAGGCTGCGGTGTCGTTTGTCCTCTCGCCCAATGTTTGCGCGGCAACTTCGATCGAGTCTTTGTTCCGCTGCACGCGGACGTAGAACTCGACGGTCACGTCAGCCCGGAGTTTGTCGTGCGTGATCAAGGCTTCGTTTTCAGCGCGCCGAACCACCAGTTTCAGCGTTTTGAGATTTACAGGGACGATTTCATGAAAGACCGGAAAAATGAGTTTTCCCTTGTCGAGCACAACTTGTGATCCGCCAAGGCCGGTTTTTACATAAGCGAGTTCTTTTGACGCTCGTCTGAACAACCGCGACGCGACAAGCACAAGGATTATCGCTACGACGACGATTAGGCCGCCCAACAGAAAACCGTTATTCAAGAGATCCATAGCTACCTCTTCCTTCATGATTAATCTTGGTGCCCGATTGAAGCGATGTCGCGCTCAGGCATTTTGATTGCGTTGAACACGGTGCCTTCCCGGGCTACCAGCAAAACCCGTGTTCCCTTGGGAAATGAGTCATCCAAACTTTCCGGCCGCACCCGGACATAGTGCACATGACCATGCTGATCGTGCGTCCGGGCTTCCGCAGGAAGCTCAGAGGTTGCGGTTCCAACCGTGACTTCGGCGGCGTTGCCGACAAGCGAGTCCTGCGAGACGGCGGTCGAGACGTCGTTGGGAAACAGTTTTCGAAATCCGATCGAAACCCACCGTGTACTGAAAAGCGATGGCGGCAGCGCGATGATGCTAGCGAGCCAAGCCGGCAAAAGACCTCCTAGCGGCGTAGCGATTTGTTGGATAATCGCTCCGGCGGCGCCGAAGGAAGCCAAGAAGGCAGCCAGAAGGATGACAAGCGGAACCCGGCCAATCCCGATCCAGGAAAAGGCCCCTGCGATTGGCCCTATCCCGCCACCTACATCCCCGTCCACATCAGCATCGATATCGGCATCCAGATCCACATCCACATCAACGTCGACGTCGGTGTCACCAAAAAGCGCAGACCAAGGCGCGCCGAGAAGTGCGCCGATCACTTCGAGAAGCAAAAGCGCAAGAAGCAGAATCAGTGCGAATGCAAACGGGCCCATGCCCGCTTGTCCGAAAAACTCCAACATCACCTTGCTCCCGACGCGGAATCGATGCTCGATGCGGCCCGACTTTGCTCGATCGAAGCCCCCAAAGCGTCAAGCGCGGCCTCGACGGCGTCGGCGGCTTTTCGCATCTGCCGATTGCCATGCGCACGGGTGGTTCGCCACAGGGGGAGTGCCTGGTTCAGGAACCGTTCAGCGGCGTCTGCGGCCGTGTCTTCGGCGACGGCGGCTTTGGCGGCGGCGGCTTCGATAAAGGTGGCATTCATTCCTGTTATATAGGTATTTGTGCTCGCCTTTGCCGCTTTTTCGGATAGGCGACGCAGAACAATCGCGCGTCCGCGGGCATCTTCTCCAAGCTGTTCAATGCGTTTGGCAATGTCTTTCAATTCTCGATCCAGGGTGTCCAAATCGCTCTGTTCCGGGTCTCCCAAGGTGCTGCCGAGCAATCGTGAAAACCAGCGCCGATTCGGGCCGGATACGCGCCGCATCCGGCTCGACGCGGCCCGCAATTGGGCTTCCAGCGCGCTGTGGTCGCGCATGGTCAGGGCGATCAGTTCGGCGGACAGCGCCGACAGATCGGTCTCGCCATTTTCAGCCAAATTCGGTCCTCTGATCTTATTTTGGCGCGGATGAATATTCGCCAGGTATAGACACCAGCGTCGATCGTCCGTCAAACGATCAGGACTGGGTTCATGCGATGGGTCTCGACCCTGCCGCCTTGGTGGGGCATTGTTGGCGAAAGTTGAGCATTTCGCGAAGGACGGTTGGCGTGGCGGGCAAGGCAGTCGATATTTTGGTGGCGGGCCGCGTCTATTGCGATTTGCTGTTTCTGGATCTCGATAGTTTTCCGCAGCTTGGCCGCGAGAGCTTCGCCGACGATTTTGCCGTCGCGGCGGGCGGCGGGGCGTTCATCACGTCGGCTCATCTGGCCGGCCTCGGGGCGGACGTATCGCTGTTAAGCCATTTGGGCACCGATCCGTTTTCCGCTCAGGTCGAAGAGGCTTTGAACCGGTCGCATGTCGATCAACGCTGGATTACGCGCTTGCAGGACCCGTTGCCTCGGGTCACCGCCGCGATCGTGCGGGATGGCGATCGGGCTTTCGTCAGCCGCGCGACACCGGCCCCAGCCGCCGGCGCCTGGGGGGCGGCGCTGGCCGACAGCGGGGCGCGCTGGCTGCATATTGCCGATGGCAACAGTCTGGACGATTTTCCGAACTTAATCGATCTGGCCAAGCGGTCTGGTCTGCGGATCGCCTTCGATTGTGGCTGGCATGCCGACCTGCTGAGCGGGGACCAGATCTGGCGTTTGCTGCCTAAAGTCGATCTTTTCATTCCGACCGCCGCCGCGGCGGCGGCCCTGTGCGGCGAAACGGAATCACCCTCCGGCGTGACGAACGCGGCACGTCAACTCGCTAAGGAGGGGCCGCTAGTCGTGGTTAAGGATGGCGCAAGGGGGGCGGTCGCCTGCGACGGCGATCGGCTCGTCGAGCATACGCCGCCGCCCGTCGACGTCGTCGATACCACCGGTGCAGGGGATGCGTTCAACGCCGGGCTGCTTTATGGGCTGAGCCTTGGATGGCCGCTGGAAAGCGCCTTGAGATTGGCAACGGCGCTGGGCGCCTGGACTGTTCAGAGGCCGGGCGGTGCTGTCGAAACGCCGGGCTGGCCGGCGCTCAACGCGCTTGGCGCGACGGCAGAAAAACTGTCAGCCTGACGGCACCCGGCGCCAGCGTGCGCCAAGCAGCGCCGCCGCGACGATGATGATGGCCGCCCCTGCGAGGGTCCAATTGTCAGGCCATTCGGAGAAAAGCAGCCAGCCGGCGGCGATCGCCAGGATCATGCGGAAATAGCCGAAGGGCGCAAGAAACGAGGCCTCGCCCAAACGGTAGGCGCGCAAAAAGCAAAACTGACCGGCCAGGGCGGTCAATCCTATGACCAAAATGACCGGCCAATGGGCGGGTTCGACAGGATGCCAGGCCAAGAAGGCGGGAACGCCGCTGACCACGGTGATAGCGATCATGTAGTAGGTCATCAGCACCGGTTCGCTGTCCCGCTTGGTCAGGATCTTCTGCACGATCACCGCACCGACGCCCGCGCTGGCTGCCAAGACCGCGACGATGTAGGCGATG
>JBCCER010000185.1:0-8489 GCA_039030175.1 Pseudomonadota bacterium
CGCAACGCTGATTAGCAGCGCATGCAAGAGACGCCGTGGGTCTTTCGGAGCAACCGAAACTCCGTCGCGACTAACTGTGCGTACGGATGACATGGCTTTGCAGGCGTGCCCGAGCGATTGATTCTGGTCGACGGTATCGACGACCTCGACGGCTTCGAAATCCATCTAGCTGTGATTAATTCGATGGTTGAACTCAGCATAGACTTCAGGCTTGTCGGTTCGTCATCGTCCCTGCGTCATGTCCCGTTGGATCGACTCGGCAATTGTCTCACTGGCTTCTCGAAGAGGATCATCGGCCAAATGGGCGTATCGTTGGGTCGTTGCGGCCTGGGTGTGGCCGAGTAGTTTGCCTATAACCAGCAAAGAGAAATGCGAGGAAACGCCAACGCTGGCCATTGTGTGCCGCAAGTCGTGCAGGCGCGCGCCACTAAGCCCTGCCTCCGCACAGACCCGAGCCCAGGGTCGCTTCAGATCTGTAAGGGGAAGGTTTTTGCGCTGGCCTGCGAACACAAAGGGATTGTCAGAACGACATTCTGCAAGCTGCATTAGGATGTCTATCGCTGGCGACGGCAGACGGATCGGTTTTGCGCCCGTCTTACTGTCGATCAGGTGGGCGAGCGCGTGTTCGAAGTCGATGTCTTCCCATCGGAGCGAAAGAGCTTCGCTGACGCGGCAACCCGTTAGTACCAAAAATCTAATGCATGCCAACGCCTCGTGTGATGCTTCGCCGGCTTCCCCCACGGAGTGCAAGGCGTCGCCCAGGCGCCGGAGCTCGTCACTTGTAAGGAAACGTTCGCGTTTGTTTTCGCGGTATTTGACGGCATATCGCACCGGGTTTGAGCTGTCTGGTCGTATTTCCCAACGCTCAGCCAGGCTGAACATCTTACTCAACAGAGCCCGAACGCGGTTGGCAATGAACGGTCCTCCCCTTAGAGGAGCTTGATTGCCGGTCTTTGGTCGTCGACCAGCTTTCACGGTTGCAAGAACGCGGTCAATGTCGGAAGTCGCCACTTCGGCGGTTTTCCGATGGCCCAAAAGCGGCAGGACATGGTTCGCAATGTTCCGCTCATCTTCCTTTACGCTTCGAGGCTTCTTATGTTTGCGAGCATGGTCATTAAGGTATCGGTCACAAAGTTCCGCCACGGAGGGCGCATTCACCTTTGCTGTCCTTTCAGCGGCCGGATCGCGACCTTGCGCTGCGAGTGCCAGCCACTCACGGGCCTGAATCCGCGCTTGATCCGGCGAAAGAACCCCATATCGTCCCAAAGTTGCCTTTCGGATCCTTGCAGATCGCCCGCCACCTACTCTGTATTGAACGATATAGGCGCGCCGACCGGACGGCCACACACGCAAACCAAATCCTGGCAAGCTTTCTTCCCAAAGCACATACTCTCTGGCTCTAGTGGGAGCAGCCTCTACAGTTCTTTTCGTGAGCCTTGGCATGTTCAATCGAATTTCAAAAAGGTATCACATAGGTAGCACGGGAGAGCAATTGGGAGCAAACCCTGTCCAACTAGGGATAACTTAACTTATTGACATTTATAGATAAGAGCCCTGTAGCCAACTCAGTCAAACGAATACTAAACTGATTCGTAATCAGTAGGTCCGCAGTTCAAATCTGCGCGTCGGCACCATGTTTTCAATGGGTTAGCCGAAGTTGAGAAAAGGCTGCCTCCGCGCTGGTCGCGAACTGGTCACTGAATGTGTGTGGCGGTGTCCTGTCAGGATTTATGAAAAAAGGCCCCGGCGTCGCGGGTTTTCGTCTTGCGCACTTCGGCGGTCAATATGACGACGGACCTCGTGCGATATGTTGCCCCCACCCGACAGTCCCGATTGTCTCGCCTTCCTGAGCGACAACGCGACCGCGCACCATCGTCAGGATGGGCCAGCCGGTCACCTTGAAGCCCTCATACGGTGTGTAGTCGGCGCCGTGATGCTTGAGCGACTGGGATATTGTCATCTCGCGGTTTGGGTCCCAAAGGACGATATCCGCGTCGGTACCTACGGCAATCGTTCCTTTGCGCGGGTACATGCCGTAGTGTTTTGCGTGATTGGTAGAGGTCAGCTGGACGAACCGGCTGATATCCATTCGCCCCTTCGAAACGCCTTCTGAAAACAAGATCGGCAACCGCGCTTCGACTCCGGGGATGCCGTTGGGTACCCAGCGGAAACTGGTCCGGCCCTGCGGGATCTGCTTGCCCTGTTCGTCGTCGTAGCGGAACGGGCAATGGTCGGACGAAAAAACCGAAAACACGCCGGTCGTTAGACCCTCCCAGCAGGCAATCTGGCTAGCCTTGTCCCGTGGGGGCGGCGAACAGACATACTTGGCCCCCTCCATGTTCAGCCCCTCGAGATCGCTCTCGGTCAGGACCAAATATTGAGGGCAGGTCTCGCCATATACCTTAAGGCCCTTTTGCTGCGCGCGCCGGATTTCATCCATCGCCTCGCGATTGGAAACGTGGACAATCATGACCGGAACATCGATCAATTCCGCTAGGGAAATTGCCCGGTGTGTCGCCTCGCGCTCTACCACGATCGGGCGTGAGGTCGCGTGGTGATGGGGCTCAGTCTTGCCGATCTGTTCCAGCCGATCGGTCATGAAGCGGATAGCGTCGTAATTCTCCGCATGCACCATGACCAGCGCACCGGTGGACCTGGCGGCATCCATCACCTTGAGCATTTCCAAATCGCTCAGCTTCAGATCGTCATAGGTCATGAAGATCTTGATCGACGTATAGCCGTCGGCCACCAAGGCCGGCAGTTCTTGCCCGAGAACTTGGTCCGTCGGATCTGTGATGATGAGGTGAAACGCGACGTCGATGTAACATTGGCCATCGGCCTTGGCGTGATAGTCCATCAGCGCCTGACGCAAGGTCTGCCCGTCTTCCTGAAGACAGAAGGGCAGCACCATGGTGTTGCCGCCATGGGCCGCGGACAAGGTCGCGGACGCGAAATCGTCCGCCATGACGATGCCCTCGCCTTGCTTCTGGGCAATGTGGACGTGGCTATCGATGCCTCCGGGCAAGACCAGACGGTCGGTTGCGTCGATTACCGTTTCGGCGTCGTCAAGACCGTCGGCCAAAGCGACGACCCGTCCATCCCGTATGCCGACATCACACTGAAACTTGTCGGCTGCCGTTACAACGGTGCCGCCGCGAATGACCGTGTCGTACGTCAAGATTCTCTATCCATCAGAATTTTGTGACTTGAGGAAGGGCCGAAATTGGTCATCGATTTCCTCATGATTGTCGGTCTATGGTATACATCTTGCGTGCAATTGGGCAAGCAGCGCGGTGTCTGAAAAACCTGATCCTATTGTGTCATTTGACGATGTCGATGCGGCCGACGAGGCCCAGGAATCGACCAGCCGTTCCTCGCACGCCTATAAGGCGATCTCGCACATGATCCGCGTGCGGCGGTTGGTGGGTAACGAGGTTATCATTGAGGCCAAGTTGGCGACGATGCTCGGGATTTCTCGAACTCCTCTACGCGAAGCCTTGCAGCGACTGGAAGGCGAAGGTCTGGTGCGCAAGCGCTCGAATCGCTCGTTCATCGTTCGCAAGGTCGACCTTGCCGAATATCTGCACAGTTTGAAGGTGCGCCAGCTGCTTGAGCCGGAAGCTGCTGCCCTGGCGCAGGGCAATGTAGACCTAAAGCGGGCTGCCCTCGTCCGCAATGAAATCGAAGATTTGCGATTGCTGCCCGACAAGCATGGCGAGCCGCACTGGAATTCGGACGACGCGGTCCACGATCTGGTTCTCGATTCCAGCGGCAACCCGGTGCTGGCACGTATGGTTAGAGAGCTGCGGGTCACCACGCGCTTGTTCGAAATCTCAACGCTGTCGGACCGGGTCACGGCGGATCTCGACGAACACACGGCAATTCTGGATGCGCTAGTGAATGGCGATGCTCGCATATCACGCCGCGCCATGGCGCAGCATCTCAAAAGCCTGGCACGCCACGCCTTGGCCAGCGTTAGCTAAAGTTGGTGGCAGCGGCCTCGTGAAAAGGCGCTAGGTCGCTGATCCGGAACAGCGATTTCGGCGTCTCGGAAATCATTTGGCGCAATTCGTCTTCGGTCAGGCCATGGCTTGCCAGCAAGAGGCAGAATTCGCGCAAGCCCTCTACCGGGGGCGGCAGCAGCGCGACGCCGCAATCGCTTGACAGGATGCAGTTTTCTGGGCCGGCCGCCCGGACGAGGTGAGCCATTTGTGCCGCCGAAACCGCTGGAACCGTATTGCGTGCCGCGTCGACATGGGTCAGGGGTGCCTGGGTTGCGTGGGATACGAAGAAGAACGAGAACTCTGCGCGGGCGCCCAGGGAAACCAGGGCCCTTACGGTATCGGCATCATAGTGCGACGACGGTGTCAGGATCCGCGTGACCCCGGCAGCTCGTGCCGCCTCGACGACGCGCACTGCTTCGGGCCCCGATACATGTCCCGTGTTCAGGACGGCGTCTGCCCCGGCGATCAGCGATAATATCTCCGGCAGTGGCTCGGGTAGCGCCCCGCGTTCGGGAATGGCAAGGCAGGCTTCGACGAAGCTGTCGCTCCTTTGTTCGAGCCGGGCAACGTGGCGGGTGTGATGGGTTGGCAGGGAAATGAAGCGCGCGCCATCGCTTCCATTTCCGGCGTAGCCATAGCCCAGCGCGGCAGTCACCGCCTCCACCGTCACGCCACCCGCCGGCGGCTCCATGATCAGCCCGCCAAAGGCTTCCACGCCAGGGTAGCCCAGGCGGCGGTTAACCAGGGTCGCGTAACCCGACGTGTTGGCGAAATTGTCCATGAGGCCGATCGCACGCATGCCAGCTGCCGCGGCTTGTTCGACCGCCTCAAAAATGTCCAGCGAACGATGGTTCAGATGGGGGCAGGCATGCACATGGCAGTCGACGGCGCCCTCAAGCAGCGCCATGCCCGGCGGGTCCGTTTCCATTGACATGACCAGTTGCCTCCCTCAATCCAACTTAGTGCTGCAGGATTTTGTTAACGAATTCCCGTGTCCGCGCCTCTTTGGGATTTTCGAACACGTCCGCGGGGCCGCCGACCTCCACCATCCGTCCGTCGACCATGAACGCCACCGTCGACGACACCTCTCGCACGAAACCCATTTCGTGGCTGACGATGATCATGGTCATGCCCTCGGCGGCGAGCTGACGGATGGAGTCGAGCACCTCCGAGACCAGCTCCGGGTCCAAAGAAGCGGTCACTTCGTCGAGAAGCAGCAATTCGGGTTTGAGGGCCAAGGCCCTCGCGATGGCCACGCGCTGCTGCTGGCCGCCCGAAAGTTCGTCGGGATAGGATCGCATTTTTTCTTTCAGCCCGACCTTCTCCAGCAGCTCCTCGGCCTCGTCGATCACTTCGGCCCGGTTGCGCTTCCGGATCTTGATCGGGGCGATGGTGACATTGTCCAGCGCGGTCATGTTCTGGAATAGATTGTATTGCTGGAACACGATCGCGAAACGGTCGCGAATGGCTTTGACGTTCTTCTTGTTGGAGTAATCGATACGCTCGCCGTCGAACGACACATGCCCGGAGTCCGGCGGTAAGAGGCCGACAAGCACGCGCAAGAGGGTGCTCTTGCCGGAACCGGACGGTCCAACCAAGCTGGTGATTTGGCCACGATCGACCCCCAACGAGATCCCGCGCAGCACCTGGTGCGAGTCGTAGCGCGCCGAGATGTCAACGATGTCGAGATGTTGCAAATCTAGCCTCCAGCCAAACGCCGAAACGCGTCATCGGATAGGAAAGGATGAAATAGAGGATCAGGATCGTGCCGAACACGAGAGCGGCCGAAAAGCCGCGATTGTTCAGCACCTTTCCGGCGAAGGTGAGTTCGACTAGGCCGATCTGCGACGCCAGAGCCGTATCCTTGATGAACAACACGAAAAAGCTGAATGCCGGCGGCAGGATGACCTTCCAAGCCTGCGGCAGGATGACGTGGCGCAGCGCCTGGATCGTGGACATGTTCATGGCCGCCGCCGCATCCCACTGATTGCGGTGCACCGATTCCAGGCCCGCACGAATAATCTCGGCGATAAAGCTGGATGCGATGACAACCACCGCGACGAGTGCCACCCAGAAGATCGACCACGAGATCCCGGTGCCGCGAAAGGCATAAAAGACGATGAACAGGGTGACCAGAAACGGAATGCGCCGGAAGGATTCGGTGATCAGAAAGGCAAGGGCGCGTATGGGGAACAGCAGCCATCCCGTCGTGCCGCGGGCAACCGCCATCAAGAAGCCGAATAGGAATCCGAGCAGACAGCCGAATGCCGTGAGCAGGAATGTCGTCAGCAGGGCGCCGCCCAGAAAGATGAGATTGTAGTATGTGAAAAAACGCGGCGCTTCCTCAAGAATCCGATCGAACATCAGACGATCCTCATCTTGGCTCGGAACAGCGCCCGCCCGGCGATCCCGAGAATGGCGCTGGCGATCAGCGTGACCAGGATGTACATGACGCCCGTGATCGTGAAGACCTCGATCGAACGGAAGGTCTCGGAATTGACGTTCAGTGCCCTGCCGGTCAGTTCCTCTACGCCGAAGATCGCCGCCATGGACGTACCCAACGTCATCAGAATGTAGTGGTTGGACAGGGGCGGAAACAGCACTCTGGCGATGTGGGGGACGATGACGTAACGGACCTGTTGCCAACGCGACATGCCCAGCGTTTCAGCCGCTTCCATTTCCGTTTGACGGACCGAGGAGAACCCAGCGCGCTGGATTTCGGTCAGGTATGCGCCGGCATTCAGCGTCATGCCGATCAAGACGGCGACATAGCTGGAAAGCAAAATGCCGGCTTCGGGTAGGGCGAAGAAAAGAAAATAGATCTGCACCAACTGGGGCGTGTTGGTGAAGAAAACGACATAGGCGTTTGCGATGCGTCGAAGGATCGGTCCGCCAAATGTCTTAGCGAAGGCGCCGAGCAGGCCGAGAACCAGTCCGCCGCAGAACGCCAGGAACGCTATCTGTAGACTGAGCCAGGCGCCGCCGGCGAGATAGGGCAGGTACTCGAAGACCTGACCGAAATTGATCGCGTAGCCCACCTATCGGCTCCCTGGATCGTAAGCCGGCCAAGTGACGATGTCTGTCACTTGGCCGGCCAAGATTTTGGTGGCGCCGGACCGGTGGTTGCCACGCGGTGACCCCGGGTCAGGCCTGCCAATTGTGCTTAGAAGTACGGCGTGACACCGACCGGCGCGAACATGTCGACCCCGAACCAGTTCCGCCACATCTCATCGACCTCACCATCGCGGTGGAGTTCGAAGATTGCGACGTTGAGCCAATCCCGCAGCGTGCTGTTGCCCTTTTGGACACCCAGACCGCAATAGTAGATGTCGACGGGGGTCTCAAGAACCCGCCACGAAACGTCGTGGTTGTTCATGTGCTCGCCGACGAAGTCCACAACATCGAGCATCGCATCGCCCCGGCCCTGGGCCAGCGCACGGATCACGTCCGGATAGTTGTCGAGCAGCAGAACCTCGGCGTCTGGCAGGTTCGCCTCGATGAAGTTCAACGGCGTGGTGCCACGAACCTGAACCATGGTCACGTCTGGTGAATTTAGGTCTTGCCAGGTTGCAAAGTCGGTCTCGTCGGTCGTGAGAACGCCGAACACTTCGGTGTGGACCGGAAGCGTATAGTCGATGATCAAGGCGCGCGCTGGCGTCCGAGTCATGGCGCCCATCACATAGTCGATCTCGCCACTGGCGACGAATGGGATACGGTCTGGTGACCCAACGGTCACGACCTCCAACTCAACCCCCAGCATCTCGGCAATCCGGGTCGAAAAATCAACGTCGAAACCGACGATTTCATTTTGGTCGTTGTAAGTTCCCAAGGGTGCCAACGTGGGGTTCACGCCGACCCTCAAAGTCCCGGACGCGATGATCTCTTCCAGCGAGCGGGCTTGTGCGTCATGTGTTCCGACGCCAAGAGCGCCAGCAGACGCCACGGCCATCACGACCAATGTCAAGACGAGCTTTCTAACCATCGATGCCTCTCTCTCCTTAGCTGTGTCGCACCAAAGAACGAAGTCTTCTCCACAAGGCGCGCTGTTGGGTCGCCGACAGCGACCAGGATCTGCGTGCAGCTTGAACAGCTGGTATTCCAATAGTATACAATCTGCAGACAATATAAAGAGCGAAGTTATCGATACACGGCCCCGGTTCCGGGGTTATTGACGCCTGGAGTCCGACGCGAGTGCCCAAAAGTTTACGATTTTCCTCGGGGGCTTCTCACGATGTGACAATCAAGGTCGATGGCGAGCCTACGCGCTGTAGATTAGGCGAGACGGTGGCCGCTGCTTTGATCGCAAACGACGTTCGCCTATTGCGACACAGCCCTAAGGACCGCACGCCGCGCGGCGCCTTCTGCATGATGGGGGTCTGCCAGGAATGTGTTGCCTGGGTCGACGGAGTGTGGCGTCAAACCTGTCAAACCTATGTTGCCGACGGCATGGAGATCGAGTTGGATCGCACGCCATGACCGTGCCGC
>JBCCER010000186.1:0-8487 GCA_039030175.1 Pseudomonadota bacterium
GGGTCAGACGACGGCGTTATTCAACCTCGACCATGATCAGAGCCCAGACGAGGCCTTCGTCAGTTTCGCCTGCGCTGTCGTTGATCACGCCGGGCTCGCCGAAGATCCACACCGGTCCGCGATCGCCAAAACCCAGGACCGAGCCATTGGCCTCGATCGCCGCAATCAGGAGGCTGAGGTCGGTGTCTGAAGGCACGACGAACTGATAACCGTCGACAGCCGTAAGCACGATATCGCCTGGGGTCGCTGACGCTCCGGCCGCGTCCAACACCGCTCGCAGCGTCGGCCCGGTAGCCGTGACCGGTCCGTCCGTGAAATTTTGATAATCTGCGGTGATCGTAGTTTGGCTTAGTGCAGCCAAATCTTCGCGGCAAAAAGTGTAGGCCTGCTCAAAATCGCCGCCCAGGCGGTAGAGCAATACATCGTCGAAATCGTCAATCGGACCGCGATTGGAATTCGAGATTTCCCCGTAGACAGTCAGCAGCACGGGGCACGTATCGTCGGCCACCGCCGAGCCGACGACACCAGACCCGGCCAGTGAAATTGACACCGCAAAACCGGCCAAGACGTGTTTCATAGCCATCGTTTGTGATTTCCGTGATCGAGTGGATGCGCGAACGCCAGCATAGCAAGGCGGGCAATGATCGACCAAGTGAGTGGCGTGAAGTTTACCGCGTCGCCATCCACGCTGGTCGGCTATCATTCACAATGCGCTTCCTAAGGAACATGCCGGGTCAATGACTGCGTTGGGAAAGGTCGTGGTGTTCGGCGGCACGGGCTTTCTCGGCCGCGCCATAACCAGCAGATTGGTGGCCGGCGGCATCGAAACCTTTGTTGCCGCCCGCCAACCCGCCCAGGCATGGAACTCAGATCGGAACAACTCTGCCGGGTTGGTGCGGCCGGTTGAGGCCGATATACGCGACGAGCAACAGATCAGGCAGGCGATCGAAAGCTGCGACGGTGTGGTCAACGCCGTCGGGCTTTATGTCGAGAAGAGATCGGAGACGTTCGAGGCAATCCACGTGAGCGGTGCCCAGCGGCTTGCCAGCCTGGTTGCAGAACTGGGCATTGGGCGTTTGGTTCATATCTCGGGTATCGGCGCCGATGAAGCGTCCCGCTCAGACTATGTCCGAGCGCGGGCCAAGGGCGATGTCGCGGTCAAGCAAGCATGCCCATGGGCGACGATTATGCGGCCGAGCGCTTTGTTCGGACCAAACGATGGTCTCTTGACCGGTCTTGCCGGCCTTGTCCGACGGCTGCCCATCGTCCCGCTTTTCGGTAGGGGGCAAACCCGGCTCCAGCCGGTCCATGTCGACGACGTAGCGGCCGGTGTCGCCGCAGCCCTCAACGCACCGGATGCTCCCGGGCGGATCTATGAGTTGGGTGGACACGGTACATACAGGTACGCAGAGCTTCTGCAGCTTATCTCGGCCTGGGTTGCTAAGCGTCGAATGTACGTCCCGGTACCGTTTCCAGTTTGGGACTTCTTGGCGATGGCCGGTTCAGTCCTGCCGAACCCACCGCTAACGCCCGCCCAAATGGCACTGATGCGGGCCGACAACGTCGTCGGTCACAATGCGCCCTCTCTAGTGGATCTTGGTGTGGAGCCGAGTTCGCTAGAGACTTTTCTACAATCCCATCCTCCGCCCAATTGAGCGAACGACCAAACCGCCAATTGCCGGATTGTGGTATGATGGAAGGAACCCGTTGGCCGGCAAAGTTGGAAAAGGAGCGCTCAATGCCTGAACTCATCCTAGACCGTGTAACCAAGCGGTACGGAGACATTGAAGCGGTACGCGCTGTCAGCTTCGGCATCGCCGACGGCGAGTTTTGCGCCATCGTTGGACCTTCCGGCTGTGGCAAATCGACGGCTCTTCGCTTGATCGCCGGGCTCGAGAGCGTGACCGAAGGAACAATTGCCATAGGCGGCCACGTGGTCAACGACATCGACCCCGGTGACCGTGGCATTGCGATGGTCTTTCAGGATTACGCGCTCTATAGCCACATGACGGTCGAGGAGAATCTGTCCTTCGGTTTGAGAGTGGCCAGTAAGCCGCGCCAAGAGGTGCGCGAGCGCGTCGAACGTGCGGCGAATGCGTTGGAGTTGAGCGAGCTTCTGGACCGCAAACCGACGCTTCTGTCGGGCGGAGAGCGCCAAGGCGTCGCGGTTGGCCGGTCTCTGGTCCGCAACCGAAAAATCTTTCTGTTCGACGAACCGCTGTCCAATCTCGACGCCGATCTTCATGCTAAGGCTCGGCTGGAAATCGCCCGACTTCATCGCGAACGCGGTTTCACCGCCGTCTATGTGACCAGCGACCAACGCGAGGCGATGGCATTGGCCGACCGAATTGTCGTCATGCGGGCAGGCCGTGTCGAGCAAATCGGAACGCCGTTGGAACTTTATGAAAACCCGGACAATCGTTTCGTTGCCGGTTTCTTCGGCTCTCCCGCTATGAACTTTTTGCCGGTCGTGACTGGTGAGCCGAGACGAGATGCGGTAACCGTCAAACTTAAAGGACGAAAGGACTGGGAGATGACTGTTCCCACGCAGCACCCAGAACTTGCACCAGGAACTTCGCTAACGCTGGGCATTCGGCCAGAGCATATGGTCGCGGCGGCTGACGCCTCTCTTGGAGTGGAGTTTGAAGCGCATGCAACGGAGCAGCTCGGGGGCTCGTCCTACATCCATGGCACTTCGCGACACGGCGAACAGATCGCGGTCAAGCAAAAGGGCTACAGTGCCGCAAAGGCTGGCGACAAGCTGAACTTCACCTTTGCGCCTGACAAGGTAAGGCTATTCAATGAAGCCGGCGATCGGCTGCGTTAGCAAGCTTGAGGCGCCTAGGCTGAGGCCAGTTTTTTTTCACCCTCCGATGCCGGCCACCAAGGCCGGTGACTTCCCGCCGACACGTCGGGCATAATCTTTCGACCTGATAACAGCAATCGACTGGTCTTTTTGCCGTGGCTGATATTCCCGTCCTCATCGTCGGTGCCGGACCGACCGGCCTCTTGCTGGCGGTCGAATTGGCCCGCCGAAACGCGCCGTTCCATCTAATCGACCGTCGGACCGAGCCGCTCGGTTGGGATCGGGCGGCGGTGGTGAAGTCGCGTTCGCTCGAGATCTTCAATAGTTTGGGCCTAGCGGATGAGTTTGTTCGGCGCGGGCACCCCTTCCCACGGGTAAAACTGTTTCGCGGCACCAAGCAAGAAGCCTCCCTCCATCTCGATCGCATCGATGGCGATTACCGCTTCAACCTCGGCCTGTCGGAGGAGGAAACCGAGAATATTCTGACCGGCAAGCTGGCTGAGCTAGGCCATCGGATCGAACGCGGTGTCGAGTTTGAGGGCCTCGAGCAGAAACCCGATAAAGCGCAAGCCCGCCTTAAAGGGCCCGATGGCCAGGAGCGAACCATTGACGCGAGCTGGATTGTTGGCACCGATGGCGTTCATAGCAGCGTACGCTCGGCAATTGACGATGCCTTCGTCGGTAAGGACTACGAGCCGCTTTGGGCGGTGGTCGACGGGCGTTTGGAAGGTTGGCGTCATGGCAACGACATGGCCGTGGGCCAGTTGGTCGCGCCGGTCGCGATGGCCATTCCAATCCGTAAAGATCGATGGCGTATCTATTTCGTGCCGGAAACGACAGACGATGAGGCCGTGCCACGTGTAGTTCGACGTTTGGAGACGCTATCGCCCGGCGTGACGTTGGAAGAAGCCGATGAGCCACAATACTTCCACGCACATTCGAGAGTTGCCGAACGTTTTCGGGTCGGCCGAGTCTTGTTGGCGGGTGACGCAGCCCATGTGTGCAGCCCTCTTGAAGGCCATGGCATGAATATGGGGCTGCATGACGCGCACAATCTTGGCTGGAAACTGGCGCTTGTCGTCAATGGTCAGGCGCCTGAAAGCCTGATTGATTCTTATGAATCAGAACGCCGGCCGGTGGATGCGGCGATTGCCGAATCCGGTGACGAGGCCGAGGCGCGCCTCTTGCCCGGCGGTGAGGCCGCCCTCCAAGAAGCGATCGATTTTCTAAACACGGACGACGGTGCAGTGGCCGCGGCAGCCGGTGAGGCAGAGCTCGCACTTGGATATGAGCAAAGCCCCATCATAGATGTCTCGTCGGATGTCGACGAACCCGATTGTACCAAGGTCGGGTTTCGGGCGAAAAATGCCAAGCCGGTTCACAATGGCGGTTCGGCCATCGGGTTGCACGATTTGCTGCATGACACCGGGCACACGGTGTTCTTGTTGATGGGTGACGCCGACCCGTCGGAAGCCGCTGAACTATTCGACCGGGTGAAGCAGGCAATCAATCCCTACGCACCGCACATACGAGCCTTCGCGGTCACAAAAAACCAGGCCGCGACGCCCACGGATTCGCCGGACTGGCTGCATGATCCAGACGGTGCGCTGCATCGATGCCTGGCGGGCGGCCAGCCGAGTCTGTGCGCTGTCCGACCTGACCATCATCTTGGATACAGATCGTCACCGACATCGATCGGTGGTCTTCAAGCCTACTTTGCGCGGATCTATTCGCTCTGACAGGCCGAGGCATCGGACGTCAATTGTGTTCGGCGATAAAGTCGACAATCGCCTCTACGATCCCGGGCGCTAGCGGAAGGGTTGGGTCCGAGTAAGCGGCGAGATTGCCTGCCTGGTCGTCGGCGGTCACGGACTTAAGCACATGGTTTATGTTCGGTAGGATCGTCAAGGTCACCCCTTCTCTGCCGCCAGCCAGCCGTTCTGCGTCGGCAACCGGGATTTGAATGTCTGCGTCCCCCTGAAGGACCAACACGGGACCGTCATAGCCGGCGATCAGGTCTGCTGGGTCGAAAGACATCACATTGATCAAGAAACCTTGGACAGCGGGGTCGAAAAGCTGTTGCAGGGCTGGATGCATGCCTGATGGATCAACAGACTCGCCGCGCTCGAGCAGGTCGATCGCGCTCAACGCGTCGTCAATGAGGGGTGCGTTTGCTGGATTGGCTTGAAGCTGTGCCCGAATGGTGTCGCCCATCGACCGGCCTGGCGCTGCCAGTAGGATCATGCCACAGATGTCTGGCCCGTCTTGGCCCGCCACCAGAGCGACCAAGCCGCCCTCGCTGTGACCGAGAATCCAAACGCAGTCTACACCGGTTTGGTCGATGATCTGCCTGACCCAAGCGTTCGTGTCCTCCCCATAGTCTTCAATTGTGATCGCGTTCGGGTCCAGGCCCGCGATAGCGCTGCCGAACATGCCGCGCTTGTCGATACGCACGGTGGTGATGCCGGCCTCACTGAGACCTTCGGCAAGCAAACGGTAGCTCGAGGCCTCGACGCCCAGCGGGTTGTTGCCATCCCGGTCCGTAGGACCCGACCCCGGAACGATCAAGATCGCCGGCCTGGCCTCGTTTTCGGCATAACCGGCAAGTGTTCCACGCAATGTTCCAGCCGGCCCATCCACCTCGATTTCGAGAGCCTGCTCCTGCGCAAGCGCGGGCGCACACACGAGCGCGCATGCAACTGCAAGAAACTTGAGGTTTTTCATATCAATAGGCTCCTCGCGTTCAATCGGGCATGTATGTGGGCGGTACGCTGTACGCGTACGGCCAGGTCACCCCTGCGGGCTGCTTAGTCCGGCGGATTCACACTGCCTCGCAAGCTCGAGTGTCTTCAAGACGGTTCGCCAGTTCCGCGCTGTTGCGTCGACCCCCAAATACCTCTCGACCTGTGCGGCGAGCTTGGACCGACCAATTCCGTCGGGGGCGTGAAGGTAGAAGACTTTGTCGATGATCCGAAATCGTTCGCTCGGGGTTCTGGCGGTATCCAGGGCATCGAGATCGGGCTGGGCGGCGGGCTCGGTCAGGAAGAAGAGATGAAGCGTCTTCGGTACATCCTCCGCCTCCGAAAATGGGTTCGACGCCACCGCGCGCTCTAGCTGTTCCAACGAGATCAACAGAAGCTTTGGACGAAACCCGTGCCGCGCTTCGATCTCCGATGCAATCGACTCGGCGAGGGTTTCGGGATCGGCTTCCACGCAGTGAAACACGACATTGCCGCTCTGGATGTAGGTCGCGATGTTCGTAAGGCCGAGATCGGACAGGAGCGCGGTGAGAGATGCCATCGGCACAATGTTGTTACCGCCGACATTGATGCCCCGAAAAAAGGCGATCCACGTAATCATCAGGAGGGTAAACCCAGATTTTGCATTGGCTGGTCGACTGCCGTTTCGCGTCTGATGAAGGCTGTTCGTTGCGAGTCCGTGATAAAATAAGAGACCCTCACCCGCTGGCAAGGAACTAACCTATGAAGCCACTGATCAATCTAGCCGATGCCCCAAGCGGTGGCGGTTATCACGGCGACCAGTTCGAGTACCGCATGGCAGAGCTTGCCCGGCCCTTGGCGGCGAAGAAAATCGGCGCGAATGTCACCCGCGTGCCGCCAGGCAAGGCCGCCTTCCCGCATCACCACCACCGCGCAAACGAGGAGCACTTCTTCGTTTTGGGCGGCACCGGCATTTTGCGGTTGGGGTCGGAGACGTACAGCGTTCGGCCGCATGATTACATCGTGATCCCGCCGGGTGGGCCAGAACTGGCCCACCAGCTGATCAACACCGGAACCGAGGATCTCTCCTACCTAGCGATTTCGACGATGGAGTTGCCTGAGGTGGTCGGATATCCGGATTCCGGAAAAACTGGGGTGCGAACGACCTATTCGGACGATCCTGGGGCGCGGTTTTTGGTCCAAGACGACGCCAAGGATCGTGTTACCTATTGGGAAGGCGAAACAGGCGAGGCGGTAGATGCCGCTGTTGCAGCGGACCGTCGTCCCTAGCTCATTTCGAAAGGCGGTGGATAGGTTTTGGCGAGCGACTTCGGAGCCACCGCACGCCAGCTCTCGTCAAGCCAATCGGCAAGATCGTCATTTGGTACGTCATCATCGGGGCCGAAGGTGAAGCTGACCCAGCCGGAGCGACCGAGGCCATACCCCGTCGGTTCGGTAAAGGGAAGGCGCAGGGCATCTTCCGCGCGATAGGGCAGCTTCATGGAACAGGAAAAGCCGCCATCATTCCGCGATGACAAGAAACAGAAGACCTTCTTTCCCTTGACCTTGAAGGCGGAGTGGCCCCAAGGAAAATCTTCCTTTGTCTCGGGATAACCGAGCGCGGTTGCGCGGAGTTCTATGCCAGCAGGATGGGTGAGAGGTGGAGCGTTGTCCATGGCTATGCATTTGGTATTGACGTGTTACGCCTCGCGAGATTGGAATGAAATGTTGCGAGTTGCAAGAGATAGGAAAAAAGTCATAATTGAGCTTTCGTCGATCCTGCTTTGGAGTCAGTATATCGCGTCTAGGCCGGCGGATTGTTTCACGTGAAACGCTATGATTGAACAGGTTGAATCCGTCGCTGTGCATCGCTAGTTTCCGACCATGGGAAATTCGGGCTTCACATATGACGTCATCGTCGTCGGTGGCGGCCACGCAGGTTGCGAGGCTGCCGCGGCTGCTGCACGCGTCGGTGCGACCACGGTGCTTGTGACGCACAAGAAGTCATCGATCGGCGAAATGTCGTGCAATCCGGCGATCGGTGGTCTTGGCAAGGGGCATCTGGTCCGTGAGATCGATGCGCTGGACGGGCTGATGGGCCGTATGATCGATCAGGCCGGGATACAGTTTCGGATGCTGAACCGGTCAAAAGGCCCGGCAGTGCGTGGGCCGAGGGCTCAGGCGGATCGATCGCTGTATCGGCGTGCGATGCAAGAGGCCTTGGCTGAGATTAGTGGGCTCGCCATCGAAGAAGGCGCAGTCGACGACATCGTCCGGGGGCCAAACGGTGAGGTGGCTGGCGTCGTCTTGGCGGATGGTCGCACGCTGTCGGCGCCGTCGGTCGTGATAACCACGGGAACCTTTCTGCGCGGCGTCATCCATATTGGAGAGAGTACGACGCCGGCCGGCAGGGTTGGTGAGGCGCCGGCAGTTGCGCTGGCTGAGACCTTGTACGGTGCCAGTCTAACGATGGGTCGGCTGAAAACCGGTACACCGCCTCGACTAGACGGGCGAACCATTGACTGGTCGGTGCTGGAGGAACAAAAGGGCGATGACCCGCCCCAGCCCTTTTCTACGCTGACCGACAAGATCGCGGTTCCGCAGGTTTCCTGTCACATCACCCACACCAATGACCGCGTGCATGAGGCAATCCGGGCAAATCTTGACCGCGCGCCGCTATATTCCGGACAAATCGACAGTACTGGGCCACGCTACTGCCCCTCGATCGAGGATAAGGTGGTGCGATTTGCCGATAAGGCTCGCCATCAAGTCTTTTTGGAGCCGGAAGGCCTAGACGATCCGCTTGTTTACCCAAACGGTATCTCCACATCGCTGCCTGAGGACGTGCAGCGTGAGGTGGTTGCGGCAATGCCGGGGTTGGAGAACGCGCGTATCGTGCGGCCTGGCTACGCGATTGAGTATGACTATGTCGATCCACGGGAACTGACAGTAGGCCTTGAA
>JBCCER010000187.1:0-8461 GCA_039030175.1 Pseudomonadota bacterium
CGCCTGGCAGAGTATCCGAGCGGCGTTCGACGAATCGCTCGCCAAAGCCTCGCTTGCGGCCGGCATATTGGAAACAGCAATTGTGGCGGGCGGGCTGGCCGGCAGTCGCAACCCCGAGCGGCGCAGCGCGTTCTTCGCGGCTGCCCCGAAATTGGGTGATCTGCAGGTTTACTCCGACGGCTACGCCGCCTTGATCGGCGCTCATGGAGGGCGCCCGGGCGTTGTCGTGGCGATAGGAACAGGAACCGTCGCTCATACGCTAAATGCAGACAATACAAGCCGTCAGGTTGGCGGCTGGGGCTTTCCCGTAGGGGACGAAGGCGGCGGTGCCTGGCTCGGCTGGCGCGCCGTGGCGGAGACGCTGCACGTCGTCGATGGTCGCCGGACCCATCCGCCGGGCGGCAGCCCGTTGCATCAAGACCTCATCGAGGCGCTGGGGCCGGACCACGAAACGCTCGTCACCTGGACCGTCGCCGCCAATACCACCCGCTATGCCAGCCTGGCCCCCACGGTGGTTGACCACGCCAGCCGTGGTGACGAAGGCGCCCATGCTCTACTGGTCGAAGGCGCACAGCAGATCGAATCCCTCATCAGGGCGGCTGACCCAACTGAGCAGCTTCCGCTGGCACTCACCGGCAGCCTGGCACCGATCTACGAGAAGATGATCGCCCGTGCCATGGCTTCGCGGCTGGTAACGCCGCTGGGCAGTGCCGTCGACGGGGCCATTCTGCTCGCGCGAGGGCAAGCACCCAACGAGGTGTTGGTCGCATGACGATCGAGCTGGCGCCCCTCGCTGACCTTCGCCCAGACCCGGAAGAGTCCGCGCCGCTCTATCTGCAGCTTGCCAAGCGTCTGACCGATGCCATCCGAAATGGAAGGTGGAAAGCCGGCGATGCCCTGCCGTCTGAACGTCAGATGTGCGAGGTTCTGGGCGTTTCACGCGTCACCCTGCGCAAGGCGCTCGACACGCTTGCGGCCGATGGGCTGGTCGAGGCCAGACACGGTTCCGGCACGTTCGTGGCGGACCGTGTGCACCAGCCCATGTCGGTCCTAACCAGCTTTTCCTATGACATGGAGTCGCGCGGACAGACCCCCTCCTCCCGCTGGTTGAAACATGGCTACTTTCCTGCCACGCCCGAAGAAGCGATGGCGCTGGGCCTGGCGCCCGGCGAGCCGATCTTTCGGCTGCATCGCCTTCGCCTGGCGGATGGCGAGCCCATGGCGATCGAGATCGCTGTACTGAACCGCAGCGATGTCCCCGACCCGGAGTCGATCGGCCCGTCGCTCTATGCCTATTTGGCGACGCGCGGCCGAGAACCGACTCGCGCGCTGGAACATTTGCGCGCCACTATCCTGCGCGGTGAGGAGGCGGCTATCCTATCTGTGCCGAAAAACAGCGCCGCCCTTTACATCACCCGCGTCGGCTATCTGCCGGACGGCAGAGTCGTGGAGTTCACCCGGTCCTACTATCGCGGCGACCGCTACGACTTCGTCGCCGAACTGCATCGCCAGCCCGAAAGCGCGAGACACACGGGATGAGCCAGCATCTTTCCGGCAGGATCGTCACCGAAGCGGGCGTCGTTGACGGCGCCATTAAGTTTGACGCCACTGTTGAATCGATTGACGCGGGTGGTTCGCAAAGCAGCGACATCATCGTGCCCGGCTTCATCGATCTGCATGTCCATGGCGGCGGCGGCGCGGACGTCATGGAGGGCGCGGATTCCGTGCGGGCGATGGCGCGATTGCACGGTCAGCACGGAACGACCTCGCTGCTCGCCACCACGATGACAGCAATTGCAGATGAGGTAATCGCGGGGCTCAAAGGCATCGCCGAGGCGATGGCTGCGCCGAATGCGGAAAGCGCCGAGATCCTGGCGGCTCACCTCGAAGGTCCGTTCATCAGCCCCAACAAACTGGGCGCACAGCCTGATGAGGCCATCGGACCCGACTTGGAACTCTTGCGCCGGATGACGGAGACTTGCCCGATCAAGGTCGCCACCATCGCCCCGGATATGGGGGGTGACGATCCGATCGACGGCAGCTTGTTTGCGGAGTTTACATCGATCCTGACCAGCCACGGCGCCAGGGTCCAGCTGGGCCACAGCCCGTGCACCTATGACGTGGCGGTCGCGAGCTTCGAGCGGGGCGCAAGTGGTGTCACCCACATGTTCAACGCCATGTCGTCGCTGCACCATCGCTCACCGGGATTGGCCGGCGCTGCTCTCGCCCACGCGGAATATGGCGAACTGATTCCTGACCTGATGCATGTCCATCCGGGCGCGATGCGGGTCGGCCTCCGCGCCATTCCGAAGCTCTATGCCATAACGGACGCAACAGCGGCGACCGGTATGCCCGACGGCGACTACCGCCTCGGCCGCCATACGGTCCGCAAATGCGACAATGGCGTGCGGCTGGAAGACGGCACCTTGGCCGGCAGCGCGCTGACCATGGATCAAGCCTTCGCCAATCTGATCGGCATTGGCCTTGACCTCACGGACGCTGCAAAGCGCACATCAACCTTCGCCGCCGATTACTTGGGCCTGACGGACAGGGGCAGATTGACCCCGGGGCTGCGTGCCGATCTGGCGGTGTTCGACGACAAAATGGCGCTGAAACGCGTCTACAAGAAGGGACGAATCATCCATGACGTTGATGCTTGATGAGGCGCGCCAATGCCCATCGGTTGCCCGCGACCTCTTGTCCCTCGACGACGATCTCTATGACGGGCTAGGCGCCGACCTCACCGCCAGCCCCCCTCCTTTTGTCGCCTTGGTCGGGCGCGGCTCGTCGGGACAGGCCGCCGCCTACGGGGCATTCATCATCGAGACCGTGCTTGGAACGCTGTGCGCCTCCCTAGCGCCGTCGACTGTCACGTTACACAACGCGCGATTCAAGACGGCAGGCGCCCTGGCGATCGGCGTTTCGCAAAGCGGCCGCAGCCCCGACCTAGTACAGACCTTCAAACGGGTCGGCGAAGGCGGTGCGCGCACGGTTGCACTGGTCAACAAACCAGCATCGCCCCTGGCCGATCTCGCGGAAACAGTTCTTCCGCACCACGCTGGTGACGAAAACGCGGTTGCCGCGACCAAGACCTTCGTCGCCAGCCTTGTCGGCATGGCGCGGCTGGTCACCGCCTGGTCGGATCGTACCGATCTCGCCGAAGCGCTGGCCGCCCTGCCCGACCGTTTGGAACAGGCGCTTGCCTGCGACTGGTCGCCAGCCATGGACAAACTCGTTGCGACTGATCGGATGCTGGTGATCGCGCGGGGGGCAAGTCTCGCTGTTGCTGGCGAAGCGGCCTTGAAGCTGAAGGAAACCTGCGCATTGCAAGCTGAGGCATTTAGCGCAGCCGAGGTGATGCACGGACCCCGCGCCTTGATTGAGGCTGGCTATCCGATCTTAGGTCTAGCACCTAGCGGACCCGATCAGGCGAGCACGGTCGCGACGTTGGAGGCGTTGGCGCAGGACGGAGCGCGAGTGATGTGCGCCGGATCCGGCGTTGCCGGCGGCCTGTCGCTGCCGATTCCTGCCCCGCTTCACCCGTTGCTGGACCCGATTGTCGCGATCGCAGCGTTCTATCCGTTCGTCGCGGCCCTTTCGGTTGCCAGAGGCTTTTCGCCTGATACGCCGCGCAATTTGAGCAAGGTGACGGAGACGATCTGAGACGGGACGGAACTTGCGGGAGAAGCGCATTGCGGATCAGTGGGCCCGTCTTCGCGTTAGCGTTCCTGATCTCCAGCCAGGCGGCTGCCCAGCCCGAGCTTGAATCCTATCGCGACTGCGCCAGCCAATGGGCGGAGTCCCATATTGAGCGCCCTGACGATGCGGAAGCGCTCGCCCAGGCGGCTCTCGACGCCTGTTCCGAACAGCGCAAAACCATGCTGGCCAGCTATGAAGCGGCCGGCTTCACAGAAGAACTCAGCGCTTCCTATCTAGAAAGCGCCGAGTCATCGATCAGGAACCTGCTGGTCGCCCAGATAGCACGCTGGCGCGGGTAGCTAGGCTACCCGCCTCCCGCACTCTCCCACATGGTCTCGGGCAGGATCGTCGCGATGTCAGGAACCAGGATCAGCAAGAAGACCATCACCACCATGATCAGGAACATGGGGAACGCCGCCTTGGCGATGAAGTTCATCTCGTGATTGGTCATGCCCTGCAGCACGAACAGGTTGAAGCCAATCGGCGGCGTGATCTGCGCCATCTCAACCACGACAACCACGAAGATACCGAACCATATGATGTCGATCCCGGCCTGCACGATCATCGGCTCGACAACGGCCATGGTCAGCACGACCGACGAGATCCCGTCGAGGAAACAGCCGAGGATGATGTAGAAGATCAACAGCACCATCAGCAGCTCGAACCGCGTGAGATCAAGCTCGGCGATCAAATCCGCCAGACCACGCGGCAGGCCAGTAAAGCCCATCGACTGAGATAGGAACGCGGCGCCGGCAAGGATCAAGGCGATCATCGCCGAGGTCCGCATCGCACCCATCAAGCTGGTCGAAAAGCTCTTCCAGTTCAGCGAGCGCTGGCTGGCGGCGAGGATCAATGACCCGATGACGCCGATCGCCGCCGCCTCGGTGGCAGTGGCAAAACCGAGATACATCGAGCCGATAACAACAATGATCAGCAAGATGACCGGGATCAGGAACCGAGAGTTTTTGACCTTCTCCGTGAAGGTCATCACCGGGTCCTTCGCCGGTTTGAATTTGCTGGAGACCTGCGACATGATCGCGACGTAGCCCATGAACATCAGGGCCAGAACAAGGCCTGGCAGAATGCCGGCCATGAACAGTTTGGTGATGCTCTGATTGACCTGCACGCCATAGACGATGAGGGTCAGCGACGGTGGGATCATCAACCCCAAGGTCGCCGCACCCGCCAAGGTGCCGATCACCATGGTTTCCGGATACTCGCGCTTACGCAGCTCTGGGATCGACATCTTGCCGACCGTGGTGAGGGTCGCGGCAGAGGAGCCGGAGACGGCGGCGAAGACGGTGCAGCCAACGATATTGGTATGAACCAGACCACCGGGTAATCGCGCTAGCCAGGGCGACAGGCCGCGGAACATGTCCTCCGATAATCGGGTTCGGAACAGGATCTCACCCATCCAGATGAAGAGGGGCAGTGCTGTTAGCGTCCAGGAGGACGAAGCCCGCCAAATGTTGGTGATCATCACATCGCCGGTCGGGCGCGTGGTGAAGAGTTCGACGCCGACAAAGGCAACGCCGAGCAAGGCGAGCCCGACCCAAACGCCGGAGCCCAACAGCAGGAACAGGACGAAGAGGAAGATAACGATTAGGTAGACTTGATCCATGATCGCTACTCCCCGTGGCTCTGTTCGATGATGTCCGTCTTGATGCGGTTATCGCCAAAGAACAGGACGTGGAGAAGATTGTCGGTGAGCGCGATGGCGAAGACTCCCGCACCGATTCCCATCGCCATTTGTGGGATCCAGATCGGCGATGCGTCTTGGCCTTGGCTGATATCGTTGAACAGCCAGGACCAGTAAATCGCTTGGAAGGCGTAGTAGGTGAAGTACCAGGCCAGCGCGGCGCCGATGAGGAAGCACCAACCGTCGACGATCCGCTTAGCCCGACGGCTCAACAAGTTCAAAACGATGCTAACCCGGATGTGCGAACCGTGGTTGAGCGCGCTGGCAAAGGCAAAGAAAGAAGCCGCGGCCATGCAATAGCCGGCATATTCCGGCGCGCCGGGGAAAATCTCACCCGTCCAGCGGGCCGACATTTGCAAAACGATAAGGAGAAGGATGGCGACCAGGAAAATCGCGGCGAGAATGCCGCACCCGGTGTAAAGCCAGTCAAGCAACCTTCTCAGAACTCGCATCGCAACCATGGCCTAGCCTCCCTCGCCCAATGGTTCTCCACTCGTCACGGAAAAGATCGGGGGCGGCCGAAACCGCCCCCAATTCCACCAATCACTCAGATGCGTGGTAGGCGTCGATGATGGCTTGACCCTGCTCACCAGCAGACTCGAGCCATTCAGCGGTCATGGTTTCGCCGATTTCGCGCAACTCCGCACGAAGGGCGTCGGTCGGCGGCCCTACTTCCATGCCGCCGGCCCGCAGACCGTTCAGTGTGAACTGGGTGTACTCAACCGCGCGCCAAGTACCGGCGTACTCGGCCAGGTGTGCACACCCCATGATGATGTTCTGGTTCTGCTCGCTGGTGTCTTCCCAGACACCGGTGTTGATCAGCACATAGTTGCGCGGCAGCCAGGCATCGACTTCGTAGAAGTGCGTCAGGCTCTCCCAGACTTGGCGGTCATAGCCGGTCGCGCCGGAGGAGATCATCGAGTCCGCAACGCCGGTGGCAAAGGCCTGGCTGATTTCTGCGGCTTCGATCTGCACCGGCAGCATGCCGGTCAACTCAGCCAGACGGGCCGTCGTGTTGTTGTAAGAGCGGAAGTTGATGCCTTCCATCGCGGCAACCGACTCGATGGGCTCACGGAAATAGAGCCCTTGCGGCGGCCACGGCACCGAGTACAGCAACGTCAGATTCTGGTCGGCCAGGATCTGGGTCAAGGTCGGCTCGGCTGCTTCCCACAAACGCTCAGCATCTGCAAAAGAGGTCGCGAGGAATGGGACCGAGTCCACACCGAACACGGCATTCTCGTTCTGGTGGCCAGACAACAGCCGCTCGCCGATCGGCACCTGGCCGGTTTGGATGGCCCGCTTGATGTCAGCGCCAGCAAACAGTGAGCCGGACGGGTGGGTGACGATCTCGATATCGCCGCCAGTGCCGATGGTCACGCATTCGGCGAACTGTTCACCGGTATGGGAATGGAAGTTGGTCGCCGAATAGGCCATCGGCATATCCCAAACTTCGGCCTGAGCAACGCCGCCAAGGCAAAGGGCCATAGCCGTTGCGCCGATAAGTGATTTGGTAACCCTGTTCATCACATTTTTCTCCCTGTTGATAAAAACCGATGCTGAAACCGGGGGACTGATTCCAGCGGGTAATGGCCGGTCAATCATGCGAACCTCTCGATCCGATAGCAACCGACGTCGATGTTGGGACGTCCGCCGAGGATGATGTCCGCGAGCAGTCGTCCCGATTTCGGCCCAGAGGTTAGGCCAACATGATGGTGCCCAAAGCCGAAAAAGACCCGGGGATGTTTGCTTGACCCGCCAAGGACCGGCAGGCTGTCGGATGTCGACGGCCGATGCCCCATCCAGGAGCGGCGCGACGACGCGGTAAACCCAGGATACAGCCGCTCGATACCTCTTTCCAGCAGGCCGATGGGTCCCTTGCTAGGCGGCTTTTCCGTTCCGCCGAACTCTACGACGCCGGCAATCCGCAAAACGCCGTCCATTGGCGTGGCCACGAACTTGCCATCGGCGACCATGTAGGGGGCCGGCGGCTTATGACTGGGGTTCTCGAACACCATGTGATAGCCGCGCTCGCTCTCGATCTTGACCTTGTGGCCGAGCGTCTCGGCGAGTTTCTTCGACCAGATGCCGCAGCAAATGGCCACGTTGTCGGCTTCGACCGTACCACCCTGATAGATCACACGAGCGCCGTCGCTATCGGAGTCGATCGCCTGGACGTCGCCCTCGATCCGTTTGCCGCCCTGGCCCTCAAACCAAGTCGTCAGATCGGCGACATATTGCCCAGGATTCGTGATGTGGCCGTGATCGGTCATGCGATAGGCATAGCCACTGCTAGAGCCGATCTGTGGGTCGTAGTCGCGCAAGGCATCGGCATCCAGTTCGTCGCCGACAATGCCGTGATCCCGGCGCAGCGCCCAGCCGAAGCCATCGCCCTCGAACGATTTTCGGTCCGGATAGATGTAGAGATAGTCACTGGGCACGATCCAACGCTCAGCCGGCGTCCCTTTCGCCAGGGCTTGATGCTGCTCGACCGTGTCCAAAAGGAGCGGCGCCAAACCTGCGGCAATCTCGCGAACCTTCTCGGCCTTGGCCGTGGACAAGTAGCTGGTCAGCCAGGGAAACATCCGGGGCAGATGAGACCAGCGCAGGAACAGCGGCTTGTCCTTGTTGAACAGCATGCCCGGTGCTTTGGCGAGAATGCCAGGCACCGGCACCGGCACGACAGCACAGCGCGCAAGCACCCCGCCATTGCCGAAGGAGGCAGCGGCGTCCGCCTTGCCACGGTCGATCAGCGTGACGGCCGCGCCCTGGCGGCGCAGCCACTCGGCCGTCGAAACCCCGACGATGCCTCCGCCTATGACGGCAACCCGCACTCAGCCTCTCCCATTCTTGCGTTGTGCCATGCGTCTATGCCGACACCAGTTCGCCCATACGGGCCAGCTTGTCTTCATCGACGTCGATGCCCAGCCCCGGAGTCGTGGGAACGACGATCTGACCATCCTGGACCGGGAACGGTTGTTCCAGCAAATCTTCGGTGAGGTAATAGCTCGCCTGGTAGAATTCGCAGCCCAGCCGAATGTTGGGCGTCGACGCGACCAGATGGAC
>JBCCER010000188.1:0-8348 GCA_039030175.1 Pseudomonadota bacterium
CAGCGAAACGAACACTTAGCCTCAATCGCGGACCCGCACGAAAGTCTCGTACAAATCATTTCCCACCGCTCTTTGGTGCATCCGCAGAAACCGTGGCCCTTGGACCAAGTGATCAATGCCGAAGGCCGAAACGGCGGCCAACCCGTCCCCACCGATCATCAAGGGCCCGCGAAACCACGCCAATCGATCGACCAAATCGGCCTGAAGCAATGCGGCAGCCAAACTAGCCCCGCCCTCGACCAACAGCCGCGTGATCCCGCGACCAGCCAGATCTGATAGTACGTGATGCATGTCCTCCATGCCCGGTTTGGCCGGCGCGACCATCAGGACCTCAACGCCACATTCCTCAAACGCCGCCCTCCGTTTGCGATCCGCGTCCGGAAGCGTGACCAGCCAGGTCGGCCGCTCGCGCGCAGTGGCGACCAGCGATGACGTCAAGGGCAAGCGCAACCGCCGGTCGGCCACGATACGAACCGGTGAGCGATCGCCCAGCCCTGGCAATCGGCAATCGAGCATGGGATTGTCGTTCAAGGCGGTGCCGCTGCCGACCATGATCGCGTCGTGGGTAGATCGCAGCCGGTGCGCCTCGCGCCGAGCCGCCGGCCCCGTAATCCAGTGGCTCTCACCGTTGTGAGTAGCAATCTTGCCGTCCAGCGACGCGGCCAACTTCAATGTGACGTGCGGGCGCCCCCGGGTTGTGCGAGACAAGAAGCCTGAATTTAGCTCTTCCGCCTCGGCGCTGCAGACGCCAGACGTCACGTCGATACCGGCATCCTGCAGGGCTTTGATCCCCCTGCCATTGACGCGTGGATCGGGGTCCTCGATTGCGATCACAGCGCGAGCGATTCCAGCGGCGATGAGCGCGTCGGCGCAGGGCGGCGTCTTGCCGTGATGGCTGCACGGTTCCAAGGTCACATAAGCGACAGCACCGCGCGCCGCGTCGCCGGCCCGCCTCAGCGCCTCGGTCTCCGCGTGGGGTCGGCCGCCCGGCTGCGTCCATCCTCGGCCGACCACAGCGCCATCCTTGACGAGAACACAGCCAACAGCGGGATTTGGCCAAACTACTCCAAGCCCTCGGCGTGCAAGCGCCAGCGCCATCGTCATGAACCGCGTGTCGGCGTCTGTGGTCATTTATGTCTCGGCTAGCCCCTCATTTCGGGGCTGCACCAGCAATCAGTCGTCGGTATCCAGTTTGAGCCGATCGACGAAATCGGAGAACTCTCCGGGTTCCCTGAAATCCTTGTAAACGGAAGCGTATCGGACATAGGCAACCTTATCCAAGGTCGCCAGCGCCTTCATGACCATCTCGCCGATCGCCTTTGACGGAATATCGCTCTCGCCCGAGCTTTCGAGCTGGCGCACCATCGAATTGACCAGCCGCTCGATCCGTTCTGGGCTGACATCGCGCTTGCGCAGCGAGATTTGCAGCGAGCGAAACATTTTGTCACGGTCGAACGGCTCGCGATCGCCGTCCGACTTCACCACGGTCAGCTCGCGGATCTGGATACGTTCAAAAGTCGTGAACCGCGCGCCGCAGGCCGGGCAAAAACGCCGTCGTCTTATGGCCGAATTGTCCTCTGTCGGTCGTGAGTCCTTCACTTGTGTATCGTCATGACCACAGAACGGACAGCGCATGCGTCAAACCTCGGCTTTAGTTGGGGCGTGATCCCTTCGTCGCGCGATCAGTGGCTGGGATAAATCGGGAACCGGTCGGTCAGCGCCGTGACACGTTCGCGCACCGAGGCCTCAGCCGCCGAGTTGTCTTCGGGGTTTGACACCAGGCCATCCAGCACCTCGACCATTAGCTCGCCGACTTGGCGGAACTCAGCCTGGCCGAAGCCCCGCGTCGTGGCCGCCGGGGAACCGACTCGAATGCCGGACGTAATCGCCGGTTTTTGCGGATCGAACGGTACCCCGTTCTTGTTGCAGGTGATGTAAGCCTCTTCGAGGCTCGCTTCAGCGGCCTTGCCGGTCAGCCCTTTGGGCCGAAGATCGACCAACGCCAGATGGGTATCTGTCCCATTGGAGACGATGTCCAGGCCCCCGCTCTGCAGCGTCGCGGCCAGCATCTTGGCGTTGTCGATTACGTCGCGAGTGTAGGCTTTATACTCAGCCGTCAGGGCCTCTTTGAACGCGACCGCTTTGGCAGCAATCACATGCATCAGCGGCCCGCCCTGAAGTCCGGGGAAAAGGGCAGAATTGATCTTCTTTGCCAGCGCACCGTCATTGGTCAGCACCATGCCGCCACGGGGACCGCGCAATGTCTTGTGGGTCGTGGTCGTAACCACATGAGCGTGCGGCAATGGGCTTGGATGCACGCCGCCGGCGACCAGGCCGGCGAAATGGGCCATATCGACCATCATGATCGCACCGACATCGTCGGCGATCTGCCGGAACTTGGCGAAATCAATTTGCCTTGGATAAGCCGACCCACCCGCGATGATGATGGCGGGCTTGTGCTGGCCGGCGAGGTCAGCAACCTCGTCATAGTCGATCAACGCATCTTGGCGGCGCACGCCGTACTGGACGGCATTGAACCATTTGCCGGATAGGTTCGGGGGCGCGCCATGGGTCAGATGGCCACCGGCAGCCAAAGACATGCCCATGATCGTGTCGCCAGGCTTGGCCAACGCTAGCATAACAGTCTGGTTGGCCTGCGCACCTGAGTGGGGTTGAACGTTCGCAAACTCGCAATCGAACAGCGCACAGGCCCTCTCAATGGCCAGCTTCTCGGCAACATCCACATATTCGCAGCCGCCATAGTAGCGACGGCCGACATAACCTTCGGCGTATTTGTTGGTCAGGACCGAGCCCTGGGCCTCAAGCACGGCGCGCGAGACGATGTTTTCGCTGGCGATCAGTTCGACCTGCTGTTGCTGGCGCTTCAGTTCGCTTCCCAGTGCATCGGCGACTTCCGGATCGCTTTCAGCCAAACCTCGGCCGAAAAACTGGTCGACGACGGAGTCTCCGGACAAGGACGGGCTGGCTGACGACATGGGCTTACTCCTCAAAAACAAAGCGGCCAAGAGCTACTACAATTTGGCAACGCGTCTGGCGTGGCGGCCGCCTAGGTACTCGGTGTTGAGAAACACCTCAAGACAGTCTTTTGCCACCTCGCTGCCGATCAGCCTTGCACCCAGCGCAAGGACGTTGGCGTCGTTGTGCTGACGGGCAAGCCGGGCGGCGGTCACGCAGTCGCACTTGGCCGCACGAACCGATCTGTTGCGATTGGCCGCGATCGAGATGCCGATGCCCGTACCGCAGATGATTACTCCGCGCTCGGCAAGGCCGCTATCGATCGCCTCGCCCATCGCATAACCGAAATCAGGGTAGTCGACAGAGGCGGTGCCGTCCGTCCCAAGATCCAGCGCGTCGCGACCCAAACTTACCAAATGGTCCTTCAACATCGCTTTCATCTCAAAGCCGGCATGATCGCTGGCCAATGCGATCGGAAGGATGGTCATCGTTGCGAGATCCTTAGGGCTGGCGAAACTGGCCGAGCATTCTGGCACAGGCGCTTAGTGCTGCCCACTAGATATTGTTGAGATCCGACAGCGACCTCCAGATGCTGGGGTGACCGCGTCGCGCAAAGGCCAATTTGCTTAGCTCTTTGCTTGACAGCCTTGGAGAACCTCCTAGTAGTTTCTGGAGTAAGTATCTTGCACTTTTGGCTGCGGATGCGTTGCCCAATCGGCTTGCCGGACTCGCGCCAACATCGCCGTCTTACCTCAATTCAAAAAACCTCCAATCTTTCCATCAATGCCCCTTCTCAAAGTCGTTCGATGACGGAGGCCTCCCAGCCCAAAAGCCGGCGGCGCTCCAAGGTGATCGCCCCCCGCCACGGAAGTTACGTTGACGCAACCAAGCTTGACGAGGTCACCCGCCTAATCGCGGCTGGCGATCAAGACACGCTCAAAACGACATTGAATGCCTGGCCTATAGAGGCATTTTTTGAGTTGTTGGTTGAGCTTCCGCTGAAAAGCGCCAGCCGCCTGTTTAGCTGGATGGAGGTTGGAAAGTCCGCCGCGGTGCTGGCGGAGTTGAAGCCCGAGTACCGCGCCCTTCTTACCCAGGACTCGACAGTCGAACGGCTGCGCGAAATTCTCGACAGGATGCCCGTCGACGAGGCCGCGGACACTCTCAACGAGCTTCCCAGCGAGATTCAGCAGCAGCTGATCCCACACCTCGAACACGCCGACGCGTTGTCGAACCGCCTGCAACAACCCAAGGACACTGTCGGACGGGTGATGAGCCGTCAATTGTTGGCGCTGACGGCCGATCGGACCGTCGAGGACGCGATCGCTGAAGTACGCGAACATGCAGAAACAATCCGTCGGCTGGACGACATCACGGTCATCGATGACAACCAGCGACCGATCGGAACCGTCAGATTGAAGCGACTGCTACTCCTTCCGTCGGACGCGCTTTTGGGCGATGTGATGAGCAGCGGGGTTTCGGTCGTCTCGGCCGAAACGGACCAGGAAAACATCACACGCCTCACCGCCCACGAGAATCTGAACTCGGTGCCAGTCGTCGACAATGATGGACGGTTGATCGGGCAGATCGGCGTCCGCCAGCTTCAACGGATCATGCATGACGAGGCGACCGAGGATTTAAGCTTGATCAACAAACTGCCCGTCGACGGCAAACCCAGCGATCCGATTACTCAAATCGTCAAAGGGCGGTTGCCGTGGCTGCTGGCCGGTCTCGTTGGGGCAACTATGGCCGCCATCATTGTTGGCGCCTACGAAGACGAGCTGGAACGGGCGGCCATTGTCGCCGCCTTTATCCCGGTCGTGATCTCGCTGGCAGGCAATGCCGGCCTGCAGGCGTCGGCGGTCACCGTTCAGGCGCTGGCCACAGGATCGATCTGGGCGCGCGAACTCGATTGGCGGTTTTTCCGTGAATTGGGAGGATCTGTTGTGAATGGTTTGGTCGCCGGTGCGATCCTTGCAATTCTGATCGCGATTGCCACGCCTTTTCTCGAGATAGAGCAGCCGCTGCATCTCGCCATAGCGGTTTCGTTTTCTCTGCTGGCGGTGATCGTCATTGCGGCGCTGGTCGGTACATTCGTACCAATGGCGCTGAAGCGCGCCGGCATCGATCCTGCCGCAGCGACAGGCGTGTTCATCACCACCAGTAACGATGTGTTAGGGGTCATGATCTACTTCATTCTGGCCAATGAGATCTATTTCATCCACTTCTAACGTCCGTCCAGCGAAGCTTGCGACGCGCACCCGTGCTATGCTGTATGGGGCGCAAAGCTAGATGCGATGATCTCCCGCTGTTTGCGGGGCCGACCCAGGATTGCAAGACCATGACCATGACCGCCGCCGCTGCCGATACCAAGCCCACAGCCCTGCGCCCCTCGTTTAATTGGCAAGACCCCCTCAATTTGGAGGGGCTGCTGACCGAGGAAGAGCGCATGGTCCGCGACGCGGCTCACGACTATTGCCAAGAAAAGCTGATGCCCCGCGTGTTGGAGGCGAACCGGCACGAAATCTTCCACCGCGAGATCATGAACGAGATGGGCGAGTTGGGCTTTCTTGGCTCCACCATCGACGGTTATGGCTGCGCCGGCGTCAACTACGTCTGCTACGGCCTAGTGGCGCGCGAGGTTGAGCGGGTCGACAGCGGCTATCGATCCGCCATGTCGGTACAGTCCTCTTTGGTGATGTACCCGATCTATGCTTTCGGCAGCGAGCAGCAGCGCCAGAAATATCTGCCCAAGCTGGCGACGGGCGAGTGGGTCGGCTGTTTCGGCCTGACCGAACCCGATGCGGGTTCAGATCCGGGCTCGATGAAGACGCGCGCCCGCAAGGTCGATGGCGGCTATAAGTTGAGCGGCGCCAAGATGTGGATCACGAACTCCACCATCGCGGATGTCTTCGTTGTCTGGGCCAAGGACGATGAGGGCGTCATCCGGGGGTTTGTTCTCGACAAGGGCATGGACGGCCTGACGGCACCAAAGATCGAAGGCAAATTCTCACTGCGAGCCTCGGTCACCGGCGAGATCGTCATGGACGAGGTCTTCGTGCCGGACGATCACCTGCTGCCAGGCGTCACGGGTCTCAAAGGGCCGTTTAGTTGCCTCAACAATGCCCGCTACGGCATCGCCTGGGGCTCAATGGGTGCGGCCGAATTCTGCTGGCATGCGGCGAGACAATACACGCTCGACCGTGAGATGTTTGGCCGGCCTCTCGCCCAGGCCCAACTCATTCAAAAGAAGCTGGCCGACATGCAGACCGAGATTACGCTGGGACTGCACGCCGCGCTGCAGCTGGGGCGGATGAAGGATGCCGGTACAGCGCCGCCGGAAGCGATCTCACTTCTCAAGCGCAACAATTGCGGCAAGGCATTGGACATCGCCCGCACCGCCCGCGACATGCATGGCGGCAATGGCGTGGCCGACGAGTACCACGTCATCCGCCACGCGATGAATTTGGAAGCGGTGAACACCTATGAGGGCACGCATGACGTACATGCGCTGATCCTGGGAAGAGCGCAAACCGGACTGAACGCGTTTTTCTGACGCGCGCTGCCGACTCCTTTCGAGACTGCTGGCGGCCCTAGACCGACGGCCTTTGCGGTATCATTCGCGATCTCCAGACAGCATCTTGAAAATGCCCGAGAAGTCGGTCTGATCATTGCCAGCATTGCAGAACAGCGCGTAAAGGGCCGCGGCCTCAGCACCCAAAGGCGTCGCCGCCCCCGCTGACGCTGCTGCACCCTGAGCCAAGCGCAAGTCCTTCAGCATCATCGCCGCCGTGAAGCCTGGCTTGTATTCGCGGTTGGCAGGCGACTCTGACAAGGGTCCAGGAACAGGACAGTACTTAGTCAAGGACCAGCATTGGCCCGAGCTTTGCGAGGCAATGTCGTAGAGCTTTTGCCGATCGAGGCCCAACTTGTCGCCAAGCGCAAACGCCTCCGAGACGCCAATCATGGAGATGCCCAGGATCATATTGTTGCAGATCTTGGCCGCCTGCCCCGCCCCAGGGTCGCCCGCATGGACCATGGTTCGGCCCATGGCTGCCAGCAGGGGCTTCACGCGATCGAAGGCATCGGCGGGACCGCCGACCATGAACGTCAACGTGCCGGCCTCCGCACCGCCGACACCGCCTGAAACGGGCGCGTCAAGCATATCAAGGCCGGCTCGCTCTGCGGCCGCTGCAACAGCTCTGGCGGCGTTCACGTCGATCGTCGAACAATCGACCAGCAGGGCACCCGCCGCCGCCACAGCGAAGACGCCTCCCGCCCCCTGATAGACGGAGCGGACTGCCGCCCCTTCGGGCAGCATTGTGAAGATCGTGTCGGCGCCTTCCACGGCTTCCGCCACCGATGCCGTCGCTTCGACGCCAGCGTCGGCCGCCTTTGCCAGATTTTTCTTGGATAGATCGTAGCCTCGCACCTTGTGGCCGGCCTTGACCAAGTTGGCGGCCATGGGTCCGCCCATGTTCCCCAGCCCAACAAATCCGATAAGTGCCATTTCCTGCCTCCCCGAAGAATCCCAAACGCCTCAACCACGCGCCGTCTTCTCTGGCGGCGTCGGGTTTGTGTTGGCGGCCTCTGCAGGCCGTCCACTGGCCAGTGGCTTTACGGGATTACAGCTCGCCAGTCGAGGCTTCACACCCCTCAGAAAACCGTAATGCCATCACTAGCCACCGACTTGCTCGCCCGACGCGATATTCCTGTCGGTATGCGACGAATATTGTGCGAGTTTGGCAATGTCATGGTCCATCAGAAGACCAATCAACCTAATGGAGACTCCCAAATCATGACTCGCGATATCGTCCCGGTTACCGCTTTGCTGGCGGCCGCAATTGCGCCCAGTGCGATCGCCCAAGATGATCTGTCGGAGCTGCCGGCACGCGGTGGCTATCTCCGGGTAGTTCCAGCGCTATCAGAGCCCAGCTATGTCTAACTTCAGGAAGGGTTTCGCTTGCGGTTTCAAGCCGCTATGCTAACTCAGTTGTTTCACATTACCTGATCAATGTCGGGGGAAGGCGGAGAGGTTATCATGAGGATTTTGCAAATTTGCGCGCTTGGCGTTGCGGTAACGGCGCTGGCCGCCTGCCAGTCAACAAACGACGAGACCGCCGGTGCGGTGACGGGCGCTGCCCTTGGTACCGGTGTTGGCCTGGTGAGCGGCGGCTCGTTCGGCCAAGTTGTCGGCGCTGGTCTGATCGGTGGCGCCGCCGGCTACATCGTTGGCGACATCGCAGGCGACAACTAGATACGCAAACACCAAGGGGATCGAAGCCGGAAATAGTTCCGGACGGCCCGGGAATCGCGACTTAGGAGATTGGATAATGGGGACGAAGAATAGCTGGCGGCTCGGCGCCGCAGCC
>JBCCER010000189.1:0-8307 GCA_039030175.1 Pseudomonadota bacterium
ACATGCTGGTCGATCAAGATCGGATTGCCGTCGGGATCGATCACGATGCAGCTTGCCGGGCCAGTGGTCGTCTCGTCCGCCTCGCTGACCAATTCGACGCCATCAGCCTTAAGCTTCTTTTGGATCTCTCGCACATCGGTGAAGCTCTCGAGCGTCTGTCCTGATGAATCCCAGCCGGGATTGAAGGTCAGCGTGTTCTTTTCGAACATGCCCTGGAACAGGCCGATCACGCAGCTTGGGCTTTTCATGATCAGCCAGCCCTGCTCGGCCACCCCGCCGAAGACCTCGAAGCCGAGTTTTTCGTAAAACGCTTGCGAGGCGGCTAGATCCTTAACCGCTAAGCTGACCGAGAAATTGCCGAGTTCCATTCTTCGTCTCCCGCCGAGTTGTTCGAGTCGAGAGAACGTAGCCGGAAATCAGGGTGCGCAGAAGGGGTGCACGAGCCTTTGACGTGCCTGCTTAGACCGAGCGCGTGATGCTGCCATCGATGCGAATGTTTTGGCCGGTGATGTAGGCGGCATCGTCCGAGGCCAGGTACGCGATCAACGAGGAGACTTCGGCGGCCTTGCCGTAGCGGCCCATGGGGATGCGGTCGCGCCGTTCCTCGGTCTCCGGCAGGCTGTCGATGAAGCCTGGCAGGACGTTGTTCATGCGCACATTGTCGGCGGCGTACTTGTCGGCGAATAGCTTGGTGAAGCTGGCAAGGCCGGCCCTGAAGACGCCTGAGGTGGGAAACAGCGGGTCAGGCTCAAAGGCGGCAAAGGTCGAGATATTGACGATCGACCCGCCGCCCTGGCCGACCATGATCGGCGTCACCAGCCTAGTCGGCCGTACGACGTTGAGGAAGTATACCTCCATGCCTTTGTGCCAATCCTCGTCGCTGATCTCCAGCACCGGGCCTTTCGGACCATGGCCGGCCGAATTGACCAGCACGTCAATCCTTCCCCAGCGATCCATGGCTGCGTCGACCAGCTTTTTCAGATCGTCGCCAGAGTGATTTGAGCCGGTAATGCCAACACCGCCAAGCTCACCGGCAAGCACCTCTCCCTTGCCGGAAGAGGACAGGATGGCGACGCCATACCCGTTAGAGGCCAGCCGTCGCGCGGCATCCGCGCCCATGCCGCTGCCGCCCGCTGTGACAAGCGCAACTTTCTGCGAACTCATACGTCAATCAAGGTCCAGTATTCCGCCGACGCGGGGGCGCGTCGTTCAAGCGGCAACACTATAGGGAGAGCCGAGCCGGCCGTCGAAGACTGATTTATCGCTGACACTGTGTGTCGGGTCGGTCACGAGACAGGTAACCAGCGGCGATATCTCTTCGTCCCGCCGATAGCGCCAAATCGGCATGCTACCGCCGCATTCTTCACCCTCCGGCTGGCCGACAACGGCATCGGAAATGACGTTCGCCATCTTTATGTCAGCCGCGCCATACCGCTGATCGACCAAGTTAAAGAAATTGACCATCGCGTTGCGGAACACATCCAGGGCGGGCGCCAGAATGGTCGCGTTGACCTCGTCCAGGTTCACTATATTTACGATTGTACCGCCGCCCAGATCGCTCATAACAGGAGCCAGAACGCGCGTGGGCCGGACAATGTTCATCAGATAGGTGTCCATGATCGAATGCAGGTGGCGTTCGCTATCCACCCCGACCGACGCTGCCGGACGGCAATCGGCCGAGTTGATCAACGCATCCACCCGGCCCCAACGGTCCAGCGCAAGATCGACCAAGTTCCGAACGCTCGAAGCCGAGCGCTTTGCCCCGGAAACGCTGATCCCATTCAGATCGCGCGCCAGCGTCTCCCCCGCATTCGACGAGGACAGTACTGCAATTTCGAAACCATCCGAAGACAACTGCCACGCGGCGTCCCTGCCTGACTTGCTATCGCCATCTGAAATGATAGCCACTTTAGAGATTGTCATCAATTTACCTCAATTTCATAAACGGCCGCGAACATGGCTAAGCTTAGGGCTCTTGACCAGTCATCTCTTGTCGCGTCAGAGTAGAGAAAATCTACTGTCTGTTCGCGGACCATAACCGTGAGAATGCCGAACCTGAATGCCTTGCGAATGTTCGATGCCGCCGCGCGTCACCTGAACTTTCGTCTTGCCGCGGGCGAGTTGCACCTGACCCAAGGAGCCGTGGCGCAGCAGGTCCGAAGGCTGGAGGCCGATTTAGGTCACAAGCTGTTCCGCCGCCAGGCGCGTGGGTTGGCGTTGACTGCAATTGGCCAACGCTACCATGGCGCCGTCCATCGCGCCCTTTCGATTATCGATGACGCAACGTCGGAACTGCGGCCGGCAAGCAAGCGCGTGACCCTTAGCGTCACACCGTCCATGGCAGCCAAATGGCTAGTGCCGCGGCTGGCTGAATTCACGCGCTCTCACCCTGAAATAGAACTGCATACCGATGCCACGGCAGAGCTTTCGGACTTCAAGTCAGACGGCGTGGATCTCGCCATACGGATCGGCCGCGCGCCCTTTGGAAAAGGACTAAATGTCACGCCTCTTGCTCCAATCGACCTAAGGGCCGTTTGCAGCCCTGCCTACGCAGCCGAGGTCGGTGAGATCAACGATATTGAGGCGTTCGCCCCGCTTCACCTTATTCAGGATGGCCACTTCTTTTGGGAGAAGCTATTTGCGAAGGCAGGGCTTAAGGCGAAACGCCGGATATTGCAGTTCAACCAAGCGGCCCTGGCCATCGACGCGGCAGCCAACGGGCAGGGCGTCGCGCTGGCCCCGCACCTGCTGGTAGAAGACGATGTCGGCAAGGGCAATATCGTGGAAGTCTGGCGGGAGACAGAAGTGGATCGGGGCGGGTACCATATCGTCTACCCGAACGATGCTGGGACGAATACCGCGCGCGATGAGGTCATCGAGTGGGTCCGGTCGCAGGTTGACTGAGCGCGCACTACCCGCGGCGCTTGAAATGACCCTGGCACAGTAGCGGTCGATCCTGCGAAAACGGTCTAAGCAGGACCCGACCCTAAAGAGAGAGAGCTACCTCGCCCGCCGCCTTTGTTCGGGAATATTGGCCAACTCGAACGACGTCGATTGGTAGAGATCGTTGATCCAGTTGGCGATCAGCAAGCTGCCATGAGCCCGCCAGCGATTGACCGGCGTCTTGGCCGGATCGTCATCGGGGAAATAGTTGGCAGGCAGATCGATCGCCGCGCCGGCAGCCACATCGCGGTGATATTCGTCCGCTAAGGTGTGGGTGTCATATTCCAGATGGTTGAACATGTAGGTCTGGCGTCGCGGTTCGTCGCGGATCAGGCAAATACCGGTCTCGTCAGATTCCAAAAGAACCTTCAGCGCAGCGCTTTCCGGCAAGTCCTCCCGCCGCACCTCGGTATGACGGCTGACGGGGACCGCTATGTCCTCGCTGAAGCCGCGCAGCAAGCCATCCCGCCCGCCACGCACATGATGGCGGAAAACGCCAAACTGCTTGGCCGGCAGTTCGTGTTTGGGAACACCGTGGAAATGCTGCAACGCCGCCTGGGCGCCCCAGCAGATATTGTAAGTCTCCTGCACATGGGTCTGCGACCAGTCGAGAATCTTGGTCAGTTCGCGCCAATAGACGACATCCTGGAACGGCAAGGTCTCGATCGGCGCGCCAGTGATGATCAGCCCGTCAAACTTGCGGCCTCGCACCTCCTCCCAAGGCTGGTAGAAGGCTAGCATGTGCTCAGCCGAGGTGTTTCGCGGCGAATAGCTGGACGTGGTCACCAGCGTCAGTTCGATCTGCAGGGGCGTTGCACCCAGCAAGCGAGACAGCTGGGTCTCGGTCTTGATCTTCTCCGGCATGAGGTTCAACAGCGCGATCTGAAGCGGGCGCACATCTTGGCGCAGCGCCGCCCCTTCCGTGATCAGCAGAACCCCTTCATCCTCCAGCGCGGTTTGCGCCGGCAGATTATCCGGAACCTTGATCGGCATAAAACCCGTCCCTTTCGAGCGCCCGCTTAGCGCGCACGCCTCGTGATGCCAGTCAACTAGCATAACCGAAAGCTGGCTGAGCGAAATCGTCATGTGTATGCATGGCCGACCGGCGTCAAGCGCCCGATGTCGTGTCAAAGCCCCCCATCTAGACTGGGACGCCTTCAATTGGCCATCGCGATGCGGGGTTTTGGGCCCGATATCCCAGCGATTCCGCCCCCAATCGGGGCAGGGGTCGACGCGATCTGCTTCGAGGCCGCCGCATGTCACAAGTTTGAGACCGCGAGATGGGAGCGCTAGCGTGACCGACGATTACACGATCCGGCCTTTCGAACCGGGCGACCTGCCCGCGCTTCACCAGATCCGTATCGCCGCCTTTGCGCCGGTCTTTCGCTCATTCCGTGAGATTGTCGGCAAAGAAATAGCGCCAATCGCCATTGCCGCCGACGAGCGTTCCCAGGCCGACTACCTCGACGCCATTTGCCGGGCCGATGCGTCACAGGAGATGTACGTTGTCGAACGCGGGTCGCACATCGTCGCCTTTTGCGCCTTATCGATGAACGAAAAGACATCCATCGGCGAAGTCGATCTCAACGCCGTCCATCCGGACCATCAAGGCAATGGCATCGGAACCTGGATGTATCGCTACGTGCTCGACCGGATGAAGCGGGCCGGCATGCGGGTGGCGACGGTGGGGACCGGCGGCGACGCCAGCCATGCCTCGGCGCGCAGGGCCTACGAAAAAGCGGGCTTTGGCCCGTCCATTCCAAGCGTCTACTACTACCGAACCCTGTGATCCGTGATTCAGTCGGGCTGCCCTGAGGGGCCTATTAGGGCAGGCCTGCCTTGCGTAGATCGGAGACGATCGCATCCGTGTAGACCGGTGTGACTTCTCGCCAGCAACCATTGAATTGTGCGGTATCGAAATCGGGGTTCGTGGCAAGGATAGTCGCCATGATCTTTCGTGCGTCGTCCAATCGGTTTTGCCTAACCAAGGTGGCGCAGAGGACAGTATGACCAAAAGGACCAAGGCCCGGCCCCCCCAATCCGGCGCGAGCCAAACGTTCCGCCTCGTCCAGCTCGCCGAGGAAGTAGTGGCAAAAGGCCTTTACCACTTGTTTGGCCTTCAAAAACGGCCCTCTCGGGCTAAGCTGTATCGAGCGTTCCAAAACCGGAACCGCCTCGCTCGCGCGCGCGCTGGCGGCAAGCGCCGCCCCTAGCACAAAATGTGCGAACGACGAACTGGGATTGAGCGCAATCGCGGTCTCCGCCTCCTCCAACCCCGATTCATAGCGAAGCTGAAGCATGTAAACGCGAGCCATCGCCACGTGAGCGAAGCTATCATTCTGGTCAAGCGCAACCGCTTTTGTAGCGTGCTCCCAGCCACGCTCAAGGTCCTCATCAGAAGACTCCACGTCGACGAGGAGCATCTTGCGGGTGTAAACCAGCGCCAGTGCCGCGTGCGCTGTCGACAGTCCCCGCCCATGCTGGTTGACCTCGTCGAAATATCGAATCGCGGCCTCTCGATCCTCGTCGGTCACCCGGTGAAAATGCCACAGACCGCGTTGCAACTTATCCCAAAGGGTGATCGTACTCGCCTTACGCCGGGCTCTTTCCCGCTCGACCGTTCTGACTTCGCCGTCAATGTTGCCGGCGATCGCCTCAGCTATGTCTTCCTGCAGCCTAAAGATGTCCTCCAACTGCCCGTCAAAGCGATCGGCCCAAACACTGTGACCACTGCGCGCATCGACGAGCCGAACATTGACCCTGATGCGATCGCCCGATTTGCGTACGGTGCCTTCGACAACATATTGCGCACCGAGTTCCCTGCTAATCTGCTTGGCATCGACCGACTGGCCACGATAGCTGAACGTTGATCCTCTTGAGATGACCGTCAGCCAGTCGATATGGGAGAGCTCGGTGATGACCTCGTCCGCGATCCCATCGGCGAAATACTCCTGGTCAGACTCATCACTCAAATTGTCGAACGCCAATACGGCGATTGCCGGCTTTTCCAGCGACAAGCCAGTTTCGGGACTAGACTTTTCCGGCTTTCCGTCCTGCGCAGGCAGACCGGTTGACGAGGCGATCGCGAATTCCGGCATGTCGTCCCGAGAGGACAGCTTGAATCGCGGGCCGTGCCTTGGCCAGTCCACGTTGTTCAGCTTCAGATAGTCGAGCAGGCATGAGGCGCCGTAGAGAATGGCCATGCTGCGCGTTTCGTCGGAAATACGCTTGTTGGCGAAATTGAGGGCCGCAGCCACGCGCGCCAACAGATATTGGCTTTCCATGTAAGACAGCCGGTGGCTCTCGTGCCGGTCTACCCAGTTCATCGCCGCACGGCGCATCGCTAGGATGATTTCGACGGGGCCAAGATCATCCGCCTTGAGGCCTGCCCCCTCCTTCTGATGATGAAAATGGCTGAGACGATCGAGAATGGCATCCCAGTTTTGCGGTGTTGCGGCCTGGCGCGAACGAAGTAGATAGGCAAGCTCGAAATAGGCGTGATCAAAAAACAAAAACTGGTCGGACTCGTAGGCTGCCAGATCGATCAGATAGTAGTCTGGCTTGTCCAACGTGCCGCGACCGACAAGAATGTTCTGGCCGTGCAAATCACCATGACTATGACCGCTGACAGCGCGTAGGCGCAGTCTGTCAGGCAGATCCTGAGTCATGGTGGCAAAAACGAGCGGATTTGGATACCAGTGGCCTTCGAACGTAAAGCTGAGCTCGGTCGGCGTAACGCCGCACGCTTCTGAAAGCAGTTCGTCAAGTCGACTTCGCGGCGGGTCCAGACGATCGCCCAGCCAGCTTCTTAGCAGTTCCTGGGGCGTGTACATGCGCTTGGACAGGGTGTAGTCGCGATTCCACTCCTCCAAAAGATCATCGGACAGCAGCCGGATGGATTTCAGCTGTCCGTCAAAGTCGCAGTCGACCCAGGGTTCGGCATATTCCAAGCCACGCCCGGCGATAGTCGACAACACGGCCACCTTCTCGCCCTCGCGCAGCGCATGCAGCAGTTTGGGAAGATGGCTAGCGGCGAATTCCGGCGCGACCTCGTAGGCCTCGACATGGCGGTCCGACTCGCTCGGCCATTGATCTTCATCCTCGGGCGCAAGGTCGAATTTGAGGATGGCTTGGCCGGTGAAATCCTTACCCGCGATATCGGCGGCATAAACCAAGGCTCCCGATTTGCCGCCGCTTAGCTTGCGGCTCAGATAGATATCTTCACGAAACGCCCATTGATCCTGAATCGCGGGCAGCAGACTCCGATAGTCGTCCGGCCAACGCAGTCCCGCATGCGGCGCTCGTGGTTGTTGTTTCATCTGCGCTCTTTACGTGAATGATGCAGTAAAGACGGCCCGGTCAGATAGTGACCGTGACACCAGTTTTCCCTGCGCTAGATCTGTACGCTCGTAGCCTCAGTTTCCAGCCCCATTTCCTAGCATTTTGTATCCTAGATCACCAAGCGCAGGCTATCAGCGCGGCTTTTGAGCTCTGCCCGTTGTGATCGCGCGCCCCAACACACCTGACGGTTGATCCATCGGCGCCCACTTGGCATCTTTTAACCGACGATTTCTTCCGCTGCCGATGAAGGACGAAGCCATGCCATTACGCTCATTTACTGCTGCCGGAGCTGTTGCCGTGGTTGGCCTCGCCATGACGGCCGCCCTACCGTCCAACGCCCAGACAGAAGTTACCTGGGCTACCGAGGGGACTTATGCGCCCTGGTCGGAAACCGACCCGAACGGTGCGCTAGTCGGCTTCGATATCGAGCTTGTCGAACTGGTATGTGCGCATCTTGGGTACACCTGCACGATTGAGCGCATGACCTGGCCGGCGATGATGCATGCAGTGGCCGATGGTGAGGTCGACGCCTTTATCTCAGGCATCGCGATCACGGCAGAGCGTGAGGTGTTGGTCGACTTCACCCGGCCCTATATGCAGCTCGCGGTTTCCTTTGCGGTCGGTGCGGGAAGCGACCTGGCGGACGGCAATCCGTCCACGGTGGACGAGGTCGCCGCCCAACTGGATGGCGCGACGATCGGCGTACAGGGCAGCACGGTGAACGGAATTCTCGCCGCTGGGCTTATCCCCGGCGCCAGCCTGGTGGACTTCGACAGCACCGACGCCTTGACCGTGGCGGTCGCGAACGGCGATGTCGATGCCGGCCTTGCCGCCGCACCAAGCTGGACCTGGTCGACCGTGGTCGCGCCCGAACAGCTCGTACTGTTCGGCCCGCAATTGACCAGCGACGACTATTCCGTTCTGGGGCGCGGACTTGGCATTGGCGTGAACGAGGACGCGGACACGCTGAAGATCGCGTTGGACGATGCCCTATGCGACCTGGAAGACGCCGGCGCCATTCAG
>JBCCER010000190.1:0-8265 GCA_039030175.1 Pseudomonadota bacterium
GAAGACATGGGCGTCGTCGACGTGGACCGGTTCGCCTTTTGCTGGATCGTCGACTATCCGATGTACGAGATGGACGAGGACACCGGCCGCATCGACTTCTCGCACAACCCGTTCTCGATGCCGCAAGGCGGCTTGGAGGCGCTGGAGACGCAGGATCCGCTGTCGGTCCTGGCTTATCAATACGATATCGTCTGCAACGGGGTGGAATTGTCCTCGGGCGCGATCCGAAACCACAAGCCTGAGATCATGATCAAGGCCTTCGCCATCGCAGGGTACGACGGGGCAGTGCTGGAGGAGAAATTCGGCGGCATGCTGTCGGCCATGCGCTACGGCGCCCCGCCCCATGGCGGCTCGGCGCCTGGGATCGATCGCATCGTCATGCTGTTGGCCGACGAGCCGAACTTGCGCGAGGTCATCACCTTCCCGATGAACCAGCGGGCCGAGGATCTGATGATGCATGCCCCGGCCTCGGTGGAGGAAGAGCGGCTGCGTGAACTGCACATCAAGCTTAATCTGCCGAAAACCGTCAAACAGGCCGAGGCTTAGCGATTGCCTCCAGTCTTCGAGAACCCATGATCGATCTTTTTACATGGGGGACCCTGAACAGCCGGAAGATCTCCATCATGTTGGAGGAGACCGGCCTGGCCTATAGGGTCCACCTGGTTGACATCGGCGCTGGCGAGCAACATGAGCCGGACTTCCTTGCGATCAGCCCGAACAACAAAGTCCCTGCCATTGTCGATCACGAACTCGACGGGGGACCACGCAAAATCTTCGAGTCCGGCGCCATCCTGATCTATTTGGCGGAAAAAACCGGCCGGCTGTTGCCGAACGCCGGGGTAGGACGCACCGACGTGCTGCAATGGCTGATGTGGCAGATGTCTGGATTGGGACCGATGTTCGGCCAGTACTACCACTTCGCCCGCATGGCAAAGGACGAGATTCCCTATGCCATAGACCGTTTCGATCAGGAGATGCAGCGCTTGTTGACCGTGATGAACACAAGGCTCGGGGAAGCGCCCTATCTGGGCGGCAATTACTCCATCGCCGATATCGCCGCCTTCGACTGGGTCAGGAACACGCGCAAGCTGCGCGACGACGAGCTCGACTGGAGCCGGTTTCCCCATATCGATCGGTGGCTCGAAGATGTCGGCGCGCGCCCGGCCGTTCAACGCGGCATGAGGGTCCCCAGCGATCGCGAGCCCTACCAACGAAAACGGGGCGAGGCCACGTCAGCCGGCGATTGACAAGCAACGCCGCGCGCCGCTAGAACGCCGGTGAGCCAGGTCGCGCCCTTGCCGGCGCACCGCTCCTGCGGAGGGGTGGGTGAGTGGCTGAAACCAACGGTTTGCTAAACCGTCCATCGAGGAAACTTGATGCCCGGGTTCGAATCCCGGTCCCTCCGCCACCAAGTCTTTGATATTGAAGAGTTTCTGGTCAAGATTCGAACTCTCGGTTCGTTTTGGGGCGTTCTGCGGCCTACAACACCTTCAACACCCAGCGCCATCTGATCTCCCGCCAAACACTCCGTAGACACAGAGCACAAGCCATAAACCACTGGCGGTCAGCCGCGGGGGGCAAGTGACGTGCGGCCGGCTTCTGGGAAACTTTTTCGGACGCTTCGTTCCTGTGACAAAGCCAACTTCTCTGGTTGAGAGCGGAGCTAAGTTCATCGTCAACAACCGCATGGCGCGATCATCGAATCTGCGATGGTCCGAACGGGGAGCTTACAAACTGCTGCAGGTCCGCGCCGCTGACATCAACGGTACTCTCGATACCGCCCTTCTCGCGGCTTAACCCCCCAAACTCGGAACGGTCCTGTGTAGGTCTGTTTCTAACCGGACTACAACTCTTTATATTCGTACGATCCGTAGGTATTATTTTGAGGAGATTATTTGGCGTACAAAGGGCGCAAAGTCATGGATCTAGAAATTTTAGGGATCGGTTGTCGCTTCCCAGGCGGCGCGAATGACGCGCGATCCTTCTGGCATTTGATTTCAAGTCACGAGTCCGCATTAGGTCCCATGCCTGAGCGAGGCTGGAACCCCGCAGACTATCTCGGCGAGGCGGGCAGACCGGGTAAATCGGTTACCTTCAACGGGGGCTGGCTGCGCGATATCGACCGTTTCGACCATGGCTTCTTCCGCATCTCCAAACGCGAGGCGGCGGAAATGGACCCACAGCAGAGGCTGGTCTTGGAGGTCGCGCACGAGGCTTTGCACGATGCCGGCCTCAACCCTCAGCGGCTAAAGGGTCGCAAGGTCGGCGTCTATGTCGGATCGGGCATGGCCGAACACATGGCCTTGGCGTTCAACGATCTGCCCAGCATGACGCCCAATACCATGACAGGGAACTCGCTGGCGCTGATGGCAAACCGGCTGTCCTACGTGCTGGACGTCGACGGACCGAGCTTGATGATCGATACCGCCTGCTCATCGGCCATGTCGGCCCTCGACTTGGCGGCCGCAGCGCTGACCAGCGGCACGTGCGAACTTGCGATCGTAATCGGCGTTAACACGATGCTTGGGCCGTCGCCGTTCATTGGGTTCTCACAGGCGACGATGCTGTCGCCGCGGGGTATTTCTGCCCCGTTCGATGAGTCGGCCGACGGCTTCGCTCGGGGCGAGGGGTGTGGCGCCATCGTTCTGCGGTCGGCAGGGGAAGACGAGCCCTGGCTCTCCCGCGTCTACGCCAGGATTCTGGGTAGCGGAACCAATGAGGACGGCCACACAGCCAGTCTCAGCATTCCCAACGCCGATGGCCAAGCCCGCCTTTTTGCGGAGGTCCTGGAATCGACCGGAACGGCTCCGGAGTCGGTTGTTTACGTCGAAGCTCACGGAACAGGTACACCCGTCGGGGACCCGATCGAGGCGGCGTCGATTGCATCGTCACTCGTGGGCGCGCGCCGAGAATCCTTGCCGATCGGTTCAGCCAAGGGGCATGTCGGACACCTGGAGACAGCCGCAGGCATTGTCGGTCTCTGTAAGGCCGCGCTGTGTTTACACCACCGACAACTGGTGCCGACCGCCAACCACAACCAGCTTTCTTCCCGTATCGACGCAGAGGCGCTGAGAATTCGGGTTCCAACTGCGACAGAACCGCTGCCCGCGCCGGAAAGTGGAGAAGAACCCGTGATCGCGGTGTGCAGTTATGGGTTTGGCGGTGCCAATGCCTTTGCCCTGTTGGCCCCGGCCCATGGACGGGAGCAAACGCCTGTCGCGGACGACGCCGGGCCGACCGCGGTCCTGCCGCTAAGCGCTCATTACCGCAAGGGGCTTGATGTAGTCACCGACGCCTACGCAACCCTGCCCGCCGATGAACGTGAGGAGGCGGCGCGGTGGGCTGCAGCCGTTTTGCCGCAACGCCGCCATCGACGGCTCGCGCTGCCGAACGCCGATATCCGGCCGCTTGAGGGCGAGGCACCGGGCACGGTTCCGCGCCTCCTGATGGCGTTTGGCGGCCAGGGTAGCCATAGCGCTGAGATGGGCCGCGCCTACTACTCAACGTTTGAGCCCTATCGGCAGGCGCTGGATAACGCCGACGCCCTCTACGCAGAGGCCTCGGGCCGATCGCTTATCAAGGATCACGATCTTTGCCAGGCAAACGGCTTGAGCGAGGCCGATCAGCAGGACATCGAGGTCACCCTGCCGGCGATCATTTTGACCCAAATTGCGATGGCGAGCCTGCTGCAGGCCGTTGGGGTAACGCCCCAGTTGGTGATTGGCCACTCCACCGGCGAGATGGCGGCCGCCTGGCACCGCGGTGCCCTGACCTTGGCGGAGCTGTGTTACCTGACCCATGTTCGCGCTGAACTTCAGGCGGCAATGCGACCGGGCGCGATGGCGGCCTGGGCGTCCGATCGCAAAGCGGCTGAGCAAACCATCTCCGCACTAGGGCTTGAGGGCAAAGCGGTGACTGCGGCGATCAACGCCGCCGGTGCGATGACCTTGGCAGGCGATAGTGATGCGATCGACAGTTTGCTGGATCATGGCAAGGCGAACGGCATTCGCTGCACGCGACTACCGATTCCCAGAGCCTATCACAGCCACCATGTTGAAGAGATACTGCCGCGTGTCCGCGAACGATTGAGCAAACTGACGCCACGCGATGGGCAAACGGCGATGATCTCGTCGGTCGCCGGCAACTGCGCATTGATCGATGGCGCCGATATGGGCGCCGAGTATTGGGCTCGTAACATCGGCGAGCCAGTCGACTTTCAAGGCGCCTGCCTGGCCGCCACCGTTCACACTGATCTGTGTCTTGAGGTTTCGCCCCGACCGGTGCTGTCCGGCTATCTCGGCGCCAATCTTGGACGCCCTGCGATAGCAGCAAGTAGCAAGAGCGGGTCACCGGATGAATGGCTGCTCGACTGCCTCGGCCAGCTCTTTGTCAGTGGCATCGATATTGACTGGACGGCCGTCCAGCCGCCGAAACGGTTTGTCAGCGTGCCAAGGGTGCCATGGGACCATGGCACGCCCGTGCCCAGTCGTACTTGGAAACCGACGTCTCCGTCATCGGCGGCCCACGCACATGGTGCAACGTTCGATATATCGTTGGCGGACGAGCGCTTTCAGCACCTCGCTGACCACAGGGTCGAGGGCAATGCGGTCATGCCAGGCGCAGGTTTCCTCGCCATGGCACTGTCGTTAGGGCAGGGCGCCGATCTAACGGATGCTCGCTTCGAAAGGATGCTGCCGCTGGGCAAGGACGGCTCGACCACCACCATCGAGCGGGTGACGAACGGGGAAGTTTTCCGGTTCCTATCCAATGGCAGTTCCGCCTTTTCTTGCCAGATCGAGAACGAAAAACTCGAGCATGAGTTGCCGATCGCACCCGCTGCGTCCGAGACCAGCGAGGCAATCGACACAAGACGCCTCTATGACTTGTTCAGCCGACATGGCGGCCTCGACCTCGCGGGGCCATTCCGCAGCATCCAAGACATGTCTATCGACGGCTGCCAGGCGATTACGACGATCGCGGTCGATGATGCTCTTCGCGATAGCGAGGCCGTGACGACCGTTGCACTCGACGGGTGTTTTCAAACGCTAGCCGTCCTTGGCGGCATGGACAGCCGGTTTGCGGCTCCGCTTCAAGTAGAGCGCGTTTCTTTCGGCGGAACCTCTGAGCTACCGGCCAAACTTCTCTGCCGCGCCGTCGTGACAAATTTGGACGCCGAGGAGATCATCGGAGACCTCGATCTGTGGGGCCTCGACGGAAGCCACTTGGCGCGCATTACCGGCTTATTGCTGAGACGGTTTGGAGCCGCCGGCGTGAAGCTGACTTCCGGGTTCCATACAGACATGCAGCCGGAGATCGTCGCTCTGCCCGACGAGCCGGATGGTGAAGATCTCGATGTTCGGTCGAGGCTTCAAATGATACTGACGGCGTTGGCGGAAAGCTCGGATCCAGGAATTATCCGGATATTGGATTGTTCGGAGAATGGCCTCGCCGTCGAGGCCTTAAGCTCGATTGCCGCCGATCATGAAGCGCCGCGGTCTTTGGCGTCACGCATCCTTATTGTCATGACCGCCCCGGTGCCGAATGATGCGCCAGGGAGTGTTCACGCCGCTGATACTTCCAATACAGCCCCAGGAGCTTGTTTCGATTTCGCAATCGGTAACGTCGACCAAGTACCATTGCAGGATTGGCTCGCACCGGGCGGCCGTATCTTGACTGTGGAGACGATGTTGCCTCTACCAGGTACAGCCGAAGGTGCCGTTGAAGCAGCACCTCAACGCACCGGCGTTACCACGGTGTTCTTTCCTGGCGGGGCTCCCGCTCCATGGACAGGGCCAGAAGCCATCAGTCTCAAGACGGCCGGCATCGTCGTGGACGATCGCAACGATTTGCGGAGAGCAAGTGAATTGTTGCGCGAGGTATCTGAACGGACCGACCCTCCCGGTTTGGTTTTTGTCGTTAAGAACGAATTTGGCGCTGCACCATCTTCCCTTGGCGGATTTGCCCGTGCCGCCCGCAATGAATACCCAACTCTTCGGATCTGGGTCTTGTCGATCGCAGAGGATGTTTCGGGCGGCGCGGCCTGGCAGGCCGTTGCCAAGCTGATCGACGATGGCCTGGGCGCCGAGTTTGAGCGCGTGTTCGATGGCCAGGAATGGCATGTGCCGCGCCTGCGGGCTTACGATACGACACCGTCGGCGCCAACCAATGGCGATTTTCGGCTCGATATCGAACGGCCTGGCCAGCTGTCGACGCTGTTCTGGCGGCCGATCAGAAGCGACCTCGAAAGCTTGAAACCGCACGAGGTACGGCTTCGAGTTCGGTTTGTCTCATTGAACTTCAAAGACGTGATGCTGGCGATGGGTCTGCTCGATGGCTTCAAGTTGGCGATCGGCATGGAGTGCAGCGGCGAGATCGTCGAGATTGGCCGCGATGCGCAATCGGAATACCCGGATTTGGCGATCGGCAGCCAGGTTGTGTGCATCTCGCTTAGCGGTGACGTCGGATTGCGGCGCAGTTCGCTGTTCGGTGAAACAGCGGCCGTTGATGCGCGAAGTGTTTTCTTAAGGCCGGATACCGTTCCCGAGCCGGAAGCTGCTGGATTCCTCAGCACTTACGCGACGGCTTGGCATGCCCTGAACGACACCGCAAGGCTCAGGGAAGGGGAAACCGTCTTGATCCATTCCGCCGCAGGCGGGGTGGGGCAGGCTGCGCTTCATATCGCGAGGGAGCTTGGCGCCGATGTGATCGCTTCTGCCGGTAGCGAAGACAGGCGAGATTATCTGCGTGAGACCTGTGGGATCGCCAAGGTCATCGATTCCCACGCGCCCGAGAACTTTGTCGATGAAGTTATGCGACTGACCGACGGACGGGGCGTCGATGTCACCTTGAACGCGATTTCGGGCGAGGGTCTTCGGCAGACATTGCACTGCATTGCCCCGACCGGACGCCATGTGGAGATTGGCAAGCGGGACATCTTGGAAGACCAGTCGCTCGGCCTTCTGGTTTTGAAGAACAACATCACTTTCCACAGCGTTCATCTAGATATGCTGGACGAAACCCATCCGGACCGTGTTCGAGGTCTCATCGAGACCTGCCTGACGCGCCTGTCGAAGGGCGAGGCGAAGACTACCCCAACACAGATCTTCCCGGCCTATCGCACGCACGAGGCTTTTCGTTTGCTAAGCGCCGGAAAACACATCGGCAAACTAGTGGTCGATCTGACCGATGGAATTGCTCCCTCAGAGTCTGACGCCGAACAGGCTCTAGCAGTCTCGCCGATTCCGGATGCGCTCTTTGGGCGCGATGAGACCCAGCTGATCACTGGCGGTACGGGCGGCTTGGGCGTGGCGCTAGCGCGCTTCATGGCCGAGAGAGGGGTGGGGCGTATTCTGCTTGCGAGTCGCTCCGGCAAAGCAGGCGCGTTAGACCAGCTGCGTCTCGACGGTCTGAGGTCGGAGTATCCGGACTGCCGGATCGACCCCATCGCATTGGACGTAACCGACCCGGATGCACTCAGCGCTCTGTTTGCCCAAGAGCCAAGTATCGCCGGGATTTTCCATGCAGCCACGACCTACAAGGCCGAGGCTTCCACGGATGTGACCGGCGAGAGTTTGGAGACCTGGAAGATCAAGGTCGACGCCGCATGGAACCTCCACCGCCTATCGAAAGATCTCGATCTCAGGCATTTCGTGCTGATCACATCTCTCGCGGGCTTGCATGGCAACGTCAACCAAGCGGTCTATGTCGCCTCGAATGCCGCGCTGGGCGAGTTAGCGCGGCAGCGGCGGACGGAGGGATTAACAGCCCTTGCCATCGATTTACCAGTGCTGTTAGGCGCCGGCCGCCTGTCGCAAGCCCAGCATCTCGCAGAACTGGACCTCAATACCGGGCGCGGTTTCGGTGCGGTCTCATTCAGCGATCTTGTACCGACGCTTGAACAACTACTGGCGGATCCCGATGCGCATCCGGAGGTCGTCAGTTTAGATCGGCCCAACTGGGCCAGCTATCTGCGCCTGAATCGGCATCGCCAGTTCTATGAACATCTCGTCTTGCGGGCCGATCTGGTGGGCAATGAGACAAAGGCCACCTCTAGCGCTCAGCTCGACCGAGCTACCATCGAGCATGAGGTTTGCTCGAAGATCGCCTTCGTGCTTGGGGCGGATATTAGCGAAATCGAGCCTGACATTCCATTGATCGAACTCGGTGTCGACTCGTTGGCAGCCATCGAACTGATGAATTGGCTGAACAAGACCTACAACGCAACGCTGAGCCAAACGCAGATCCTGTCCGGCGCGTCCGCTCGAA
>JBCCER010000191.1:0-7940 GCA_039030175.1 Pseudomonadota bacterium
GCAAATCTCGACCCCATCCACTTCACGATGGAACCGGTCGGCGAGCGAAGGTTTGCGGGCCAGATGGTAAAGCGACCAGGCAAAGGAGTGAGCCGAGGTTTCGTAGCCCATTAGTGTAAGGCCGTATCGGACATGAGGCGCGCGTCTTCGTCGCCCAGCTCCTCGCCCACCAGCTTCTTGAAGTTGGCCTTGGCGACCGCGAGCTTGGTGTCGGCGACCACATCGACCGGCGTGCCGGTGCGCGCGGCCTGCGCCCGACGGACCATCGGCCTGAAAATCCGCTGCCTCAAACGACCGCCCTTCGATCAATCGCCAGGCCGTTCTGCGTTCGGCTAGAGCCGGATCGCCCTAAACCGAGTCGCTTTATCGGCTTGGTTTAGGGCATGAATCCCCTTCTAATCAACATGTTAGAGCAAATTCACAAATTTTTTTTGAGCCGTTTCCAGCTCGGAAAATACTCGATTTGCTCTAGGCGACGAAAAGCGTCATGGGAGAGACCATAGCGCGATTTTTCGAACTGGGAACACGGCGACGGAATCCGGTGATAGATCACCAATTCTCAATTCGGTTCTCGGCACGACAAGCCAAAGCGGCATTCATTCGGGGAGTTGGTGAACGTTCGCCGAATTTCCGGATGCACGGCGCCCAGCCTGCGGCTGAGGCCCAAGAACTCAGCCCGATCGCGTACAGGTGGAACGAAACGCAAAGCCGTTGTCGCCGGACTCAACGAAGATCACGCGCATCGTGTTCTCATCGACGAGTTCGGCGGAGTGCAGGTGACCATCGCCGACGGCGGCGCCGTGAAGGGTCCGGTTGTTCCAGTCGACTACCCCAACCATGAGGACCGTTCCGGTAAAGGCCGGGCCCCCTTGATCGCCGGCAACGCCCGGTTCACGGGCAATCTCCCAGTCCATCACGGCACTGTAGGTGGCGCCGACCTGCGCATCGAACGTGATCGTGCGTCTTGCCTCGGTGGGTTCTCCGCGCATCATCAGGGGGGTCTGGTCGCAGAGCCACTCACCGATGAGTTCGGGCAACTCGTCATCGCCCTGCGCTTGAGCGAGACCCGGCGTCAACAGCACCGCAAATGCCACAGCGTAGCGCATCGGTAGGTTCATCAGCATTGCTCTATTCACCGATCCAGCCCATGGAGATATCGCCGCCAAACGATAGCACGCGCCTTTGGTGCTAGAAACGCTTTTTGTTGTTTCTTCACTTCATGGATTTTCGTCCACTGAAGCAAGCTCCGGTGATGCTGTGGACAGGACATGCGCAACCGGCCGACTGTTCGCCGTCTTGATTGCGCCGGCCCTATCGACTCTTAGCGACATTGCCCGACTTCGGTTTGACGCGCCCGTCAGGGGTCGGCTCAATTATGGCGAATATCGCAGCGATACAATCCAGGTGAAGGCCGTGAATACTGGCAGGGACGCCGCCGTTCTGACCTACGTCGAGGACGCCGTTCTCAACGAGGAAGAGCACATCGTTTGGAAGGGCCGGCCCGCGCCATGGGCCAGCGCGACGGTTCATTTGGCCATCCCCATCCTTGGCACCGTATTGATACTCTTCGGCCTCGCCTGGACGGGCTTTATTCTCAACTACGGTCTTCCAATCTTGATGGCCATCCCAGGCGCGGCAGGACTCCTGTACGGCGCCAAGGTCGCCAGCCCCATGCTGATCAACTACATCAGGGCGGGCCGAACCTACTACGCCGTCACCAACAGGCGCATCTTGATCATCACCGCCGGCAGATCGATCTCGGTGGACAGCGTGACCGGTTCCGAAATCAAAAAGCTTCAACGCAAGGAAAAGCTGGATGGCACTGGCAACGTGTCCTACCGGTTCACCACCACTAGCGGTCCCGACGCGAACAATCGGTACCGGAGCTATACGTCCTATGGGTTTCGCGACGGTCTATGGGGCGTTTCGGACGTCGCCGGCGCCGCAAACGCGATCGAGGCCCTGCAGCAGGCCAGCGACGCTGACGATTCGGACTCCCCCCGAAAGCTAGCCGTCACGGATCAATCAGAGCCCTCGCCCTGATCCTGCGCAGCAAATGCCTTTTTGGCGGTCGCGATGCCGTTCATGAAGGCGGGAACGCCAGCGTAAACAGCCATCTGCAGAATGATCTCGACAATTTCTTCGCGGCTGACACCGAGATTGAGGGCCGCTCGAATGTGATATTCGAGCTGTGACGGCGCGGTGCCCATGGCGGTCAGCGCGGCAACGGTCAGCATCTCCCGTGTCTTCAAATCAAGGCCCGGCCGATCGAGCACGTCGGTAAAGGCAAATCCAAACACAGCTTCAAGAATGTCCGGCGACACGGCATCGAGATTTGCGCTGACCAGTCTGGACGAGCCCTCCTCAAGCTGGTCGAGAAGCTCTAAGGCCCTTGCGCGACGGCTCGAAGGTGATGGCTTCGTCATGCGTTCAATCCTCTCAATCCCCGTCGATGGGTCAATTTCCTGCAGCATTTGCGACACCGGCCAAACGGCGGCACAAACGGTTTTCGCCCGATGATCTCAACGTCCGCCACACCGTTCTCCGGGACAGAACCGGTAGGCTATCGGCGCCAAGCGACAGGAGGTAATAAGGCGGTTCCGACGATACTCGGGTTCCTTGACGATCGAAAATAATGGGTCGAAACAAATCAATCGGGATTTACCGATCCATCGCAGCTACCTTAGCCCTCGCGCCAATCGTTGCGCTGAAGACACCTGCGGACAAGCATGAACGACCACCAAACGCCCAGGCAAGAAAAGGTAACTCTGCAACGCCGGATCGGCCCACTATCGCTACTATTCGCCGGCATTTCGTCGATCATCGGCTCAGGCTGGCTGTTCGGGTCGATGTTCGCGGCCCAAATGGCCGGGCCAGCCGCGATCATTTCCTGGGTGATTGGCGGTGCGATCATGTTCGTGATCGCCATCGTCTACGCCGAGACGGTGTCCATGCTGCCGGCCGCAGGAGTGATCGCGCGCATCCCGTTTTTCACCCATGGGTCGCTCGCCGGTTTCACCGCCGGCTGGCTGTGCTTGGTGACCTACCTGGCCGCCACGCCGATCGAGGTTATCGCGGTGCTGGACTATGCGTCGAACTACGTTCCATCGTTGACCACCACCGAAGAGGGTGAACGGGTGCTGACGATCGAGGGGCTGATCATCGCCGCCCTTCTGCTGGCGGTTTTCACCGCCATCAACTTGAAGGGTGCGCACTGGCTGGCGACCGCGAACAGCGCCATCACCGTCTGGAAGCTTCTGATCCCGTCAATTGTCCCGATCGCCCTGTTTGTTTTCGCCTTCGATGGCGATCACTTCAGCGACTATAGCGGCTTTGCCCCGTATGGAACCGCCGGCATTTTTGCCGCGGTCTCCAGCGGCGGCGTCCTTTATGCCCTGTCGGGCTTCAGGGCCATGCTGGATCTGGCGGGCGAGGCGCGCAACCCGCAGCGCGACATCCCGCTGGCGCTGATGGGGGCCATCGGGATATGCACGCTGCTGTACCTCGTCTTGCAGATCGCCTTCATCGGCGCCGTGCCGGAAAGCTACCTGGCGATGGGGTGGTCGGGGATTTCCGAAGCGGCACCGGGCGGCCCCTTTGCGGCCATCGTGGGCCTATTGGGCCTCAAATGGTTGGCGCTGCTCATCTATATCGACGCGGCCGTTTCCCCGGGCGGTACCGGCCTTGCCTATTCCGGCGCCACGGCCCGGCTGGATTATGGCATGGCCAAAAACGGCCATCTGCCGAAAATCTTCGCGAGACTTAACCGGAACGGTGTCCCCGCCTGGGCGCTCCTGGCAAATCTCGTGGTCGGCCTGATCATGCTGGCGCCGTTTCCGAACTGGCGGGAGATGATCAGCTTCATCACCAGCGCGGCGCATCTGTCCCTTGCCTTCGGGCCGATCTCGCTGATCGCGCTGCGCCTGCAAATGCCGGACCGGCCCCGGCCCTTCCGCATCCCGTTCGCGATGCTGACGGCGGCCCTGGCCATGGTCCTGATCAGTTGGGTGCTGTATTGGACCGGCTGGAACACCAACTGGAAGGCCCTCATCGCCGTGGCGGTGGGCGTGGCGGTTTTCGCCACTCTCCGATGGCTGCGCGGCCAGCGGGGCGAGCCCGCGAATGTCCGGCAAATGGCCTGGTTCGCGCCCTATCTCGCCCTTATCGCGACCACTTCCTATCTCGGAAATTATGGCGGCGGCATCGGACTTGTCCCAGAATGGCTCGACATGGCGATCATCGCCGTCGGCGCGCTGGCAATCTTTGCCCTCGCCATCAGATTGCGGCTTCCCGACGAGGATGCGAAAGCGCTGGTGGCCCAAACGAATGTGGAAACACAGACGCGTGGCAAGATTTAGGAGTTTCGAGAGTCGCGAGCTATCGACATCAGATAACACGAGTCAAACAGGGACGGCCCAGCGTATGCTGTTGCAGATCCGCTCTAAATTCACCGGGAACTTGCCATGACCATTGTCGTCCGAACGCTCGGCATTGCCGCAGCCATGACCGTCATGTCCGCCGGACTAACAGCGGCCCATGCCCAGGAGAATGCCGCCGCCTTTCTAGGGGCCTGGGAGGCGAATATCGACGAAGGGCCGGTCACCCTCGAGTTCCGGGAGGGCGGTGAGGCCACGGGAACGCAAATGGGCGATACTTATCAGATCCAATGGGCCATCGGCGGGGCCGATGTTCTGAATGGAGTTGAATATACGATCCTAGAGATGGCGATCATCGACGGCCCGAAAATGTACACCCGTGCCGTGTTCGAGGGCACCGACGTCCTGGTCATCAGCGAGCCGGAGGCGACCTTGGGGCCGGATTTCTCCGACCCCATCACCATGCGGCGCACCCAATAGCTGGCGGTAGGCGAGCCGACCTCCACTGTCACGCCAGCACCGGACCAAAAGCGAAGCACCGCGCGATGCCCGAAATTGAACCCAAGGACCTTTCGCTTAAGTCACTTACGGGGATCCATCTGTGGCACGCGCCCATGTCGAGCTGTTCGCAGCGTGTGCGCATCGTCTTGGCCGAAACAGGCAAGCCCTACACCGGCCACCTGATCGACCTGGAAAAGGACGAGCACGCGAGCGAAGCCTATCAGGCGATCCATCCCAAGGGCCTGGTGCCGGCACTTGTGGCGGACGGCCGCCTGTTCATCGAGTCGGTGGACATCATCCAGGAAGTCGCCGGCGCGGAAAGCCCCTTGGCCAAGGCGGCATCGGCCGAGCTGTTGGACTTGGCGGATGCCGCTCAGCAGGACCTCAAACTGTTGACCTTCGAGTTCCTGTTTCGCTCCGGCCCGCCGCCGAAACCGGAGGATGCCGAGGCGTTTCAGAGATCCCATCAGAATGCATGGCTGAGACAGTTCAGGATCGACTTCGCCAACGGCTTCGATCCCGCCCGCATCGACGCCGCCGTCCGCCGGACAGACGAGGGCTTCCGGCATCTCGACATGCTCTTGTCCGACGGCCGCGCCTTTCTGGACGGCGATGTCTTCTCGCTGGCCGACATTGCCTGGATGCCCAACGTCCACCGGTTCCAACTCATGGACTGGCCCTTCGATCGTACTCCCCATTTATTGGGGTGGTTCAACCGAGTTTCCGCGCGGCCTAGCTACAAAGAGGCGCTCTTGAATTGGCAACCTGAGGCGGTCAAACGGGCGTTTGCCGACTACACGCGCAGACGGCGCGCAGAAGGCACTGATGTGCGGACGTTTGGCGGATTGGCCGGGTAGCGTTGGCCGTGCACTCCTAAAGAGAAAGACGTCCTTTTCTCAGAAGATCGTCACCGCGAGCGCATAGACCGCCATGATGATCACCGCGATCGAGCCGACCGAATAGAGGGCCGTACGCAGCTCGTGCCATTGTTTGGAGGTATAGGCCACCGTGTGGGCGAGGTGGGCGACTACGAAGGCGAATAACAGGACATTCGCCAACAGCGCCGGCGGGGCGGAAGCGACAAAGATCACGCCGCAGGCTAAGAAGGCCGGAATGTTCTCAAGATCGTTCCGCTGAATGCGCCGCGACCGTTCGACATAATCATTCGGTTCGAGCTGTTCAGGTCGGGGATTTCGGTTGGCCGGGCCGGCGTTCAGATCCTCTTGATTGAGCAGGCCGGCATTCGCCTTGATCATGCGAAACACCGTGACCCAGCCTTGACCCAATCAGCTTCAGGATCATGATCGAAGCTGCAATCACATAGCTCACGAATACCGGTTTATCCATGGTGAGAAATGACAAGATCCTGCTCCTAAAGCGTCTGTTTGGGAACTAAATGCGGTCGGTTTCGCCCGAACTGGCGTCAGCGACGGTAACGGCAAAATCTGACTGAGCTGCTCCTAACGCAGGTCCTGTTCGAAGGTTGGAAACGAGCTTCTGGGTGCTGGACCTTTCAGCGTACTCTCTCGACGCCAACTCGCGGGTGTGGCTCAGCACCTCGCTCACACCCGTTAATCATATTGGAGAGCACCTTCCAGTCGTTACCCGCAGACCGGTTCATATCGCAGAACAACACGGCGCTAAGTCTCTCCAATGTCAAAGCCCTATGGTGACGTCATCCGAAAGATTGGCGTTGGCTGCAATAGATCGACGAACACCTCGTCGTCGAACAGAGCGCTGATATTGGCGACCGAAAGATCGCCAGCTAATTGCAGCGCCGCGAACGCTTCTTCGATCATGAGGTTGTAGGCCGCCGCGGCGTTTTGGAGTGCGTTCACGTCTAAAGTGCCGGGATCGGGAGAATCGAACGGGGCATACACAACCCAGGAGCCATGGTTCGCACGCTCGAGATAACCGTAGAGATAGGGCTCCTCAGCCCCCTCTTCGGGAAAGCTGGCGATCGCAAGATAGCGATCTCCGATCTCCAATGACGCAAGGCGAAACCGCATCTCTCCGTCGGGAAGTAGGACCTCATAAAGGCCCGGCTCGGCGCTGACAATCTCGGCCAGAAAACTGTCGCCCGAGTCGAGATCGGTCAGCTCATGTTCGCCGATCAGCCCCTCAACCGCGCTGATTTCAGCGCCCGTTGCGTCAAAGTGATCGGACTGGATGCAACCGCTTAGCGCCAGCGCACCGATAAGCGCGAATGCAATTCGCTTTAACCCCATTGCGAGCCTCCCGAACGTCAGTTTTGATCAGCATAGCAATGCAGCGATCGGATTCAATTCGGCCTCCAAGGCCAGCACGCCGAATCTCGCTGCTCAGCGGCTTGGGGAGAGCGATGCGATCCACGATTTCGGTCACTGAGATGCGATGGAAGTCCTTGCGAATGGCGCCGGCTGCCCAAAAAAGACGGCGGTCAATGATACTGAGTTAGATCAGCAGATGAAGCGCCTCGAAAACCTATGGCCTTACGAGGGTTCCTTCACTGCAGTGAACCCATCGAAATCGTTGATGTCACAACCTCTGTTGAGGTCCCTGATCGCAGTCGTTGTTCCGGCAACAAATCCAGAACGATTAAACGGTTCTGGAATATGAGATGTTACGAGCGCCACAAAATCCGGGTTGATGAACTCTCGGGGATCGTCGGGGTCCTTATTCTCCAGCCAGCTCGCATAGAGGCGATCGTAGCTGCGCTCCAAACCCTCGATTTTGCGCATTGCTTCATCGTCTTCTTTGATACTAAGGAAGATGTCTGCGAGCATGCCTCGAGTGAACTTGGCCTATTCTTGCTCACTGCCAGGTAGCTTCAAGACGACGTAGTCATTCTTGCTTGGCAATTCCCATCTCCAAACGAATTGACTGCGGCAAGATTTGCACCTGGAGAAGCCGCCGAAGTAACCTTACGAAGACTACCCCCCAACCCGCTGGCAGACCGCAACATCGGCAAAGGCGAATTCGCCGGGACGGGTTTGCGTGTATTCGATGCGGTCGTTCGAGATGATCGCTCCAAGAAAGCGTGACGTGTCGCGCCGGTCGACCATGGTGAAGTCGTCTGGATGC
>JBCCER010000192.1:0-7901 GCA_039030175.1 Pseudomonadota bacterium
AAGATTTCTGCATTGGTTAATGCGCTTTGTTCTCCTGGTGCGTTAAAAGATTGATTTAGATGGTTTTTAAGCCATTCTTTTTCTCCAAGGACTAAAATATCTGCTAATTCCTCGGGTTCTGGACCATAGGCAAAACGGTTTAGTAGTCGAATGGCTCTTGCATAAGGCAACAGCTTTTGTGGCTTCTTTTCCAGAACTTGGAAGGCGATTTCTTGAGATTCTCCAATGTTTCCATTAGAGTCTTTTATTCGAACGAAGAAACGGTGCTCTCCTGGTTTTAAATTTCTTAAAAAAAGGTCCAGCAGCCTGCGGTAACCATCGACATCGTCCGGAGAAATCCGGGCTATGGCGCGTTCAGTGTCCTCGACCGTCCCGCCATAGTCGAAGTGATCACCATCGAAAAAACGAAACCGATACCAGGGCGAGAGCTCACGCAGAGTTACGTAGCTGTCGAGCTTGCGGTTGAAGAGGGAAAATAGTTCTTCAAGAAGGAACGGCGCGGTGATCACAGTCGGGCCGGCATCATGCCGGAACCCTTCGCGCTCGAAAACTTGCGCCCGGCCGCCAAGCCGTGGGGCGCGATCCAGTATTGTAACCGCATACCCCTTCGCGCGAAGACGCAGAGCAGCGGCCATTCCGCCAAAGCCGGCGCCGACAACGAGCGCTGTCTTCTCCCTGGCGCCCGGTCTCTCGCTCACTGTAGCGGAGCCGTGCGCAAGGCCGCCAAATCCCTACTTCCCGTGCAAAAACAGACTACACGCAGCTGTTCGATCACAGTCTCGATCTGATCCACGACTGCATCGGTTCCCTCTGTCGCAGCCGCAAGCAAACCAGCAGCATTCCCTACTAGATCAGCACCAAGCCGGATGGCCTTGGCACATTCCACACCGTTTCGAATCCCGCCGGACGCGATGAGAGGGATATCGCCGAAAGCGGACCGCAGATCAGCGATCGCACGAGCCGTGGGGACTCCCCAGTCGCGGAACGCCTCCGCGACCGCGCGGCCGCGCGCCGTCGTCGCCCGCTGGGCCTCAACCTGTGCCCAACTGGTGCCGCCAAGACCCGCGCAGTCGATTGCTGAAACACCGGCGTTTAACAGTCGCTTGGCTACGCGAGGGGAAATGCCGCAGCCGACCTCTTTGACAATAATTGGAACCGAAAGATCTTTGGCGACACGCTCGATCGCTGTAAGAACACCCGTCCATTTTCTATCACCGCCATTTTGAACAGCCTCTTGCAGTGGGTTGAGGTGCAAGATCAACGCGTCCGCCTCGATCAAATCCACCGCGCGCTGCGCAATACCGACGGGATCGTCGCATCGGAGTTGCGCTGCGCCCAGATTGCCGAGAAGCATTGCGTCGCCAATCCACTCGCGAAGTCGGCGGTCAAGACCGCAGCTTCCGGCCTGTTCAATGGCGACACGCTGCGAGCCGACTGCGAATGCGATTCCTAGCTGGCGGGCGGCCTGGGCAAGAGAGCTATTGATCATTTCGGCATGCTGCGGCCCACCTGTCATGGAGCTGATCAAGAGAGGCGCTTTGAGGCGATGGCCAAGGAATGTCGTCGACAAATCAATCGCATCTAGATTCAACTCGGGTAACGCGCAATGCTCGAAGCGAACGTCATCGAATCCAGTTAGCGGTGCGCTGGCTTTTCCGTCGCCGCGCAACACGATCTCCAAATGGTCCTTCTTGCGCTGGAGAATGTCGCTGGGCGCTGCCATTCTTGGTCCTAACCTGATCCAGTCCGATCAAAAACGCTCGAAAGCTTCCGATTGACGACCCGACGGTGCCGTCTCAATGATCCGACTAAAGCTAACCCCCGTATACGATGCGGAATAGAAAATGGATCGCCGGTCGCTCTCCGGTGCCGATGTAGACCGAGCCTCTGAAAGGCGCATCATATGCTTGAGGCTGCCCATGTGGACGCCCCTGGACAAAGCGAAGTCGACACGTTCATTGCCTCGGTAGAATCTCGGCTTAAGGACCTGACCGATCAGCACGGGGACAATCCCGTGGATCAATCGATAAGATACACCCTTCTTGGGAGGGGCAATCGCACACGCGCCATCCTGATTGGTCTATCGACGCAGGCTTGGCATGGGCAAATTTCCAGCGCACGAGACGCGGCGTGCGCGGTGGAGATGGTCCATGCCGCATCCCTGATACTTGACGATCTTCCCATGATGGATGACGCCTGCCAGAGACGAGGTCGTTCGACAAATCATCGGGTTTTTGGGGAACATTGTGCCGTCTTGGCGTCCTTTGCGCTTGTCTGTGAGGCGTTCAGGGTCGTTGCGTCGGACGGCAACGCCAGCGAAAGCACCCGCACGCTGGTAGCAAAGGTGCTGAGTCAGGCGCTCGGTCCAAGCGGTCTCGTTGCCGGCCAGATGCGCGATCTCGCCGCCTCGACTTCAGAGACCAACCCAGCCGAGGTCGAGGAAACGTACCGGCTGAAAACGGCGGTTCTCTTTGCTGCATCCACGGAGTTGGGCGCAATCGTCGCGCAGGCAGGCGCGGTAGAGCGGCAATTGGCCTATCGTTTCGGAATGGAAATCGGCATGGCTTTCCAGACCTATGACGACCTTGCCGATCAGACCGCTAGTTCAGAATCGCTGGGCAAAGACGTGCTGGCCGACAATCACAAGCCAACTTTGGCTAGGCTTCATGGCCCTGCGGTTGCTGAAAGAATTGCCGATGAGAGGATCACGCTCGCAGTCGAAACAATTGCCGACAGAATTGGGCGCGAGGCCGGACTCTTGACCTATATTGCTCAACTTCAACGAGCCCTTAAGCAACGGATGAGGCCGAGCGTTGACCGTGCTGGCCGCTGAGTTGGAGACACGAACGCCGGGTCAAGCGGCGATCATTGCTTCGTCCGTGGAGTTTGACTTTGGGCGCCGTCGCATATTGCGCGACGTCAGCTTCCAGGTGCCAGCCGGCGAGATCACCGTACTTGTCGGACCCAACGGCGCTGGCAAAAGCACGGCCTTTCGGCTGATCGTCGGTGAACTGACGCCCAAACGAGGAACGATCAGGTTCGGGCCGAATGGTTACGGGCCGTCCGATGTTGCCGACCGTGATATTGGACTGGTCCCACAGCAGATCGCGCTGGTCGAACGGCTTTCCCTTCGCGAGAATTTACGCCTGTTCGCCGCGATTGCGGGCGTCCGCCATAAAGACCGCGCATCGCGAATCACCGAGGCGATGGAGGCGGTCGGTCTGGCCGAGAGAGCAAACGATCACGTAAAGAACCTGTCAGGGGGGCAACGGCGCTTGGCGAATGTTGCCGCCGCCCTCGTCCATCGGCCGGCCGTCCTCATGTTGGACGAGCCGACGGCGGGTGTTGACGCCTCCGCACGCATGCAGCTTTACAGCCTTCTCCGCGAAAGGCGGCAAAGCGGAACGGCGATCTTGATGACCACCCATGACCTGGCTGAGGCTGACCAACTCGCGGACGGCGTTGTCGTCCTTGTTGATGGCGCGGTGGTATCAACAGGCACCTACGAAGAGGTGACGCACTCCCTATTCGGTGGACACCTAGAATGTACCGTCGTACTTGCCCCTAAATCTGCGTCACCAGATCTATTGCAACATGACCAACTGACTCGCGAGTTAACCGATCTGGGTCTTTCACCGCAATCCGATCAGCCCCAGATCTGGGATGGATTGGTTGCCCCAACCGCCGCCGCGAGGGCACAAATCCTGGACATGCTTACCCGCCAAGACCGATTGATAATCGATTGTAAGATCCGTCGCCCAGGCCTTGACGCCGTGGTTGCACATTATCGCGGACACTCCGGATTTCACCCAACCGCTGCAGGGTCGACATGCGCATCGCCATCGTCCGCGCGCTGATCCTTAACTTGATCAACGATCGGGGCGCGCTGGTCCTTGGGTTCGTATTGCCCGCCGCCGTGTTTGTCGTGTTCGCCCATATCTTTGCGTCGACGGCCGGCGGAACCCTGTCTATCCGCGTAGCCTTGGCTGATCTTCATCAAGGCGACGCAAGCCGAACATTCGCGGCGATCCTATTTTCCGAATCGTCGCTTGTCGACGTGGCGGAGGGTGACCTAAGCCCCGCCGATGTCGAAGCGCTCGTCCGTGACGGCGATGCGGATGTGGGCCTGATCGTCAGCGAGGCCGGCTTCCAAGCCCCCTCCTCCAATAGGCCGTCAGTCGTGGTGGTTACCGAGCCATCGCGGGAGATCGCATCATCAGCAGTGACCGCTGCTGTCCAGGTCGCCATCGCCGCCATCAATGGCGTATCGATTGACGATGCCGTAGCGCAACAGAGCATCGTTTCCTCGTCTGACGCGCCGGTGAGCGTCTCCTACTATGCCGGTGCAGTCGCGATGCTGTTCCTGCTGTTGACGGCATCCGCATCGGCCGGTGATTTGGTTCGTGAACGCTCATCCGGGCTGATCGATCGACTTGCAATCGGTCCTGGCGGAAGAAGTGTTCTGATCGATGGATGGTTTCTGTTTCTAACGCTCCAGGGCTTGGCGCAAATTGCCGTCATTTACGCGGTAGCTTGGCTGGGCTTTGGGGTTGAAGTGCTGACCATTGGTCATCTTTGGCTGATCCTGGCGCTTTGTGCGGCGGCGGCAGCGGCTGGCTTCGGTCTGCTGGTAGCAGGCGTGTGCAAAACGCCTACCCAAGTGCAGGTTTTTGGAACCAGTGCGGCGCTAGTTATCTCTGCGATCGGCGGCAGCATGGTGCCCCGTTTTTTGATGCCGCCACTAGTTCAGGACATCGGCTGGGTCACGCCGAACACATGGGCCTTAGAGGGTTTTGGCGCGATTTTTTGGCGTGGCGAGGGCTTCCCGGAGATTGCCGCGCCAGCCCTTCTGCTGTTGCTGCTCGGGTGTTGCGGTTTGTTAGCGGGTCGCCGACTGATATGATTGGAGCGATCTACATGAACATGCTGGATAAGGAGCGCGATCGGTGAGCCCCACCTTGATCGTTCTGTGTGCCACCATCGTGACGGCGATCGGCATGGAGGGCGTTGCATGGGCGACCCATCGCTACATCATGCATGGCCCACTTTGGGTGCTTCATAAGTCACACCATCGTCCCCGTAAGCATGTGTTTGAACTTAATGATCTTTTTGGGGTGTTTTTCAGCGCCGTCTCCATCATCTTGATCGCTGTCGGCCAAAGCGGTTCACCCGCGCTCCTAGGCATTGGGATCGGCATGGCGGTTTACGGTCTGATCTACTTCCTGCTTCACGACATTCTGGTGCACCGAAGAATTCCGGGTCTTCGCCTTGCCCGCCTTGGTCCTTTGAAACGGGTCTACCAAGCCCACCGCCTCCATCATGCAACGCGTGAGCGGGACGGGGCGGTTTCGTTCGGGTTTGTCTGGTCTCGGTCGCCAGGAAAGCTGAAGCAGGACTTACGGCGGATCCGCGGCGGATGACAACCGATTGCGATCTCGCATTCGTTGGCGGCGGTCTTGCTAACGTGATCGCCGCTTGCCGTGTCGCCGAAGCCTACCCCAACCTGCGGATTATTGTTCTCGAGCGCGGGCCGACGCTGGGCGGCGACCATACCTGGTCGTTTCATGATACAGACCTATCCGACGCTGATCGTGAACGCCTTGAGCCTGCAATCGCGCGGCAATGGTCACGACAAGAGGTTCGGTTTCCCGCCTTCAGCCGCACGTTGGAAACTGGATACAACATGATGACCACGGCCACGCTGCACAGCTGGGCCATGTCGCATTTGGCCGACCGAGTTCATCTCAACACTGACGTGTCGGAGGTTCGAGCCAACCAGGTTACAACGAACGGCGGCGACGTGATCCGCGCCGCGGCCGTGATTGACGGTCGTGGCCCGACATCCTCGCCCGCACTAGCGCTAGGGTTTCAAAAGTTCCTGGGCCTTGAGCTGGAAATGACCCTCCCTCACGGGATCGCCCACCCTGTGCTGATGGATGCCACGGTCGACCAGCTTGACGGGTTCCGGTTCATCTATCTTCTGCCGCTTTCTGAGACCGCACTGTTGGTCGAGGACACGTGCTATTCCGATACGTCGAGGCTGGACGTGGCGACGTTGAATTCAGCAATCCGAGACTATTGTGCATCCAAGGGGTGGACAATTGCGCGCGAGATTCGGTCGGAAAGCGCTGCGCTGCCGATCGTATTGGCAGGCAATGCGGATGCATATTTCTCCAAGTTTGACGAAAATGTCGCCCTTACAGGATTGCGCGGTTTGCTGTTTCATCCGCTAACCAGCTACTCTGTGCCGGATGCTGTCCGCGCTGCTGGCCTTATCGTGCGCACCGCCAATCATCCGAAGCAAATTCCGTTTGCCTTGCGTGACTTGTCCAGATCACTTTGGAGATCTCGCGCCTTCATGCGCTTGCTTGCCCGCATGATGTTTGTCGGTGCGGATGCTCCGGCCCGTCGCGCGATCATGCAACGCTTCTACAAGCTGCCGCAGGCTTTGATCGAGCGCCTCTATTCGGCGTCACTCACCCCGCAGGACAAGCTCCGCATCCTATGTGGCCGACCACCGATCGCGCTGCACCGGGCAGTTGCCTCCCTGCCGCCTCAATCCGGCCTGCGTTTTGCAGCCCGCGGTCAGCACCGCGTTCCGGCGAGTGCAAACTAACCGCCCATGGACAGTATTGTCGCCGAAAGTTACCGCTCGATTGCAAGAGGGTCGAAGAGTTTCTCGCTGGCGGCACGGTTGTTCAGCCGCTCAAACAGGGGCGATGTTTCCATGCTCTATGCATGGTGCCGTCATTGCGACGACGTCATCGATGGCCAAACTGACGGCCATCTCGACGATCTACAACCCAATAAGTCGTTGGATGAAAGGCTCGCTGAAATTCGCGAAGGCACACTATATGCGCTGGATGGTAAGGCGGAGACATTCCCTTACACCGCTTTGGCTAGAGTGGCGGCGCGTCACGACATGACGCATCGCTATCCGTTGGACCTGATCGAAGGGTTTGCGATTGATGCCCGTGGGCCGGACATGCGTTCGCTCGATGACACATTGCGCTACTGCTATCACGTTGCCGGCTGCGTGGGTCTCATGATGGCCACCGTCATGGGGGTCAAGGATCGCGAGGCCCTTGATCGCGCCTGCGATCTCGGAATTGCATTTCAACTCACAAACATCTCCCGCGATGCGATGGCGGACGCCGCCATCGGGAGAGTCTATTTACCGGCCGACTGGCTCGCAGAGGTCGGCGTTGCAGTCCACGCCGTATCCGATAGGGCGCATCGGCAGGATATCGCCAAAGTCGTGCAGCGTCTGCTTGCGGTCGCTGACAACTACTACGCATCCGCGCGATGCGGGCTTTACGCGCTCGACATTCGCTCGGCATGGGCCGTGGCGACCGCGATGCATGTCTACCGCGCGATAGGGGTTCGTGTCCTCAGCCTCGGTTCAAGTGCTTGGGACAGTCGTGCCAGTTCAACCAAGCTGCAAAAGTCGAATTCGGTGCTTTTCGGGGCGGCGGAAGCAATCTTGACCAGAGCGCCCTCGCGCCGCGCAGGGCAGTCCCGCGACGGACTCTGGACCCGAGACTCCGGTCAACCGTCAGCGTGAAAATCCAATGACTATTGATCGCTGACGCCATTGTGATGGTGTCTAGCCCCATGCGTCTGTGCCACTGATTCGTGATTTCTCTAATAGGGGGAAGGACAACTGGCAAACATGTTACAGCTCGTCGCAAACTGTAACCAAGCAGACCACTTTGAGTGCTCTCGCATTCAAAAGCTGCTCAAGGTTGCCAACAGAGTTTCTGTGGATCGGAACTGAAAGCGGTCGTTCAAAAAACTAACTGAACGACTGCCTTGTCCATATGACGGTTGTGCAGCTGATCGGCGCATAACGGTGTCGCCTGTCTCCGCTTTGGGGATTGCGCTCTACATGCTCACGCCGT
>JBCCER010000193.1:0-7901 GCA_039030175.1 Pseudomonadota bacterium
GGAAACGCCGGTTGCCCCCACCCCCTCGCACAAACCCTCGGTCATCGTGTTGCCCTTCCAAAGCCTCATGCCGGAGGGGCCGGAACAGATCCTGTCCGAGGCTGTGCCCCATGAGCTGATTCAGGCTCTGTCGCGACTACGCTGGCTGCGGGTGATAGCGCGCGGCACGGCGTTCCGTTTCCGCGAGGCGAACCCCGAACTCGAGTCCATCGGTCGCCAATTGTCGGTCCGCTACGCGCTTTCCGGCACCATCGATCTCTGTTGCGGACTGTTGATGTTCACCATCGAACTATCCGACTGCGAGACCGGCGACGTGGTCTGGGCCGAGCGGTTCGAGGCCAAGCCCGAAGGGCTGCACGACGTGCGGCACGAGATTGTGGCGCAGGTGATCGCCTCGCTGGAGATTTATATCCCGCTGAATGAGGCGACCCGGGCCGAAGCGCGCGGATCGCAAAGTTTGGACGCCTGGTCCAACTATCATCTTGGTCTACGCCATATGTTCCGCTTCACGGCCGACGACAATGCCCGTGCGACCGAGCTGTTCAAGACGGCGATCATGCAGGACCCCATCTTTGCCCGCGCCCATGCCGGCCTCTCCTTCACCCGGTTTCAGGATGCGTTTTTGAACTATACGGCCGATGTGCCTGACGCGATCCTGGATGCTCGTCGGTTCGCTGAACGCAGTGTTGAGCTTGATCCGCTCGATCCATTCTCGAACTTCACCAAGGGGCGTGCCTTCTGGCTGGAAGGCGATTTGGCCGGCGGTCTTAGCTGGCTTGAGCGGTCCGTTTCGCTAAGCCCGAACTTCGCCCAGGGGTACTATTCCAGGGCCTTTGCCCAGGTCATACAGGGCCAAGCGGATGAGGCTCTTGAGAATGCCGAAAAGGCGTTGGATTTGAGTCCGCTCGACCCTTTCCTGTATGGCGTCCACGGCGTGCGTGCGATGGCTTGGTTGCAGGCTGGCGATGGCGAGCGGGCGAAGGCGGAGGTTGAGAAGGCTGCACGTGCGCCTGGCGCTCATTTCCTGATCTTAATGATTGCCGCCATGGTCCACGCCATCGCCGGGGATGACCAACGCGCGGCCCATTGGGCTGGGCTCGCCCGCACACGTCGCCCTGATGCGAACCGCCAGCAGTTCTTTGCTGCTTTTCCGTTCGGCGAGCCTGGTTTTCACAAGCAAGCGTCGGACAGTCTCGCGCGCATTGGATTTTAGGTCTCAAGACAAAACTTGGTAGGCAAGCTGAGATGTCGGTTATTCTCGGTAGCGCACCTAATCACGTCCCACCGGTTGCCTTATTCGCCATGCCGATGAAATTGCGCTGCCCATGAGCGATGGCCTGCCAAAGGCGCTTTACGTCCTGTTGGCAATACAGTAGCTGCCGGGCCATTGCGCAATCATTCCTAGTCGCCGTTAGCTGCGACGCGGGCGAGATCGTTCTGATAGGCAAAGATGGCCGGCGTGCCTCCCGTATGGATGAACGCAACAGTGGCCCCCTGTTGGATCACACCCTGCTCGATCAGCGAAATCAGGCCCGCCAGCGTTCGGCCGCTATAGACCGGGTCCAGCAGCAACGCCTCGTCGAGTGCGCCTAGGCGCAGAGCGGTGGAGACTTGGTCGTTGATCCGGCCATAGCCTGGCGCCAGCGTGGTGTCGTCGACGCGTATGTCCTGTGCGTTCAGATGTGCGATGTTTCCGAGCATGGCGTTCAGCTCACCGGCCCGCCGGGCAATTCGCGCGTCTTGCGCTTTCGCTTCGCGCCGAACGCAGATGCCGTGGACCGGAACTTGCCAGCCAATTGCACGGGCGCCTACGAGGAATCCGGCATGGGTCAACCCGCTGCCGGAGGGGACGACAACATGATCTGGCTGAACGCTCAATTCGCTAAATTGACTGCGCATCTCGGCGGCGGCTTGGGCATAGCCGAGACCGCCGATGGGCGGACTGTCAATGCCTAGATGGATCGCGTAAGGCTTTCTGCCCTGGCTTGCGCATTCGCTCGCCAAACGGTCGAGGTTGGCATCGGCCGCTGCCTCGTCTTCGCCGATCGGGAAGGTGTGGATCTCAGCGCCTAGCAACTGGTCGAGCAGGACGTTACCAGAGGCTGTGTAGAAGGGATCTTCCTTCGGGACGCGGTCCTCCAGCTGAACGATCGCGCGCCAGCCCAACAGCCTGGCCGCCGCTGCGGTGGACCGTACAAAATTGGACTGTCGCGCGCCGGTGATCAGCACGGTATCGCACCCGCGTTCAGCCCCGGCGCCCAGATAATACTCCAACTGGCGCATCTTATTCCCGCCCATGGCCAGCGGCTGGGTGTCGTCGCGCTTGACGTAGAGCGAGATGCCGAGGCGGTTGCCCAGCCTCTCAAGTAAGTCCAAACGCGATCGAATCAGGCCGAGATCGACGCGCGGATGGGCTTTTAGGGCTGACAAAAACGCGTTTTCGGCAAGATCAACTCCAGGCATCCCAAACCCCTCTGGTCAAGAGCGACAGTCCCATAATCAACAGAACAAGTTCCAAGATCCCACGCAATCGGTCCGGCCCGATGGCTTTGCGTCCTGCAATGCCCAACCCAATGCCCAATAGTACGGCGGGCAGTAGGACCAGGCTCAGGCCTATGCTCTCTTGCAAATCGCGCGACAGTGCAACATGGATGATAAGTGCCACTCCATAGGCCACCACGAAGTAGGCGCGCAAGGTCGCGCGCAGGGCCGCGGGGTTCATACCGCTGCTCAGCAAGGTCCAAAGCGCGATTGGGCCGGGAACGGCCAGTGCGCCCGTCATGACACCAGACACCGCGCCGCCAAGGTGCATTGTCCGTGGCCGGCCATCGGCGCCCTGGCTCTCGGGCGCTGAAAACAGCCTCAATTGTGCCACGGCGAACAAGACCACCATCCCGCTAACGATCTTCAGGACAGTTGCATCGGCCAACAGCAGCAGCACGCACCCGACTGGAATTCCAAGGCAAGCCCACAGGCACAGCTCCGCCAAGGGCCGTTTGGCGACATCGCGTATTTCTGTTGGCAAAAGGCAGGCGGAAAGAACCAGGTTGAGGATGATCGCCGTCAGAATCGCGGCAGACCCGTCCAAAAAGAACAGCAATGACGGCCCGGCGATCAGCCCCAGTCCAACGCCAGTTGCCACCTGCAGCGTCGCGCCGAGCGTTACCAGGCCGAAGGCAATGGCCAGTTCGGCCACCGGCCAATCGGTCTGCAGAGCTTCCAGCATGTCGGCAGATTAGTCAGCCTCTTAGGAAAAACAAATCGTTGCTCCAACGTGTCGGACGCAATCCGGTCTGCAAAGTTTCGAACCTGATTTAAGTGGTTTCAGCCTGCTGATCTTGACTTGGGCCACAATCATCGGGGGAATGGCTGCCATGGAAACGCGCTGCGCATGACAAACGCCCAGCCCAAGGCGCTGTACTACTTGATGGCGACCCAAGGGTTCGCCTCGTTCTCATTCTACGTCATGCTGACATTGTTCGTGCTCTATCTGACGGGCGAGCGCGGCTATGGCGACAGCGAGGCCTTTCTGATCTTCGGCGCCTATGCGGCCTTTGCCTATCTCACCAACGTTGGCGGCGGCTTGCTGGCCGATCGGCTTCTCGGCTTTCGGCGCTGCATTCACATCGGTCTCCTGTTGGTTAGCGCTGGCTATTTTCTGCTGCTGAGCGATTCGCCCTGGGTCATCTTTATAGCTCTTGGGACGGCAGCGGTGGGCGGTGGTTTCTTTGGCTCCAACATCGCGGCGATGCTCGGTTCCTTTTATGTTGAGAACGATATCAGGCGGGACAGCGGCTATACGTACTTCTACATGGGCATCAATGTCGGTGCGCTGGCTGCCATGGTCTCTGCCGGGATCGTCGCCACCCAGATCGACTATAAGGCCGCCTTCGCCATGTCCGGTGTGGGGGCGTTGCTAGCGCTTGTTTCGTTTTTGGCCGGGCAGCGGCACTATGGCGACAGCGGCTACATTCCCGCCGGTTCGTCGCTGGGGCGTGAAGGGCCGCACCGTCTTGGCACTGTTCTTGCGCTAGGTGGAGCCTGCCTGCTGGCGGTCGGCGGCATTGCTCTACTGATCAGGTTCAATCTGGTGGGTGGTCAGATCCTGGCCCTGTGTACAGTTAGCCTCGTCGGCTACTTCATCTACGAGATGGTCAAGGAAACCAAGGAGGTTCGCCTACGGCTCTACGCCTTTCTGATCCTCGTACTGTTCGCGGTCATCTTCGGCGCGATCTATCGACAAACCAATTCGTCGGTCGTTTTGTATATCGCCCGAGACGTCGACTTGGATGTCATGGGAATTTTGGTGCCACCATCCGACGTTGGCTCGCTGAACCCGCTGTTCATTCTCATCCTGGCACCTGTCTTCGCCATCGCCTGGCGCCGGCTCGCTGCCGTGGGCCGCGCCGTTTCAAGCCCTGCTAAGTTTGCCTTGGCGCTGCTGTTTCTCGGCGCCGGCTATCTTGTCTTGCGACTCGGCGGCCTTGTCACCGGCGCTGAAGAGGAAGCGTCGCTCGGGTGGGTCGTTTTCTTCTATCTTCTGCACACGATGGGCGAGCTTTGCCTCAGCCCAATTGGATTGGCCATGGCCGCAGCCCTAGCCCCTCCGCGCCTGGCCGGCTTCGCCATGGGTCTGTGGATGCTCTCGATCTCGTCGTCCGACTATGTCGCGGGCCTTATCTCACGCTGGGCAGAGATTCCTGAAGGAACCGGCCTTTCCGGCTCACGGCAGATTTATGAGAGCGCATTTTTCGACTATGGCTGGATCGCTATCGTGGCGGGGCTAGTGCTGGCCTGTCTGGTTCCCATCCTAAAGCGGTTGATGGGCGATCGAGCGGTTGGAGGTCAGCCGACCTAGAATTGGATTAACTGGTTGGTCGCGGATGAACAGGGCGAGAATGCAATGCAGGAAAAGACGTCACAGAAGAATTTGCCGTTGGTCGTGGTGTTGGAACCCGGCTATCCCGACTATGAGGCCGAACGATCTGTAATTGCATCCTTCGGGATGGATCTGGCAGTCGTAGCAACCGATGACGATGCGCGCGTTCGACTAGGTGACCTTAATCCGACAGCCCTGCTGATCCGGGAAAGGCCCTTTGGTGCTGGTCTCATGGATGTTTGCCCCAACCTGAGACTGATCGTGCGGTATGGGGTTGGCGTCGACAATATCGACCTAGGGGCGGCGCGCGATCGCGGCATTCGGGTGGCCAATGTTCCCTCTTACGGGGCCGAGCATGAGGTCAGCGATCACGCGCTGGCGCTTTACCTCGCGATTGCCAGGCGCATTGCTGCCCGAGACAGCGCGATCCGTAAAAGTCATTGGGACATGGGTATGGCGGAAAACATGCCCGGCCGCCGGGCCGTCACCCTTGGTCTCATTGGCTTTGGCCGCATTGGCCGCCAGGTGCTGCGGAGATTCCGTGGCCTCGATCTAGCGCGCGCCTTGGTGTCTGATCCCGCGCTATCCGATGAAGAAGCAGCGCAGATCGGTGTGGAGCGGACGGATATCGACACGATTTGTCGCTCGGCCGACGCGATTAGCCTTCATTTGCCACTGACGCCGGAAACACGCCACATCATCGACCGACGCCGTATTGCGCTGATGGGGCCGACCACGGTGCTGGTGAACACGTCGCGCGGTGGCCTCATCGACGAAGCGGCCTTAGCCGAGGCGCTGACGGAAAGGCGCATCTTTGGCGCTGGCCTTGACGTATTCGAGGTCGAGCCCTTGTCGGCGGATAGTCCCCTCCGCGATGCCCCCAATGCGATCCTTACCGACCACACGGCATGGTGTTCGCAAGACGCCATCGCGGGCCTGCAAAGCCAGGCAGCAGCCGAGATCCAGCGCTTCCTGGAGGGACGGGAACCTTTGAACTGGGTAAACGCTCGGTAGAGGGGTCGCTCAGAGACGCAAATTGCTCGAGCAGAATTTTAGCAACTTATACGATTATTGACGGTGTGGTCGGGATATCGTTTATGGTGAAAAGTCAGTGATCTAAAGCAGGATCACTAATGAAATTGATAAGATTTTTTACGCGTTTTGGAGAATTAATCGTGAGAACCACGTTCTTTCATTCGGATAAATCAAAAAACACAATTGTTTGTGCGGTGCTGTTGGGGGCGGTCACAGCTCTGGCTGCCTGCCAGTCCAACGGCAAGAGGGCGACCGGCCCGTTAACGCCGGGACAGGCACAGGCAGCTTTCTATGCGTGCCTGGACAATGCATTTGACGAACCCGTTTTGGCAACGGGAGGTGACCGAGCGACGGCAAATCGCTTTATCAATCGGTGCTCGGGCGAATTGGCGGATTGGGAAGACGCGCTTGTGCAAAGTGGTATGCCGCCCGAGCAAGCCGACGAGCAAATCGATACGTTGAGAGATAATCTGCGAGACGACATCGCTGACAATCTCAGCGGTCCTATCTAGCCCCTGTTCTTCGAGTATTTGGACCGCGGTTCAGCGCCTCCGGAGCGGAAGGCGCTGGCGGTGGATTTCGCCTGTTTTTCGGGCGCCCTATTCGCGTGGGATATGCGGGTGTTTCACGCATCGGCAAAGCACCCCTGGGCAAAGCACCCCTGGAAAGCGCCGACTTGCCTGGAGGTCGCCGCCTGAATGCCATGATCTGGTCAAATCGGTATCGTTTGTTGGTCACACCCGGCAATGAACCGACACGGGACTGGCAAGAAGCGACACCCTCACGAGACGGCGATACCACGCGCTGATCTCTGCTTTGTGATCGAACGTGCTCCGGCGAAAATTGCTGCGACTGCTAGAACGCCTAAGTTATAGTCTCGCCTGAAGGTTGGCGCTGCGGGATTCTTGCCTCGCTTGAGCCGGTCTCGGGCCCGCCGAATCAGGTTGGGTGCCGCTACTCATGGTCATTGAGGTGTTCTTGAACCGATTGCGACCTGTTGCGTGGTCAAAGGAGCGCGCTTGATGAACGCACGGACGGCGGCATCGCGGTCGGTTCTTGCTGCCGGCACTTTGCGTGACTTGGGCAATCGCCATCTGAGGCTTGCCGATTTTCGCCGCCGCTGTCTCGCCGGTCGCCGGCTTGGAATACTGGCGCTTGTGGCCAGCACTGTCGGTGGGCTGGTCTGGGGGCTGGCCGGGGTCATTTTCTCCGACCGGATTGATGCGCTTGGGATCGCCATCCTAATTGCCGTAGCTGTGCCGATGACCATGATCGCGCTGTCTTTTTGGAGTGCGCTCACCGGATTCGTCCTGATCTTGATGGGCCGCAAGGGCGACCGGGTCGTGCTGCCGGTTCCGGAAGGGCGGACGGCTGCTGCGCCACAAGGCCCAACGGCAATCGTGATGCCCGTATTTCACGAGGAACCCACCCGGGTCGTGCGCGGCCTGGAGGCGACGCTGAACTCGCTGGATGCGACGGGGCAGGGCGGCCGCTTTGATTTGTTTGTTTTGAGTGACACGCGGGACGGGCCGGACGCGACGCGCGAGGAAGCTCTGATCGAAGCATGGCGGCTCCGCCAAGACCGGCCGGAGCGCATCATCTATCGCCGCCGTTCGCTCAATACCGGTCGCAAGGCCGGCAACATTGCGGACTTCTGCCGGCGGTGGGGCGGAGACTACGACTATTTCCTTGTGCTTGATGCCGACAGCATCATGGATGGAGCCACCATCGTCCGGATGGCGCGGCTGATGGACGCCAATCCTCAGGCCGGCTTGATACAGGCGACCCCTCTAATAGCACGCCAGACGACCTTGTTTGGGCGGATTATGCAGTTCGGCGCCCGCGTTGCCATGGGGCCGCTGGGTATGGGCATGGCATTCTGGTTCGGCAGTGAGTCGAATTATTACGGGCACAACGCCATTCTGCGCATGGCGCCGTTCATGGAACATTGCCATCTGCCTAAGGTGCGTGGCCTGGGGCCTCTCAA
>JBCCER010000194.1:0-7873 GCA_039030175.1 Pseudomonadota bacterium
CCGTTGACCAGGGCGAAGAGGTCATCGGATGCATCGGCGCCGTCCCGCTGGACGATGGCGGCATCGAATTGATCAAGCTGTACGTGAGAGCCGATGCGCGAGGTCAGGGGCTAGGTCGGCGATTGATCAGCCAAGTCGAAACCTTCGCTTGTGAACGCGAAGCAGCGTTCATTGAGCTCTGGACTGACACCCGCTTCACCACTGCCCACATCGCCTATCTGGCTTGCGGCTATCGCAAGATGGCCGACACGCGAGAGCTTCGCGACAAGTCGAACACGATCGAGTATCGCTTTCGTAAGCAGCTAACCAAGGAAGCATGACGTCCGACGTCAAACCATCGCAGAATACGGAACGGTTGATGCGCGTTCTCGACCACCACGCGATATCGCTGGTGTTCGATGTCGGTGCCAATGAGGGCCAATATGGGGATCGGCTGCGCCGCGCGGGCTACCAAGGGCGCATCGCCTCGTTTGAGCCGATTTCTGCCGCGCATACGGCGCTAACCGAACGCGCTGCCGGCGACGACCGCTGGACTGTGCCATCGCCGATGGCCTTGGCTGACCGCGCCGGCAAGGCCGAGATCAATGTATCCGCCCACTCGGACATGAGTTCGTTGCGCGACTATACGGCGGAGATGGCCGATTTGCTGGACGGCGCAAAGTTTGTTTCAACGGAAACCGTGCGCCTGGCGCGCCTTGACGACATCATCAATGGCTTCGCCGGGGCTGAGGACCGCGTCCTCTTAAAGATCGACACGCAGGGAACAGAGGATTTGGTTTTGGAGGGAGCAAGCGGTTGTCTTGACCGTATCGCCTTGCTGCAACTGGAACTGTCGATCGTCCCCGTTTACGAGGGCACGCGCGGCTTCACCGACATGATCTCATACTTGGCCGGGCTGGGTTTTGCGCCCGTATTGTTCCTACCAGGATACTTCAACCGGCGAACGGCGCGCCTGATCGAGATGGACGGCGTTTTCGCCCGAACGGGGTCGGCCCAATGATTGCGACGGTAGGCCAGGATGTAGCGGCAAAGTCGCCCCGCATTGCCGCGATCGATGCGCTGCGTGGCGTCGCCATCGTTGGCATGGTGGTCTACCACTTCTGCTGGGATCTGACCTTTTTCAATCTGGCCGCGTTCGACATCGACAACGGTTTCGGATGGATCATCTTTCGCACCCTGGTCGCCGGCGGGTTTCTTACTCTGGTCGGCGTCAGTTTGGTCCTGGCCCATCGCGAGGGCATTCGCTGGCGCGGGTTTTGGCGTCGATTCATTATCTTGGCGATTGCGGCGCTAGTCATCACCATCGCCTCCTATCAATTCGTTCCGCAGGCCTTCATCTTTTTCGGCATTCTGCATGCGATCGCGGTGTTCAGCCTTATCGGGCTTGCCTTCCTGCGGTTGCCCTGGTGGCTGTGCGGTCTGGCTGCCGCCGGAGCGATTGCGATGCAATATGCCGCCTCGCCGGCCTTCAACTGGCCGCCGATCGTCTGGCTGGGCCTGTCCGATCCGCCGCCGGTTTCCAACGATTTCGAGCCATTGTTCCCTTGGTTCGGAGCCGTTTTGCTGGGCATGGCAATCGCCAAGACGGGCATTGTCGACTGGCTGGCCGGGTGGCGTGGCACCGACCCACTTAGCCGGGCACTAGGCTGGGCCGGGCGCTACAGCTTGGCGATCTATCTGGTGCACCAAGTGGTGCTGATCGGTGCGCTCTACCTATTCACCCAAGTATTCGGCGCTGGAGATGCGGCAAGCGCCTACCGGCAAGGCTTCGGCCCCTCGTGCCAAATCAACTGCCAAACGGAAGACTTCTCGGTAGACTTTTGCACGGCTTATTGCACCTGTCTGGCGGACGAAATCGATGCCGAAGATTTATGGCAGGCCATCGCACCGGATACGCTCTCGGCCTCAGATCAGCTGATCTTCAACCGAATGGTTCAATCCTGCGCGGCAGCGGCCAGCGACGACGCGAACTAGGCAAAGCCACTAAACACCACTCAGTTAACGAATAATCGACATCATTCGAGCCAATCTGATCGGTAGCAGCAAGACGACCGATCCGCACCTTGAGGGTGAACAATGACACTAAGAGACCACCGTCTGACCTAGCGCCGATGAATTCGGAAGTGACACATGCCGACGCACCTGCCGGTTCGGATTTGACGGGCTTGGCGATAAGGCTAAGCCGGCTCGGCTATATCTGCGTCCCTCTGCGGCCCGGCGGCAAGCATCTCGACCTTGCGGCCATGGATATCGCCCCGCTGCATCTCGAGCATCGCAGCAAGCGCCTGAAAGAGCTGGCCTTTACCAGCATCCTGTTCCAACTGGCTCTTCAAGCCCCGGATGAGCGAACCATCGCGCGTTGGTTTTCCGGACCTGGCACCAATATCGGCCTGGTGGGCGGCTTCAAGGGCCTCGTCGTGATCGATTTCGATAAACCAGCCCTCTACGAGACTTGGCGGCGCCAGCACGAACCGCTCGTCGGCGCAACGCCCGTTTGCAAAAGCCCATCGGGTTATCATGTGCTGCTGCGCTGCGACATGCCGGTGCTCTCATCAAGCCTGCATATCGGACTCCGCAGAGCGGGGCACATCAAGGCGCTGGGCGGCTATGTCGCTTGCGCCCCGACTTCCCTCACGAACGGAGCGGCCTATCGCTGGCTGGCGGGCCAGTCTCCGATCGAATCCGAGCCCCAGCCCGTAGCAAGTCTTACGGATGTCGACTTGCACCCGGTCTCTCCTCTCAAGCGCGCCTATGACCGTGCGCTGGGTCGCGGATCGTTCGAGGATCATTGATGGAGGACCGGCGCGAGGCGACGGTGTCGGTCGTCATTCCCGCGCGCAACGCCGAAGCGACCATCGGGGCGACCCTAGCTAGCCTGGTACCCGACGCTGCGATCATCGGCGAGATACTACTGGTCGACGATAGCTCGGTTGACGACACCGTCGATGTCGCCCGGGCGACGGCAGTTGGGTTGGGCCTGCCCTTGTCCATCCTTGCAGCCGATGCCGGCAGCGCCGGAGCCGCTCGCAATCTGGGCCTAAAGACCGTCGGATACCCTTTCGTCTTCTTTTTGGACGCCGACGACCGGGTGGAGCCGACCGCCATAGCGACGTTGCAACAGGCTCTTGCAGATGATGAGACCGTGGGGCTTGCGATCGGAGCCCATATCAGACGTACCGACGGCAGGCCGGACAAGCGTAAGGCGCCCGATCACTACGGGCCAGACCCAGCTAACAACGCGGTTGACTATCTGCGCGGTCGAATGTGGCCAATCGCGATGGGAAGCGCCCTGTTGCGCAGCAAGAGCGCGGCCGGGATATGGTTTCCCGAGGACGCAAGTTTGGATGAAGACACCTGTTTTTGGGCGCATCTGATGGCGCGAGCCAAGGTGGTCGCCGTGGATCGCATCATCCTGGTTTACGAGTTGAACGAGGCCCGCACGGGGCGGCGGTACTCGTCAAATCCGCGCAAGACATTCGTCAACATCGCACGAGCGCTGGGACGACTTGAGGCTGCGATTGACGCGCACGACGCGATCCAGTGGCGCAAGGCATGGGTGGCGCTGCGCATCGCGCGGCAGTTGATCCTCGAACGCCGTTTTGCCGAAGCACGCGGCATGCTGCGGGCCGTGTCAGCCCATCCGGAGTTTGCACGCAGCCGACGGCTGGCGCGCTATCGGCTGAAGATCGCAGCCGGCATTCGGCGCAGGCCGGTCCCGGCCGCCAAGTCCGTCGCGGTAGGCGACGATGAATTTCGAACTCTCGTGCTCACGGTCGACCCAGCTTGGCCGCCGGTGTCGGGGGCCGATCTGCGCAATACCCAAAACGCGCTTGGCGCCTTGTCTCTTGGCCCCGCGGTGTTGGCCTCGGTGAACCCGGCCACGACCAAGGCTCAAACGCCATCTGGGCTGCAGGTGGTTTCTCTAACCGAGCAGCAGGGGAGGTTCGATGCCCTGATCGGTGAAGCAGCAGAGCCGCTGGAACAGAAGATTGGCGCCTTTCAGCCGAGTGCGATAATCGTCGAGGGAATCTTCCTGTATGAGCTCATGGCCAAGATCCATACCAAGGCGCCGATGATCGTTCTCGATATGCACAACGTGGAATCCCATCTTGGCGCGCAGGTCGACAAGGTGGCGCCGCAGCGGACGCTGAAGCGTGCGCTTGGACTGCGCCAAAGGGCGATCAAACAGTGCGAAAAGCTGGCGATCCGGCATGCCGACCGAATCTGGGTCTGCTCAGACGTCGACGCCAGTCGGCTCTATCGGTCGCACCACCCGGCTGTACCGATCGACGTTGTGCCAAATGCCATACCTCGATACGACTCGGTTCCCGACACGCTTCCTGCGCGGCGGCCCGATATGGAAGGGCCGTCGATCCTCTATTTTGGCCATCTCGGTTACCGTCCAAACATGCCGGCAGCGCGCCGGCTTGCCGAAGGAATACTGCCTCCGGTCGCGGCAACATTGCCGACGGCACGCCTTACCCTAGCTGGCCGGTCGCCGCATAGTCGCGTCACCCAGCTGGCAAATCTCCCCGGCGTCTCCGTTGTGGCCGATCCGCCGGATGCCGGTGCCCTGTTGCAAGAGGCAGACATCGTGGCCGTGCCGCTCGAGGCAGGCGGTGGCACACGGCTGAAGGTGCTGGAAGCCATGGCCTGGGGGCTTCCTGTCATCGCAACGCCCATCGCCGTCGACGGGCTTGGACTTGATGAAAACAACGACTTCGTGCCTGCGGTAACCGATGACGAATTCGTTCGCGAGATTCTCTCGCTATGGACGGACCCGGATCGATTCGATGCCCTGCGCCGTCAGGCGCGTGATACGGCGATGCGCCGTTTTGGCCGCCGGGCAGTAGAACGCGCCGTCCGCGCCGGCCTCGGTCATCCCGCAATGACCCAATCGGCGATGAGTAGCTCTAGCTGATGATACCCGCCATACTGCATCAGACCTGGAAGACAGACCGGATCCCCGATCGGTTCAAACCCTTCGAGGCAAGCTGGGCTGCGCACAACCCCAACCTCAAACGCATCTTGTGGACCGACCGGATGCTGTTGGAGTTCGTTGCCGAACACTACCCTGAGATGCTGGCGACCTATTGCGGCTATCCCAACGGCGTTATGCGGGCGGATGCGGCGCGCTATATGCTGTTGCATCATTTTGGCGGCTTTTACGCCGATATCGATTGCGAATGCGTCGCACCGTTGGAACCGCTGCTGAGCGAAGATCGCGTGGTCTTGTGCCGCGAACCTGACTTGCATGGCGGCGACCAGACAGGGTTTCGCCACCTGCCCTATCTTCTGTTCAATGGCGGCATGGCGAGCCCGCCAGGACATCCCTTCTGGCGCTATCTGCTCGACTGGCTGCCGGCCCTTGCGGACAATAAATCGGTGCTGGACGCTACCGGCCCCTGCCTACTGACCTCGGCCCAGATTTCTTTTCCGGATTCTCAAGCCGTCGCAGTGCATCCGTCGTCGCTTTTCTGCCCGCTGGATCGTGCTGGAGAAACCGACCCGACGCCCTGCAGCGATCCCACCGGCCCGACCTACATGATCCATCACTGGGCGGGCACTTGGTATAAGATCGACCGGAAGACGCCCCTACGCCGCAAGCTTCGGAGGCGCTTTTACAAGCTGCGCCACATGGCGACGCGCGGGCGCATACTTCGCTTGAAAGAGACGCAGGCAACCGTCGATCCGACATGCCTGGACCGGCCAGCCCCAACGGGAGGCAACGTTGCGCTGCTTGTGCCGTTGCGCGATGCCGCCGACTTGATCGAACCCTTTCTCAGCGCCCTGGACACGCTCGAATATCCCAAGGACAAGATCAAACTGGTCTTTTGCGAGGGTGATAGCCGGGACGATAGTTGGCAGCGCCTGAAAAAGGCGGTCGCGCCTTTGGAGAGCCAGTATCGTAACGTCACACTGCTGCAAATGCCTCTCCGAACCGAGCTGGATCGCGAAAAGCGATCGCAGCGGAAGCAGCAGCGCGCTCGCCGCAGCGGCCTTGCCAAGGTGCGCAACCATCTTATCGGTCACGGGCTCGATGAAACCGATGATTGGGCGTTGTGGATGGACATCGATATCTGGCACTACCCACCGGACATCCTCAAGACCTTGATCGCCAGCGGTCGGCGCATCGTGGTGCCGAATTGCGTCACCCACCCGGGCGGACGCAGTTTCGATATGAACAGCTTCCTGACCCTCCCCTTCTTAGAGGATGACAAGTACTGGAAGGCCCACCGGAACGGTCTGTTCCAGCCCAACCGGCACTATCCCGAACGGCTCTATCTGAGCGACCTCAGGCATCGCCCGATGGTCGATCTCCACGGCGTCGGCGGCACCATGCTGCTCGTCGATGCCAGCCTGCATCGGGGAGGCCTTACCTTCCCGGAGATCCCCTATCGCAACCTGATCGAGACCGAGGCTTTCGGCGTGCTGGCAAGGGATCTCGGCGTTACTCCCGCCGGGTTACCCCAGGTCGAAATCTTGCACGTGCCCTGGTGACGGGCAGTAATGGGCGGCGACCGCCCACACTCACGGTTTGGGCGCATACATCTCGAAGACCTCCGCCCCGGTCATGGTCTTAGTCTCGTTGGCGAAGGCGTAGTAGGCCGGCTTCTCGTCGATGAAGATCTGGGCTGCGAGGTCAAATCCGTCGCTGTCGTCAAACAGCCCGGCGAGCACGATATGTCCTTGGGATTCCTTGATACGATAAAACAGGTTGGTACCGCACAGGCTGCAAAATGCGCGCTCGGCCCAGGGGGAAGAGTCATAAACGCGGACGTTGTCGTCCCCTTCGATTTTGATGTCCTGGTCGCAATCGATGGCCAGCAGCGGGCCGCCCGACCAGCGCCGACACATGTTGCAATGACAGGCCCCCACATGGGTCCGCGCGCTGCCGATCGAAATGCGCACGCCGCCGCACAGGCATTGGCCGGTCCGCTGCGTTGCGTTGGCGTCTTGGGTATCGGTCTCGGCCATCGTCTGAGATCTCCCATTGATCATCGGTGTCTTGCAGGTATCGATACCACATGGGACCATTGCCGCCCATCGCGGCGCGCATCAAACTCGCGAGATGATATCGCGATGGTTGCCCGGGATCGCGCGTTCCCGCACTATTCGCCCGACCAACGCCCACGCCTGGAGTACAGACCATGAGTCGTCGATCCCCGATTGCCGCGATCGCCGCCACGCTCGCGCTCATCGCCTCGACCGCCTGGGGACAGGGCAGCCCGGAACTGAACGACGCGCGTCGGGATTTGGCCTCGGCGCCTGCCAGTGCTTATGACGAGAACGTCCTCATCTTCGAGGTCGATGGCGAGAATGTGGTTGGCACGCTTGCCCTGCCCGAGACCGACGAGCCACCGCCCGTCGCCCTGCTGCTGCACGGATTTTCCGGCAACCGAAATGAACTGCCGGTCACCGATACGGATGAAGGCGTGTTCCAGCGCACCGCCCGCCTGCTGGCCGAACGCGGCATCGCCAGCCTGCGGATCGATTTCAGGGGTTCAGGCGATAGCGGCGGAGAGTGGGAGGATACGACCTTCACCGGCCAGATCGCCGACGCCCACGCGGCCATCGAGCTGCTGACGGAGCATGAAGCGGTCGATGGCGACCGTATCGGCTTGGTTGGGTGGAGCCAGGGCGGCCTGGTCGCCGCCGTCGCCGCCCAGCATCCGTCTGTCGCATCGACGGTCTTATGGGCACCTGTCGCGGTCCCTGCCGCCAGCTTCACCTTCCTTCTCGGCCCAGACGCGATCACCGAGGGTCTCAGTGCCGGAGATGAGATCGTGATGGCGGCCCTGCCGTGGGGTGCCGCGACCAGTCTGCGCGGCCCCTTCTTCGAGGATCTGTTCAACATCGACCCGGTCGCCGA
>JBCCER010000195.1:0-7756 GCA_039030175.1 Pseudomonadota bacterium
GCAGTCGAACTTGCCATCGCAGGGGTGCCGACGGTGATCGGCTATCGCATGAACGGGTTCACCGCCTTTCTGGCGCGGCGATATCTGACGATCAAACATGTTTCGATCCCGAACCTGGTGCTTGATCGGCCGTTGATCCCCGAACTGCTTCAGGAGGACTGCACACCGGAGAATCTAGCAGAAGAGGTCCTGCCGCTCTTGACCGATCGCGCGGCATCTGACGCGCAGCGAAAGGGCTTGGCCGAAGCAGTCGCGATGCTGACGCCGCCTTCGGGGCTGCCATCGGCAAGCGCAGCAGAAGAGGTTATCGCCCTTCTTGGGCAGCCGCCTCGCGCTGGCGATCGCCCCACTCCGTCACCTGACGATTGATCTGCAGGGCGGCGGCCAGCGCCTCCTTGCCGTCCTGGCCACTGACCTTCGGCGCCCCGCCCGATCGCACCGTTTCTACGAAGCTGGAGACCTCCAGCATCAGCGGATCGCCGGAGTCGAACTTCTTTTCTTCTTGAGAGAGTTCGGGCTGGCCATGGGCATTCGTCGTCTTGCGGACGATCGATACCTTCGCCTCGTTTAGGTCGGCAACCAGATAGGCATCGGCTTGAAACACCCTTAGAGAGCGGTGGGTTTTCCAACTGACCCGGCTCGCCGTGAATGTTGCGACACAGCCGTTGGTAAAACGAATGCGGGCGCTCGCGATATCGTCCTCGCTGCTCAGCACCGGCACCCCGACGGCATCGATCCATTCGATCGGCTCGTTGACGAGAGAAAATACCAGATCGATGTCATGGATCATCATGTCCAGCACGACGTTGACGTCGGTGCCGCGCCCCCGAAACGGCGAGATCCGCTGGCATTCGATGAATCCAGGGCGCTTGATCTCGCCCTCTAGTGCCGAGACGGCCGGGTTGAAGCGCTCCAAATGGCCGACTTGCAGCACGACGCCCTTGTCACTGGCCAGTTCGATCAGCCTGTCCGCCTGCTCAAGCGAGCTGCAGAGCGGCTTTTCGACCAGCGTGTGGATACCGGCTTCCATCAGATCGCTGGCGACTTGAAAGTGAAACCGGGTCGGCGTTGCGACGCTCACCGCGTCGACGCGACCAATCAGCTCGCGATGATCGGTAATCGCTTCACAGCCAACTTCATCGGCCAGCTTCTTGGCATTGGCCTCGTTGACATCGCACACGGCGATCAAATCTGCAGTTTCTAGCGCTGCATATTTGCGTGCGTGATGGCTGCCGAAATAGCCGGCACCGACCACCGCCGCCTTCAATCTCGCCATGAAAGACGTTCCTTCCGCGACCCCAATTGCCCGCCGGCGCCCCCAAACCGCCGACGTCGATCCGTTTAGGCCCGCCCAATAGGCCCCGTCAACCGCTCTCTCCGTCGTGTTTCACTGGATATCGGCAACAGATGCGAGCGCTTGCCAGACCCCATCGACATCAAGGTCGGCCATAGTTGTCGACGGTTGATCCTTGTTCCTGCGGTCTGCTTTGGGCCCAGACCTTGCCGGCGACACCACATGTGCCTGATTGCGCCCGACCGTGCCGGTTAGCAGCGGGCTGGTCGGCCCATAAAGCGTGACACAGGGCGTTCCCAGCGCAGCGGCCAAATGGGCAAACCCGGTGTCGACGGCAACAACCCCGGCCGCGCCCGCCAATGTTCCGGCAATCTGAGATAAATCCTGCGGGGGCAAAATGACCGCATTGTCAAAGCCTTCGACCACTTCTTGCGCGCGGGCGGTCTCGTCCTCGCCAAGGGCCGGCAGGGCCACCGTAAGTCCGGCCGATCGGGCGCGTTCGATAAGCGCTCGCCATCGTAGCGCCGGCCACTGCTTGCTGACCCATTGTGTGCCATGGAGTGCAATAAGGTAGTTCCCATCCAAACCGCTCGGCGGCAAACGATTGCGGTCGAGGCCGTAGTCGACCTCAGTGGACGGCTGGTCATATCCGAGTGCACCGGCAAACAGCCGGCGCAGCCTCTCGATGGCATGCAGATCCCTCGGCACAGAGTGCCGGTGGCTGTACGCGAGCGGGGCGGCCTTTTCACGGACGGACGCCATGTCGAAACCGTGCCGTGGGCCAGGGGCCATCCGGGCGATGGCCGCGCTTTTCATCAACCCTTGCGCATCGAGCACCAAATCATAGCGCTGACGTCGCAGGCCAGCGCGGTATCGACCCAGCGCACCCGATGCTATGCCGGCCAAGGGCCGACGCCGCCAACGGCGAAAACCAATTGGCAACGTATTTTCTACAGCCGGATGCCAACTAGGTATCGGTGCCAGCGCCTCTTCGACGACCCAATCGACTTGCAAATCCGGGATCGCCGCGGCGGCGTCTGTCACCGCCGGAAAAGTATGGATCACATCGCCGATGGACGATGTTTTCACCAAGAGAAGCCTCATAAACGGTCCAAAGCCTGGAACACTTGGGCCGGCATCAACTTGTTCAGGCAATCGAAATGACCCAAGGGGCATTCCCGCTTGAAGCAGGGCTGGCACTCAAGATCCAGCGACAGGACTTGCGCCTTGTCGGAAAGGGGCGGCGTGTGCGCAGCGCTCGAGCTACCGAACAGCGCTATCTGAGGTCGCCCCAATGCCGCCGCGACATGCATCAGGCCGCTATCGTTGCTGACCACGGCATCGGCACGGGCCAATAAGGCCACCGCCTCGGCCAGATCGGTTTCACCGGCGAGATTGCGAATGCCGTTCAACTGCTCGCCGACGCCCGTCTTGATCTCTTCGGCAATCTGTCGATCGCCTGGCCCGCCGATCAGCCACACTGTCCAACCAGCAGACACGGCCTGCGCGGCGAGCGTAGCACCGTGACGGGACGGCCAGCGTTTTGCGGGGCCGTATTCCGCCCCTGGACACAGAGCAAGAATTCGGGCCTGCCCGTCTTCCAATTCGAGACGCGCCAGCGCCCGTTCCGTATCCGTCGGATCTACGTTGAGGGTGGGGCTGATAACTTCCGGCGCCGGACCGCGGGCTGGACCGGCCAAGGCCACGAACCGATCAACCGTGCGCGGCAACGCCGATTTGTCGAGCCGCCTTGGATGGGTCAGCAGCCGAATTCTGGCCTCGCCCCAATAACCGATGCGTTCTGGGATGCCGGCGAAATACGGAACCAATGCCGATTTCCAGGACCGGGGTAGCACGATCGCGGTGCCATAACCCGCATCGCGCAAGGCTCGGCCCATAGTGCGACGCGCCTTCAGGTTGAACTGCCCGTGCCCCAGCCGCTGGCCGATGCTGGCTCGAACGCCTGGCATGTAGCCCAAAAGGGGGCGGGTCGATCCGGGCGCGACAACATCGACAGGGCGGTCAGGCCAGCGCTGCTTCAGCGCCCCGACCAGGCTTTGCGCCATGACCATGTCACCGACCCACGCCGGACCGATCACTAAGATCGCCGAGCGTGACCCATCGGCTGAAATGTCGGCGTTCGCAGCCATCGATTGTCGGTACCCGCAAGTTTGACCGCCGCCATCGTCACGACAGCGCGGCAGCTTACAAAGATCCGGCGCTCAAGGATTACCGAATCGGATCGTACCGATTGATATACCGGTCTAGGTCGCCAGCAAAGGCCCGGCTGTCGACGGCAATGTTGTAGGGGCGCGGGCCATAATAGATGGCCGAGTTGACCGCGACGATCTCATAGCCCTGCGGCCCCTCGATAAACAAGGGCGATCCGCTATCGCCGGGAACGATGTCGCACATATGCTGCACGATATTGAGGTCCGTATATCCGGTGATGGCACAGCCCATATGGGCGGTCAACTGATCGGCATGGTCGCCGCTATAGCCCGCCTGGCTGATCTCAGACCAGCCGCGCGCGGTGGCGAGATTAAGCTCGTCCACGGTCATCCGGTGAACGTCGAAATAGCCCTCTTCGTCGCCAATCGGCTCATCAAGAAGCATGAAGGCATAGTCGCGCCCGTTATCCATCGAACTGCCGGACCGGCGGTCGCTGTCGTAACCGGGCGGAATCCAGAACGAAATGACGTCCGCCTCGGCGCTCGCCCCTTCCTTGTGATGTCCAGCCCGAAAGCCCGAGGGTAGTTCATAGACGGGCGCGCCACCTTCCATGTCGCGGTAAAAGCAATGCGCCGCCGTCAGCACCACGCGAGGGCTGACCAAGGCGCCTGAGCAATGACTGCCGCTGTCGAAAACCAGCTTGCCAACCGCCGACCACGGCATCGACGCTGGCGTCACAAAGACCCGGTCGTCGCGGCCAAAGAACAGCCGAGCGTCTTCTTGGGCAAAGGCGCTAGCGGCGCCCAACAGCATTGAAAGACCGACCGTCAGTCCGGTGATTGAGCGGTGAAAGAGCGAAGGCATAGAACCAATGTGCGCGCGCTTATCGTCCCATGCAAGGCGAACGCTTGGCAGCTTCAAGGTCAATTGATACTCTTTTGACGGAGAACAAAGAAGGAACTTTGAGCCCGATGACCAGCCCTGAAGGCGCGCCGGCGGCGCAAGCTGACCCGGTTGAAACCGGTTCGCGTCCACGCATCACGACCGCCGTCACGCGTGGCACACGGCGCCACTTCGCACAGTCCGGTCATGCCACGGTGACCGAGCTGTCGCTCAAAGGCGGCAGGCGGGCGGATATCATGGCAATCGATGCCAAGGGCATCGTGACCATCGTGGAGGTCAAATCATCGATCGAGGATTTTCGGACCGACGGTAAGTGGTTCGACTACGGCCCGTTCTGCGATCTGTTTTACTTCGCCGTGCCGGCCGAATTCCCGCTCGACCTGATCCCTGATCATTGTGGTCTGATCATCGCCGATGCCTATGAGGCGGTGATCGAACGGGAGCCGGAGCAAACGCCGTTGAGCGGTGCCAGGCGAAAGGCGGTTCTGCTGAGGTTCGCGCAAGCCACGGCGGGCAAGCTTTGGCGACTTGAAGACCCGCAGATCTGATACCAAGGACCGTTGATAATGACTCATGTGACCGCGTTGTCTTGTCGGCTGGATAGGCGCGCGGTGCGCCGTGGTGTGGATGCACCACAAGCGGCGCGCCCCAAGAGAGCTTCCTGGGCAGCCAGCCGACAAGACAACGCGGCCTTCGGTGGGGCCAAATCGCTCCACGGCCGTGTTGCGCCGCTTGCCCGATGCTAAAGCATCGCGCTGCGCGACCCGCCTTGCCGTGAACCGATTTGGCCACCATCACATGGGTCATTATCAACGGTCCTTGGTATGAGGTTCAGGATCGCGACCGGTCAACCAGCCGCGTCGTGCTGTGCCCCTCGGCGATTGGTGCCAACACCACCTCTCCACCCCAACCCATGACCTCTTTGGCACCGACAACCTGCTCCACCGTGTAGTCGGCCCCCTTGATCAAGACGTCAGGACGGATGGCCTCGATCATCGACAGAGGTGTGTCTTCGTCAAAAACGGCCACCAGATCGACGCTCTCCAGCGCCGCCAGAACCGCCGTTCGGGCGGCCTCCCCCTGCACCGGCCGGTCTGGCCCTTTTAGCCGGACCACGGAGGCATCGGAGTTCAGGCCGACGATCAATCGATCGCAAGTCGCCCTGGCCTCGCGCAGAAGTTGGATGTGCCCTGGATGAAGCAGATCAAAGCAGCCATTGGTGAAGCCGATGCGCTTACCGTTTCTGCGCCAGGCGGCAACGCGCTCGGGCAAGGACGCGGCCGCCACAACCTTGGCTTCGCTCTCCGCCCAAGCATCCATAGTCATGGCATGGAAAAGATCGTCTCGCGTCACCGTTGCGGTACCAGGCTTGGCGACGACTAAGCCAGCGGCGAGATTGGCAAGGCGGGCTGCTGCCTTCAGATCGGCACCAGCCCCTAATGCCATTGCAAGGACGGCAACGACGGTGTCACCGGCGCCTGAGACGTCGAAAACCTCTTGCGCCTGCGTACCCAAGAACAAAGGCTCGGCGTCCGCCTCAGTCAGGATCAGCATGCCCTTGGCGCCACGTGTAGCCACCATCGACTGAATGCCGCTTTGGTTCAGAACGGCTTTGGACGCGGTGTGGGCTTGATCGTCCGATTCGGTCGGCAAACCGGCGGCTTCAGCCAACTCCTTCTGGTTTGGCGTTACGACCGTGGCGCCGCGATAGTAGCCATAATCGTTACCTTTCGGGTCGACAACGACGGGTTTTCCGGCCGCGTTTGCCGCCGCAATCGTTTGGGATATCACCCGTTCGGTCAGCACCCCTTTGCCGTAATCGGACAGGATTGCCACGTCACAGCCGACCATCGTTTCAGTAGCCCTGTCGATAATCTGCTGCTCGATTGCCGATGCCGGCGGTTCAATCCGTTCCCGATCCGCGCGGAGTAGTTGCTGGCCGTCGGCGATGTAGCGAGACTTTACAGTTGTTCGCCGACCGGATTCGACCAGCGGCGGTGCTCCGTCGACCATCTCGGCAACAAGCGCGCTCACCTCGCGGCCAGCGGCGTCGTCACCGACCAAGGCGACCAGTTCAACTGCCACGTCCAGCGCGTGCAAGTTAGCGGCCACGTTGCCGGCAGCACCTGGCATCGGTTGCTCACGGTCGACTCTCAGCACAGGGATCGGCGCTTCTTGGGATATCCGCTCGACCACGCCGTAGGAAAACCGGTCGAGCATCAAATCGCCCACGCACAAAACTTTGACGGGCGGTAATTCCTCTAACAGGGCACGGTCGGCAGCGACGGTCATGGTGGGTCCAACGGACAGCGAAGGCTGGGCAAGCCCTATCGCAAGCAGCCTTCGCCGTCCAGAACCAGTAGCGGTTGGGATCTCGCCTAAAAGCGCGGCGCGTGCTTGCTGAGAATGCGTTGCAGGGTGCGCCGGTGCATCTTCAGGCGTCGTGCCGTCTCAGAAACGTTGCGGTCACACTGCTCAAACACCCGCAGGATATGCTCCCACCGTACACGGTCGGCCGACATCGGGTTTTCCGGCGGCGGCGGCAGCGGCCTGTCCGACTGGGCAAGCAGGGCCGCCTCGATCTGGTCGGCGTCGGCCGGCTTAGCGAGAAAATCGACGGCCCCTGCTTTTACGGCAGCGACCGCAGAGGCGATGTTGCCATATCCCGTCAGCATAATTATCCGTGCCTCGGGCCGGGTGGAACGCAAGACCGGCACGATCTGCATGCCGTTGCCGTCCTCCAGCCGCAAATCCACAACAGCGAAGGCCGGAGCCAACTGACGGGCAAGGTCGAGCCCTTCGGCAACAGACGGTGCTAAAATCGGTTGGAAGCCTCGCTTTTCCATCGCGCGGGCAAGCCGGTTTCGAAACGGTCCATCATCATCGACAATGAGAAGCGATTTCGGCGCGCCGCGCATCGGCAACGGACGCTCAATCGCTTGCATAGTAGCGGTCATCTTCGTCTCCTTGGACTGATTCTAATGTAGGGCGTGGCCAGGTCACAACAACCTCTGCCCCGCGCCTGCCATTGCCGAATTTCAATGTAGCTCCGTCCCTTTCGAGGAACGCGGTGGCGATGAAGACGCCAAGCCCCATATGGCCGTTCCGACCCCGACGGCCGTGGCTGCGCCCCGAGACGTAGGGCTCACCCAGTCGGGCCAAGATGGCTGGTGGAATGCCCGGGCCGTCATCCAAAATGCGCACGGTAACCACGTCCGAGTCCCAAGCCAGGATAACGCGCACCGATTGGCGCGCGAATTGGATGGCGTTCTGGAGCAGATTGCCCAGCCCATGCAATCGTTCGGGCGTTCGGATTACGCGCGGCTCGGGGCCATCGCCGACCGTTTCGATCTCCAGCTTCGCCCCATCCTTGTCGTGCGGCTCGGC
>JBCCER010000196.1:0-7561 GCA_039030175.1 Pseudomonadota bacterium
CCGCATGAATGGGCGATCAACCCGACGCCGTGATGCATCTTGTTAACGAAATTCATCACCCGAACGGATTTCTCTTCGGGGTTCAATCCGCGCTGTAGCCGTTTGTCATGGGTCGTGATGCCGGTCGGGCAGGTGTTCTTGTTGCATTTCATGGCCTGGATGCAGCCGAGTGTGAACATGAAGCCACGCGCCGAGGCGACGAAATCCGCACCAGCACACAGCGCCCAGGCCACTTCCGCCGGCGTGACCAGCTTGCCCGACGCAATAACCCGAATTCGGTCGCGCAGACCGTAGCGGCAAAGAATATCGACCACCATCGGCAGGGATTCTCGGATCGGTAAGCCGACATTGTCCATCAATGGCATGGGGGCGGCGCCGGTTCCGCCGTCGCCGGAATCGATGGCGATGAAGTCCGGTGCGCTGGCGGGCCCTTGCTCATGGATTTCCCGGCACATGGCTTCCAGCCAGCCGTAAGCCCCAACGACCGATTTGAAGCCGACCGGCTTACCGGTGATCTGCCTTATATGGCCGATCAGGTCGAGCAGTTGGGACGTGTTGTTTACCTCCGGGTGCCGGTTCGGCGACACTGAATCCTTGAAGGCGGGGATCCCTCTGACCTCTGCTATTTCCTCGCTGACCTTCGCGCCGGGCAGAATGCCGCCCTTGCCGGGCTTGGCACCCTGCGAAAGTTTCAGTTCGAACATCTTCACTTCGGGACGGTCGGCAACTTCGCGCAACTTGTCATCCGACAGATTGCCCTCTTCGTCCCGCACGCCGTATTTGGCCGTTCCAATCTGAAAGACAATATCGCCGCCGCCTTCCAGATGGTAAGGCGACAGACCGCCCTCACCGGTATTGAGCCAACAGCCGGCCATCCTCGCACCCTTGGAAAGGGCTTGCACGGCCGGAGCGGAAAGGGCGCCATAGCTCATTCCCGAGATATGAATGATGGATTTGGCGCTGTAGGGGTTGGCGCAGTAGGGGCCAATCGTAATCGCCGACGGTTCCGAAGCATCGGTATCCAGCGTTGGGTAGGGGCAGTTGACGAAGATGGCGGTGCCGACCGGGTTAAGGTTGCGGGTCGACCCGAAGGCGACCGTGTTGTCCGCGCCACGGGCGGATTTGTACACCCACTCCCGCTCGGCCCGGTTGAACGGCATTTCCTCCCGATCCATCGCGAAGAAATACTGACGGAAGAATTCGCCTAGCGTTGAGAAGAGATAGCGAAACCGTCCGACCACCGGATAGTTGCGGCGGATCGCGTCTCTCTTCTGCACAAGGTCGACCACGAACATGATGGTGACGCACAGAACAACCAGACCGATCACGAAGACGAACAGCGTCGACAAGAAGTTCAAACTGGTCATTGCGAAGGTAGAGAATGCACCCATCGATATGCTCCCCAATACGGCCAAGTGGACCGCGCGCTTCAAAAGCGGGTCTTAGAATATGTCCGCACCTGATGTTGGCGTGCCTGCGGCAAGTGCATTTAACCGATGATCACATTGTTGCGTGAGCTGCGTTATCGTTGGCTTGACGACGAATCGTAATTTCGAGGCCCCGAACTCATGTCCGAAATGCAGCGCAGGATAGGGTGGAAGGGTGCCTTTTGGGTCGCCAGCGGTGTGCCCGCGCTGGTTCTGTTCTCGATCGGGGGTGTGGCGGCAACCGTTGGCACGCCCTCCTGGTTGGTTTGGGTGCTTTCGGTGTGCATCGGCTTTCTCCAGTCCTTCATCTATGCCGAGATAGCCGGTCTGTTCCCCAATAAGTCGGGCGGTGCGTCGGTCTACGGTGCGGCGGCCTGGGTACGATACTCCCGGTTCATTGCCCCCATTTCGGTGTGGTCCAACTGGCTGGCCTGGACGCCATCCCTGGCAATCGGCAGCGGGATTGCGGCGGGTTATGTGTTGAACGAATTGGTCCCGTCGGGCTCGCCGCTTCGGACCTGGCAAATCGTGCTGGTCGACCTGGGTTTCTTGAAGGATGGCCTTCATTTGCGCCTGAACGCAGCGTTCTTCATCGGCGCGATTCTGATGCTCACCTGCTTTGCCATCCAGCATCGCGGTATTCTCGGCACCGCGCGCATGCAGGCGATCATGGGTGTTGCCGTCATCGTGCCCTTGCTGATTGTTGGGGTGGCCCCCCTTCTGGCGGGCGATGTCTCGGTTCAGAATTTCGAACCGTTCGCTCCCGGAACAAATCCCGAAACCGCCTCTTGGGACCGGAACGGCTGGAAGCTGTTCCTGGGCGGCCTCTTCATCGCGGCTTGGTCGACCTACGCGTTTGAAACGGCGGTCTGCTACACCCGCGAGTTCAAGAACCCAAAGACCGATACGTTCAAGGCTATTTGCGCGTCCGGCATTCTATGCATCGTCATCTTCTGGCTGGTTCCATTCGCGTTCCAGGGTTCGCTGGGGCTCGACGCAATGCTACAGCCTGGCATTGCTGACGGGACCGGTGTTGCCGCTGCAATGGCGACGATGCTCGGGCTCCAAGGTACGTTTGTTTTCGACCTGCTGATCGCGATGATGTTGCTGGCCGTCTTGCTTGCAATCATGACCTCGATGGCCGGCAGTTCACGGACGCTCTATCAGGGCAGTCGCGATGGCTGGCTGCCGAAGTATCTGGGACATATCAATTCAAACGGTGCGCCGACACGGGCCATGTGGACTGATCTCGGTTTCAATCTGCTGTTGTTGACCCTGTCCGACTATCTTTTCGTGCTGGCGATTTCGAACGTCTGCTACATCGTTTTCAACTTCCTCAACTTGAATTCCGGCTGGCTGCACCGGATCGATGCCGGTCATGTCAAGCGCCCCTGGCGGGCACCGAACTGGTTGCTGGCGATCGGCGTCGTGCTTTCCTTCTTCAACATGGTTTTGCTGGGCGCGGGCGCGAACGTCTGGGGCCAGGACACGCTGCTGGTCGGCATCGTCGTCATCGCCCTGATCATACCCGTGTTCGGCTTCAGGCATTTCGTCACGGACAGGGGCAAGTTCCCCGAAACCATGCTGGCCGATCTGCACATCGATTCAGTGGCAGACCTGCATAAGACAAAGGCGGGTCTGTTGCCCTATCTGACATTGGTGGCCGGTGTGGCGGTAGCGCTGGCGGCCAATCAATTCTTCGGCTAGCCGCCGTTTTCATACGGCCGTGAGGTGATTGTCCCAATGGGCGATTGGGGCCGCTTCTCCTGCCAGGCGCGACAACTGTGCTGAGGCGATGTCATAGCGCCAGAACCCGCCGTTCCCGCTCGACAGGACAAAGGTCGCGTTCTCGGCAGCCGGCGCGATCCCACAGCCGTCAGCAATCGACACGTTGGACAGAAAGTCTCCGGCTGACGTCCAGAAGGTAAACATGTTGCCGCGCGGGCTGGAAACACCGAACACGGCGCCGCTTCGGTCGAATGCCACGCTGCCACAATAGTTGGCCATAGCAAGTTGGATCGGTTCGGGCGCCGAGAACATGCGCATATCGCGATCGCCTTGGACTAAGGCTACAAGCGGGGGCGCATCGCCTTCATCGCCTTGATATTGCATTACAACGGCGATGGTTCCGTCTTTTCCAACAGCAAGGTGCCGACTACTGAGGAGACGCAAGGACCGTGGCAAGTCGATCCGTCGGATGAGTGCGCCGGTCAGCACGTCGATGAAGGCGAGGTTTGGCGCCATTGTGTCGAGGTTCAGCGGCTCGCGCCCGCTGTCGGGATGGGTCAAAATTCCGCCATTCGCCACCACCAGCACACGTCCGTCACTTGAAAGCGCGAGCTCATGAGGGCCGACACCGAAGGACGGCCATTCGGCGATACGGCGATAGCCGCCAGCGACGTCATAATGGCCGATCCTTCCTTCGCCGGCATCGAACGCGTTTTCAGTGGCAAACAGTCTGGCGCCGTCCCGCGAATAGACCGCGTGGCCGTAAAAGTGGCGGTCCTGAGCGGCGTCGATCTGGTGAGTGATCGTCAATGTGGAAAGATCGATCACCGAAGCGAAGCGCCCAGCCCGTCGCGCACAGATGACGGCCGACATGCGATCGGGACTGACCGCCACCGCATGACCGCGATCCGGCAACCTTTGTGCGGAGACCGTGCCCCCCTCGTGATTGATCGCCGCGACGTGGTGGCCAAGCGAAGCGTCGGCTCCGCCACTCAAATAAAGTCGTCCCGTCGCATCGCTAACCTGCGCCGCGCCTAGCGATGACCCCAGAAACACCAACCCCGGGGTCGCCGCCAACAGCGCGCGACGCGACAGAGTCACGATCAGTCGCCGTCCAAACTGTTGAAGCCGATGTTGAGCCCAAGACCCGCGCCAACTTCAGTTGCCCAAATCTCGCGCGCGGCATTGATATGTTCGCCCATAGTGATCAGCTCGGCGCGGGCGTCGTCGTCTGAGACGAGATCGGCGATAGGGGTTTCCTGCAGCATCCAAGCCAGGGCGAGCGCAGCATCAAGCTCGGTGACCAAATCGTTAGCGATATCCGCTCCGGCATCGTTGGTTCGAAGCAAATCGGCAAAGCCGGTCTCTTGCCCGTTTTCGATGACACCCAACAGGGCCTGGAGATTTGCTGCAATGTTCTGAATGGCGCGGCCGCTGCGCCAGTTTTCGGCCAGCCGCGGCCGCGCTTCCTCGACAGTGGCGCCTATCGCGGGCGCTAGCTTGCGAGATACAATGAGCTCGAATTGCTCGTAGATGGTCTGAAACATCGTCGATGCGAGGGCGACGTCCAGGGATAGAATGCCATCCAGCTGTTCCTGATCTGACCAAGCCTCAGCCAAATCACTGCCGATGGACTCGACATTGTCGGCGATCGCGACGGCCAGCTGACAGGTATAGGCCGCTTCGCCCAACGGCTCGTCGCCGTATAGCAGCCGTTCGAGGGCCGGCAGGCCCTGCAGCGCCACACTGGCTGACGCCAGGGTTTCCGGGTCAAGAAGGTCTTCTCGTGGCTCCCGTAAGAGACCCCCGAGCTGTCGCCCAAGTGAGTTGCGGCTGTCCGGCCAAAAGTGAACGCGGATAGGCCGCATGAACAAAGATTGCGGCCCAAAATTCACCCAGCTTACCGCCATCCAGCCGTCATACGTCTCGTGGAAGGTGGCGCGAACCTCTTCCAGATCGCCGGTGCCAGCGTCGCAGTAGTCGGCCACTGTGTTAGAGAGATTACCGGCTGCTGCTGCAAATGCCTGGTGTGCAGGCGCGATTTGGTCGCTGATGATTGCGCCCGTGAGTTCGGCAGCTGCTTCTTCTGTCAACTCAACTTGAGCCTGGGCAGCACTGGAAAATGCCACGGCGCCCAGCGCTGTAAGAAACTTTGTATAGCCGCCTGTCAGGCTCATTCGTGCCTCCTAGAGCGAGTTGAGAAATGCGATGAGGGCGGCGCGTTCCTCGGCGGTCATTGCCGCAAAGGCATCGCGCTGGGTTTGCGCTTCCCCGCCATGCCACAGGATGGCTTCGGTCAGATTGCGTGCCCGCCCGTCATGCAGAAAGTTGGTGTGCCCGCTGACCGTCTCGGTAAGTCCGATGCCCCACAGCGGTGGTGTGCGCCATTCCTGTCCCGAGGCGCGGCCGTCGGGCCTGTTGTCAGCAAGACCCGGCCCCATATCGTGCAGCAGTAGGTCTGTGTAGGGCCAGATAAGCTGGCGTGACAGCGCGTCCGTTGCCGCATCGTCGCGTGTCAGATGACGGCTGACGTGGCAGGTGACGCAGCCGGTCTCGTAGAACAGGGCGCGCCCCGCCAGAACGGTCGGGTCGTCGACATCTCGGCGCGCGGGCACGGCGAGGTGCTGGGTGTAGAACTCCAGCGGCTCCATCAGCGTCGCCGGAATTTCGATCCCCCCACCATTTTCGGCGTCTCCGTGGATCGCATCAAGGCAATCCGCTTGCGCTTCGGTGCAGTCGCCCCAGGGGAAGGGAACCAGCGGGCTAGACAAGCCAATATCGCCGGCAAAGGCATGAGCGTTCTGTTGATTGAGTGTTGGCTGACCCGCCTTCCAGCCAAAGCGGCCGAGCACGACTTCGCCAGCTTCATCGCTCCAGACATAGTTGGGTCGTCCGGAGATTCCGTTGCCGGTGATGTCGTCCGGATCGGCCAGGGCCAAAATCCGCTCCTCGGGAATCGCCTCAAGCAAGCCCAGCCCAATCATTTGCGGGGCGATCCTAACGGACATCATCAGGTCGGGGGAGGGAGGGCCGTAGGCTGGATTGGCGATTGAGTAGGTGGGTTCGCGGAGCGACACCACCTCGCCGTCGGCCAACGTAACCTGGATTTCTCGCCACTCTGTATGGATATGACCTTCCGCCGGCTGATTGACGATTCCCAGATCTTGAAGTTGGCCGCCGTAAACAGGGTCGGGGACGCTAGAGATCCTTCCCTCCGCCAACAGGGCGCGCTGCTCTTCCGTCGATGGCGGCACGCTTAGGCGCATCAGCATCGACTCGGCATTGTCCTCGGGGAAGTTCGCCGTGGGCGGATGGCCCCTTCCATCGCGCAAATGACAGCTCTGGCATGCCCGCGAATTGTACAAGGGGCCCAGCCCGTCGGATGCGGCCGTGGAGGATGGGGCGGATACCCAAAGCCGCCGAAAGATGGAGTTTCCTATGTTGAAATCGGCGCGCTCTGCAAAACTGATGTTCGCAGATGGTTGGGAAAAGGCGTTTCGGTTCAGGGGGCCGCGAACCGATCCTGCGCCACCAGAGTTGGTTTCGTATCGTTCCGGCCGATCATAGGTATCCGAAGGTGTCAGAATATCGATCTGGCTGGCGATTGCCGGTATCGAAAATATCAACAGAACGCCGACTGCGGCCCGTGCTTCCAGTGGCAAAAACGAGAGTAGACGGCGCGATTGTGCCTTGAGCATTCAGGGCGTCCCAGGATCCAGAGTCGATCCGCCTTTACACATACGTCGGCGCGCATTCGAAGCAAAAGCTTCCAATGCGCGCCGTGACAATTTGCTCTAGCGTTTGACCGCGGCTATTTCCTCACTGGAAAACCGCGTTGGGGTCATCCAGGCTGTCAGAACCCTCAAACGGACCAATCTCGAGGCCGAGCGCGGTTACGACTTCCTCGAACGATGCAGCCTGGTCAACCAGGCTGTCGATCACCGTTTGCAGGACCGCGTTGCCCTCCTCATTGCCCTCGGCCAACATCTGGTCGTAGGCCATACCGTTTTCGGCGTTGGAAACCATGACATCCATGGCAGCCATCGTCGCGTTCATCCGGTCCAAAACCGTGGTATTCAGGTCGGGTGCCTGGGCTGCCACGAGGTCGCTCAGCGAAGCGCCGCTGACAACCGAGCCGTCAATCCGCTCATAACTGCCAGTATAAACCGCAAGCATGCCGACCTGATTGTAGTAGTGCGAATTCTGCGTGTTGTCGGCAAAGCAATCATGCTCTTCCTCCGGATCATGCAGAAGCAGACCAAGCTGCATGCGCTCACCGGCGAGTTCGCCATACGAAAGGCTGCCCAATCCGGTGACGATCGCCGACGGGCCGGCAACGGCTGGGTCGGCCATGACTTCGGCGCGCGCGGCGCCGTCATCCGACCAATGGTCAACCATCTCTTCCA
>JBCCER010000197.1:0-7524 GCA_039030175.1 Pseudomonadota bacterium
ACCAAGGAAAGACAGCGCCGTTTCGGCCAAAATCATGCCCGGAATCGAGATGGTCGCCGAGGCTATGAGATGGCTAAGGAAGCTGGGCAGCAGGTGTCGTCGAATTATTCGACCGCTGCCCGCGCCCATCAATTGGGCGGCAACGGTGAAGTCTTCCTCGCGCAAGGATAACAGCTTAGAGCGCACAGCTCGGGCAAGGCCGGTCCAGTCGACCAGCCCCAATATGAGCGTTATGCCGAAATAGATCAGTATGGGCGACCAGTTCGCGGGCAGCGCGGCCGACAGTGCCATCCATAGGGGCAGCTGAGGGAAGCTCTGGAAAATCTCGATGATCCGGTTGAACACATTGTCGATCCAACCGCCGTAATAGCCGGCGATGCCGCCGATCGTGATGCCAAGAATGAAGCTGACGGAAATGCCGATCAGGCCGACGGTTAGCGAGATACGCGCGCCATAAACGATACGGCTGAACATATCTCGCCCCAGCCGGTCGGTACCGAGCAGGAAGAGCGTTCCACCTTCCGCCGGGCAGACCAGATGAAAATCGCCGGCAATCATGCCCCACCAGCGATAACTGTCACCCGCGCAGAAGAAGCGGAGCGGCTGGATATCCTCGGTGTTCACCGTGTATTCGCGAACCAGCCGATTGGCCATGTCGGTTGGCGTTGCGGCGGTTGTCGCATCGTCGCCACGCGGGCCGGCGGTGCCCATGAGCGCGGCCAGGCGGTCCCGAGGGTTTTCGTCTGAGCTGCGGCCGACCTGCTCCAAGCCATATACGAACGGGCCGATGAACGCACCCTCGTGGAAAAAGTGTACGCGCTGAGGCGGCGCATTGATGTGGGTGATGTTTCGAGTGTCCTGCTGATAAACGGCGATCTGTTCGACGAACAGAATGGACACGTACATGATTGCCAGAATGATGCCGGAGATCATGGCCAGGCGGTGCTTTTTCAGCTTCCACCACATGATCCGCCACTGCGAGGCGAGGTAGTACCGCTCCTGGCTGGCCGTCAGCGTTTCGGCAACGTACGGGTCCCACTCGTTGGTATCGACGAAGTGTTCGAGCGGTTCGGAATCTGATCGCCTGGTCATTTGACCGCTCCGCCTCCCAGTCTGATGCGCGGATCGAGCATGGCCAATAGCAGATCCGAAATGAGAACGCCGATCACGGTTAAGAGGGCCAGCCAGAGCAGGAATGATCCCGCCAAAAACATGTCCTGACTCTGCAATGCCGACAGCAGCAGCGGCCCCGTCGTTTGTAGGTTCAGGACCACCGAAACGATGGTCGCCCCGGAAATGAGGTCAGGCAGGATCGACCCGATATCCGCAATGAACGGGTTGAGGGCCGATCGTAACGGGTACTTCAAGAGCGCCCGCCTGCGCGGCAAACCCTTTGCCAGGGCGGTGACGTAGTATTGCTTTTGCAACTCATCCAGCAGGTTCGCCCGAAGGCGCCTGATCATCGCTGCCGTTCCGGCTGTCCCGATCACGATGACGGGGGTTATCAAATGCTCCAAAACCGAGACAAACTTGCCCCAACTCATCGGTTGATCGATGTACTCGCGGTCCATCAACCCGCCGATATCCGTGCCAAACCAAATGTTGGCCAGATACATCAGCACCAAACCCAACAGAAAATTGGGCACCGCGAAGCCTAGGAAGCCGACAAAGGTCAGCGCATAGTCACCGGCCGAGTATTGGTGTGTGGCCGCATAGATGCCGATGGGAAAGGCGACGATCCAGATGAACAGGGTGGTCGCGAATGTCAGCACCACCGTTAGGAACATCCGGTCGCCCACGACCGTCGTCACCGGCAATTCGTATTCGAAGCTGTACCCGAAATCGCCGCGCAGAGCGTTGCCGAGCCAGATGAAGTACTGCTCGATCATCGGCCGGTCGAGGCCATAGAGCCGGCGCAACCGCTCGATGTTGCCCATGTCGGCGCCTTCGCCGCGCGAAAGCTGCTCGTTGATCAGCGTGGTTAGAAAATCGCCCGGCGGCAGCTGGATGATGAAGAAGCTGATCGCGCTGATCGCGAGCAGCGTCGGGATCATCACGAACAACCGCCGAACGATGTATCCGAACATGGGGTAGGGGTCCTATCCGCGCTCCCGGGCCCTCAGGGATCGACCCAGAAAGTGTCCATGCGATAACGTCCGAAATGCCCCCCCGGGTCCCAACTATAGACCGCCTCGACCGGTACGTTGTGAAGTCGATCGGCGACCACAATCGGCTGGGGAATGCTCTGGATCAGCCCGATCGACGTCACCTGTTCGGCGTGGATCTCCAACATGCGCGTAACGATCTCGACCTTACGATCCTCGTCCGACGAAACCAGCCATTCGCTGTAAAGATCGACCAGTTCTTCTGCCCAAGGCAGGTCAGGGGCCTCGCCGGCGCCGCCAGCGGCCTGCCAAAATTGGCCCCAAGCTGGGTATTGCAGCCAGTTCTGATCGACGGGGGCCAGTTCGGTGGGCACGGTTTGCGGTGTTATCAACCCGTTGTCGAGACCGAACCACACCGACATGTTGGTCTCGCCCGCGAAGATACGGTTGCGGAACACGTCGCGCTGAGAGTTGTTGATGAAAAGGGCGACACCGATCCGCCGCCAGCTATCGGCGATCAACTGCAGGGCGTCGACTTCCTGTCCGCGCTCGCCGGCTGTTTCGACCACGATTTCCAGTCGACGCCCGTCAGGAAGTAGGCGAATGCCATCGCGATACTCGGTCAGCCCGATCTCGTCCAGCAGGTCATTGGCTGCACCGATGTCGTATTCGGTCCATGCGGTGGCCAGCTCCTCTGTCCAAAATGGCGAGGATGGGACCACGGTGTTGTTCGAAATACGGCCTAGACCGAAGTAAATGATCTCGTTGATCTCTTCGCGATAGACGGCCATCGACAAGGCGCGGCGGAACCGGACATCCCGCATCAACTCGCGCCAGACCGGATCGGCAGCGGTCATGTTCGGATAGAGCGCGATTTCAGAGCCGAGAACAGTGTCCCAAAGATCGATGTAATAGTTGTTGGTTTCCGCGCCTTGGGCGAGGAAGGCGTAGTCATCGATCCGGATATGGCGTGCTTGAAGATCGCTGCCGCCGGTGCCTGTCTGGGCGGCGATCAATGAGGAGTCGGAAATGTTGACATAGACGCTGTCGATATAGGGAAGCTGACGGCCTTGATCGTCCACCCGGTGATAATAGGGATTGCGGACGAAGTGGAACCGCTCGCTAGGCGGCCGGGTCGTATTGACCCATGGCTGCAAGATCGGCAGATCTGGATTGGTCGCGGCATAGAGATTACCCCGGCGCACATGTAGAACGCTCCAGTCCTGGACTTCCGCAGCAAGCACCTCGGCCTGCAAGGTGTCGGCGTCGGCGTAATCGCCGTGATACTGACTTAGATAGTGGCTCGGGGCGTAGAGGTAGAGCGGGCGCGCACCGGCCAAAGCGGGGATAAGCCTGGGATTGGGCTGAGACCAGCTATAGCGGATGGTGTAGTCGTCGATGATTTCCACGACCGGCAACTCACCGTCGACCAGCAGCCTGAAATCGGGGCCATAGGGGCGAATGTCTTCGTTCAGCTGGACGTCGAACCATTCATATCGGAAATCCTCGGTCGTGAAGGGCGCGCCGTCCGACCAGCGCATGCCAGGCCGCAGGTTGAAGGTAAAAATCCGACCATCTTCGACGTCAAAGCTCTCAAGGATATCTGCCACCAGATTGAGTTCGGCATCGTAGCCGACCAGTCGGGAGTAGCCGTAGACGTTCATGATGCGAATGTCGCGCGCGCGTCCGGCCAGCCATTCGATTTGGCCGCCATATTCGCCCGCGCTTAGCGGAACGATCGTTGCCGGGACTTCGGGCAGCCGCTCGTCGACGGGTGGCAACGTGCCGGCGGCAACGCGCTCTTCCAATGCAGGCGCTTGCTCGTAGGGCTGGGCCGCAAGTCCCCCTCCCCAAAGCACCGCGAGCGCTGCGATGGCCGCAGCGAGTCTTCCCAAATTCATGACGCCAACTCCCAATTTCTAATGTCTGCCGGCCGCGCGTCTTTTTGCACGCGTACAAAGTGACCGTTTCCTAGATCCACCATGTCTGCCGTCTGCCCCTCGGTCAATCGGAACGGTCCTGGCCAGCCACTTGGCTCGGATTGGGTCTCGTCCATGATGTGAGCCAAGTCAAGGGGATGGTCGGGGTCCGGATGAGGCACGGCCGCCAGAAGACCGCGGGTATAGGGGTGGACCGGATCGCGGAACAGGATGTCCTTCGGGGCGGTTTCGACGATGCTGCCATGGCTCATCACCATAATCCGATCCGCGATGTAGTCGACAACCGCCAAGTTATGACTGATGAATAAGTAGGTCAGGCCCAGCTTGGTTTTCAGATCTTTCAGCAGGTTCAGCACCTGGGCCTGAATGGAGACGTCAAGCGCCGACACCGGCTCGTCACAGATCAGCAAGTCCGGCCTCAGCGCCAGCGCCCGGGCGATACCGATGCGTTGTCGCTGACCGCCCGAGAAACTGTGCGGATAGCGCTGCAGATGTCGCACCTCAAGACCCACGACGCCCATCAACTCCTTGGCCATCTCGCGCCGGAAGGCCCGGTCGCCGACATCGTGGATGATCAGCGGTTCGGTGATGATATCCAGTACCGTCATACGCGGGTTCAACGAGCTGAACGGGTCTTGGAACATGAACTGCATGCGCGGACGAAACTCCTTGAGCGCGCGCTGGTTCAAGTTCAGCAAGTCGACGATGTTGCCGCGATCGTTGAACGAGATCGAACCGGTATCTGTTGAAAGGGCCCGCATCAGCAACTTCGACAGGGTGGTTTTGCCACAACCGCTTTCGCCGACGAGGCCAAGGCATTCGCCGCGCCGGACCTCGAAGCTGACATCGTTCACGGCCAAGACTTTGCGTGCCTCGCCAAACCCGGACTTCTTGATCTGATAGGTTTTCGAAACGTGCTCGACGGATAGGAGCGGGCCTGCGGCATCTGCCCCCTCGGGCCAGGCTTGCTTTGCGGCCAGCAGGCCGCCCTCCTTGCTTTTGATCTCGCGGATCGGCTGCAAGCGCTCGCCGTCCTTCATGTCGAACCGGGGCACCGCGTTCAACAGGGCGCGCAGGTATGGATGGCTCGGTTTGGCGAAGATGTCGTCCCGCTCGCCGCTTTCCAGCACCCGCCCGCGATACATGACCACGATTTCGTCAGCCATATTGGCCACAACGCCGAGATCGTGGGTGATGATCAGGATCGCCATCCCAAGTTCGGCCTGAAGATCTTTCAGCAGCTTCAGAATTCGGGCCTGGATGGTGACGTCCAGCGCCGTCGTCGGCTCGTCCGCGATCAGCAGGGCCGGCCGACATACAAGCGCCATGGCGATCATAGCGCGCTGTCGAAGGCCGCCGGACAGCTCGAACGGATAGGTTTTCAGCGCGCGCGCCGGGTTCGGGAACCCGACTTGCGCCAGCATGGCCTCGGCAACCTCGCCCGCGCCCTTGGCGTCAATCTTACGATGAAGGCGCAGCGCCTCGATGATCTGATTGCCGACCGTGTGCAGGGCCGACAGGCTGGTCATCGGTTCCTGAAAGATGATCGAGATCCGGCCGCCGCGAATGTCTCTGTACTGTTTGCCTTCCGGATCAAGGCCGACAAGGTCGATCGCCGGCGCCTTCGTATCTCTGTCGTCAAACAGGATCTGACCGCGAGAGATCATGCCGACCTTTGGCAGGATGCCCATGATCGCTTGGGAGATGACCGATTTTCCCGACCCACTTTCGCCGACCAGCGCAACCGTAGAACCTGGTTGAATGCGAAACGACACGCCCTTTACGGCCTCGTGCACACCGCCCGGCACGGTGAAATCGATTGCCAGATCGCGCACCTCCAGCAGGTTGCTCATGCGTTTCCGCCCCCACTGGTTGCAGCATTGTCAGCCGCCGCGTCGTTAGACCAATCGGACGGTACCGTAACGCCGAGCGACAGCAGATTTTCCAACGTCGCATCCGAGAGTGTCAGCCGACGTGCGAATGCCGCCTCGGCCGCTTGATCGACCAACGTGTCAAATCCAATCAGGTTGGATTCGATTTTCATGGCGGTGCCTCCGCCGTCGCGCAACGTCAGATGCATCCAGCCGCCCTTGCGGTCGCGCCGGGTCGAGAAGTAGCGAAGATTGAGCTGACCCAGGTCCGTCCAGGCAATGCGACGATCGGCCATTGGGGCATGCGACGCGATCCCGTTGCTGTCCAACTCGATAACCGTTTGCTGGCGCTGGTAGGTTCGAGCCAGAAAGACCGCGAACAACAGGGCGGCGGCGCCCAGACCCCAAAACACGACTGGATGTACACCGATCAGAAGTAGGGGCAACAATGTCAGCGCCAGACCGAAGCCGCCGCGAGCATAATCACCATTTAGGGCCGACTGATCGTAGCGGTGGGACGTCATGACGCCCCGCTCGCAAAGGTATCTTTGGCTGCCACCAGACGTGCCGCTTGGTGTTCAGCCAGAATCGCGACGCATTTCTCGACAAAATCCCACGTCTCTTTGTCGTGATCGAGGTGATGCGTCAGCAAGCCCGTTGGCTCGTCGGCGTCCACCCGGCCGGTTCGACGGTCGGCCAGATGGGTGGTTAGTGCGGCCATCGTTGTACCGATGCCGGCAAATCCCCGATGGCTGCGCCAGGCGATGGGGTCGACATGCGTGTTCGTCAGGGCAAGATCGTTAAGGCGACGGTCGGCGCGTGGTCCGAACAGGCTGATCCCTCGAAACCCGACGTCGGCCAGGCTGGGCCCGCCGGCCTTTCCGATCCGGTTCCAGGGCGGCACCAGGACTGGCTGGAATTGGGGGCCAAACAGGCCGGAAAGCCGGCCAAACCCTTCTGTCAACTCGCTAAGGACGACTTCGATCGAGCGATGATCGCCCAATTCCATCTTCTTTTCGCCCGGGTCGGCATGGTTGACGTGCTGCCAGCCATGCTGAAGTACGTCCACGGTTTCGACGTTAGCCAGGCGATCGGCGAGAGCTTGCGTCGCTGTTTTCGGAACCACGGCCAGGGCGACCGGCACCTGGTTTCGGTGGGCAATGTCCAGCAATCGGTCCAGCGCCGGGCTCGGCGCAATCGCATCGTCGTCGCGCCACCACAGGGTGGCTGTTCGCCCCGCGCGATGCCACAAATCGAGCTCGGCGCTCAGTCCGACCCAAGGGTCGGCGCCAGATCCCGACATGGCTGGGGTGGGTGAGGACGCGAGCATACCGACCAAAAACTTCCTTCCGAGCGCTGCAGGCCGCGCACTATAGGGGCGCCGGACCTGTTTTGGCAGATCTAATCCGGGCGTCAACCGGACCTGAGTCCAATGAATTTCTGGTGAAGGCAGCGGTAGCTGGTCTCAGCGCCCGCAAGAGCGATCGACCGGCCTGTGCCGGGCTTGGGTTCCCCCAGACAGTGGCCGATTGTCTCGGCAAGCAGCCCTTCGGTCAAGTCAGCTTCCGGAACGTAGGTTGCCCAGCCGCGTGCGGCGATCAATTCGGC
>JBCCER010000198.1:0-7509 GCA_039030175.1 Pseudomonadota bacterium
CCGCCGGCGCATACGCCAAGAGCGGCGCGTCTGAAATAGTCGGCCTGATCAAGCCCGGCGACATACCGCCTTCTGGCGGACTCTACTTGCTGGACGTGGTGCCAGATGGCGACGTTAGGTTCGGCTTTCCCAACATCTCAGACAATGCGGAGATCGCCGAACTGATCGCCTGCGGCTCGCACATTATCTTGTTTACAACCGGCCGAGGTTCCGTAGTCGGTTCGGCGATCTCGCCCGTGATTAAGGTCTGCGCCAATCCCGTCACCTACCGCAAGATGGAGGAGGATATGGATGTGGATGCCGGCGCGATCCTGGAAGGGCGCAGCACCCTGGACGATGTTGGCGAAGAGATCTTCGATCTGACAGTCGCGGTCGCTGGCGGGCAGACGTCCAAATCCGAGTCCTTGGGCCACACCGAGTTCATTTTGACCTATAAGAGTTTCGAGCCCATTGGGCCGTCATGCTTGCCGCGGGCAAGCTAGTCATCGTCGATCGTAAGGGGACCTAAGACATGGCCGACAGATTGGCCGGAAAAACATGTGTGGCGACCGCCGCTGGGCAAGGCATTGGGCGTGCAACGGCGTTGGCCTTCGCCCGTGAAGGCGCGATCGTCTACGCCACCGACGTCAACGAGGCGTCGTTGGCCAGCCTTCGCGAAGAAGACAATTCCATCCTTACCGAGAAACTCGACGTTCTGGACCCGGACGCCATCAAGGATTTCGCGGCCCGCCATAAGGGTGTCGACGTGCTGTTCAACTGCGCCGGGTTCGTCCATCACGGCACGATCCTGGACTGTGAGGAGAAGGATTGGGATTTCTCCTTCGACCTGAACGTCCGATCCATGTACCGGCTGATCAAGGCGTTTTTGCCCGACATGATCGCCAATGGCGGCGCCAGCATCGTCAACATGTCGTCGGCGGCGTCTTCGGTTCAGGGTGCGCCCAACCGGTTCGTCTATGGCGCGACCAAGGCGGCGGTCGTTGGCCTTACCAAGGCACTAGCGTCGGATCACATCCGCCAAGGCATCCGCTGCAACGCGATCTGTCCCGGCACGATTCAATCGCCGTCTTTGGAAGAACGTATTGAAGCCCAGGGCGGCGACATCAATGCCGTTCGCCAGGCCTTCATCGACCGCCAGCCGCTGGGCCGGATGGGCACGCCAGACGAAGTTGCCAATCTCGCTTTGTATCTGGCTTCGGACGAATCCGCTTTCACCACCGGCACCATCAATGTCATCGATGGCGGCTGGAGCAACTGACCTCAACTCGATACGGAAAACGACATGAAACTGCTGCGTTTTGGCGACAAGGGCCAAGAAAAACCAGGCCTGCTCGATGCGGACGGAAACATACGAGATCTGTCCGGCCAAGTCGGCGACATCGCCGGCGACGTACTGAGCCCGGCCGGTCTCGACAAGCTGCGTGCGCTCAATCCGGCAAGCCTGCCCAAGGTCGATGGCAGCCCGCGTATCGGCCCGTGCGTTGGCAGTGTCGGCAAGTTCATCTGCATTGGCCTCAACTACGCCGACCACGCGGCCGAGTCAGGGTTGGATGTGCCGCCCGAGCCCGTCGTTTTCTTCAAGGCCACCAGCGCGATCCAGGGGCCCGACGACGACATCGAAATTCCACGCGGCTCAGAAAAGACCGATTGGGAGGTCGAGCTGGGCGTCATTATTGGAAAGCCGACGAAATATGTTTCAGAAGCTGACGCGATGGACCATGTCGCCGGCTATTGCGTGGTCAACGACCTGTCGGAGCGGGACTTCCAAATCCACCGCGCCGGCCAATGGGTGAAGGGCAAGAGCGCGGATACGTTCGGTCCAATCGGCCCTTGGCTGGTTACAGCGGATGAGGTTGCCGATCCTCAGGACCTGGATATGTGGTTGGAGGTCGACGGCCACCGATATCAGGACGGCAGCACCAAGACGATGGTCTATGGCGTCCGTCATCTGGTCAGCTATCTGTCGCACTTCATGAGCTTGCAGCCGGGCGACGTGATCTCCACCGGCACGCCGCCCGGTGTCGGCATGGGTCAGAACCCACCTGTTTATCTGAAGCCGGGCCAGACCGTGAATCTCGGCATCGGCGGACTTGGCGAACAGAAGGCCGTCACGTTCCAGGGCTGATTGCCGGCGGTCGCTGCGTCCAATAGCGACAGTTCTTCGCGAAAATCTTGACCAAACGGTCAAGTCTTCCTTACCGTCACTGCCGATCAAACGGCAATCAGGGCGGCGCCTCCGCACGCCCGCATCGAACAGGGGCAAAGCAATGAAAAAACTGTTGATTTCCACGGCCATGCTCGCATTGGCGTCCGGCACAGCGATGGCGCAGGGCGACGTGGTCGAAGTCGCCGCAATCTACACAGTGCCGGTCGAGCAGCAATGGGTCAGCCGAATCCACCAGGCGCTGCAAACGGCCGAGGAACGGGGCGAGATCACCTATGTCTATTCCGAAAACGTCGCCAACACCGACTATGAGCGGGTGATGCGCGAATATGCCGAGCAAGGCGCCGATCTGGTGGTCGGCGAGGTATTCGGCGTTGAGCGCGATGCGCGCGGCGTGGCGGAAGACTATCCGGAGACGGCGTTCCTGATGGGCTCGTCCTTCGGGCCGAGCGGCGAGAACTTCTCCGTTTTCGACAATTGGATTCACGAACCGTCCTACCTCACCGGCATGGTCGCCGGCGGCATGACCGAGAGCAATCTGATCGGCATGGTCGGTGGCTTCCCGATCCCCGAGGTCAACCGGCTGATGCATGCCTTCATGGATGGCGCGCGCGAGGTCAATCCGGAGGTCGAGTTCCTGGTCACGTTCATCGGCAGCTGGTACGACCCCCCGCGCGCGCAAGAGGCGGCCTACGCCATGATCGATGCCGGTGCGGACGTCATGTATGCCGAGCGCTTCGGGGTCAGCGATGCAGCGGAGGATCGCGGCGTCTACGCCATCGGCAACGTCATCGACACGGCCGGCGACTATCCCGGCACTGTCATCGCCAGCGCCCTATGGCATATGGAGCCGACTATCGACCGGGCAATCGCCGCCGTCGCCGACGGCAACTTTGAGGCCGCCGATTACGGTGTCTACTCATACATGACCCACGAGGGCGGGTCTTTGGCGCCGATGCATACGGAGGTCATCCCCGTGGAGATCCTCGAACTGGTGGATGCGAGGGAAGACGAGATCCGGACCGGGCTGTTCCGCGTCAACGTGAATGACAGCGAGCCCACCTCAACCAACTGAGCCAGATCAGGCGGGTGCCAATATGTCGGCGCCCGCCTCGCCTCGGACAATCGACGCTGAATGACCCTAACTGACGCCGCGCCTGTCCTACGCTTGACCGGCATCACCAAACGGTTCGGGCCGCTGGTGGCCAACAATGCGGTCAATCTGCATTTGGGTCGTGGCGAAGTGCTGGCACTGCTTGGCGAAAATGGCGCCGGCAAGAGCACCTTGATGAGCATCTTGTTCGGCCATTACACGGCCGATGAGGGCACGGTCGAGGTCGCCAATGAGTCCGGCTCCCTCACACCGCTGCGAGCCGGCTCCCCGGCCGCCGCACTGGAGGCCGGCGTCGGCATGGTGCACCAGCATTTCACGCTGGCGGACAATCTGTCGGTGCTGGACAACATCACGCTCGGCACAGAAGGCTTGTGGCGCGCGTTCCAAAGTCGTGCGGCCGCGAGACGCCGCCTGAACACACTGATGGAGGACAGCGGCCTGACCGTGCCGCTTGAGCGGCCTGTCGGGAACCTATCGGTCGGCGAGCAGCAACGGACTGAGATTCTGAAGGCGCTCTATCGTGGTGTGCGCATCTTGGTGTTGGACGAACCCACGGCGGTCCTGACCCCGCAAGAGGTCAATCAACTGTTCGACACGCTGCGCCGTCTGACGGAACACGGCCTCTCGATCATCTTTATCTCGCACAAACTGGACGAGGTCACCGCTATAAGCGACCGGGTCGCCATCCTGAGGAGCGGCGTGATGGTAGGCGAGCGAGAGACCAAATCGGTCGATCGTGGCGAGTTGGCCGAACTCATGGTCGGCCACGCGGTAGAGTTGCACGGCCGCGACCCACAGCCGCGTGGCGATGAAGTTGCCCGGTTGGACACGGTCTCTGTTCCAGGGCCGCGCGGTGGCGTCGACTTGAAGGAGGCCGATCTCACGCTTTGCGAACGCGAGATCGTCGGTATCGCAGGCGTCAGCGGTAACGGCCAGGGCGCGCTGGCGGCGCTGCTCTCCGGTCTCGCCCACCCCAGCGATGGCAGTTTCGACCTGTTCGGCAGCCCCGTCTCCCGTTTCGATGCCGGCGGCTTTGTCGCCGATGGCGTCGGCCGTATCCCGGAAGACCGGCACCGCGACGGCACGGTCGGCGATATGACGGTCTGGGAAAACGCCATCCTCGAAACCTACCGAGACAGCGCCAACCAGCGCGCCGGTTGGGTGCGCATTGGGGCTGCCCGCGACCACGCCAAGCGCTTGATCGAGGCCTTCGACGTCCGCTGTCCAGGTCCGGATGCGCCAATCCGCCTGCTATCAGGCGGCAACATGCAAAAGCTGATCATTGGCCGGGTGCTTGAGAACAAGCCGCGCCTGATCATCGCCAATCAGCCCACTAGAGGTCTCGACATCGGCGCCGTGGCTTTCGTGCAGGACAGGCTGCTGGAAGCCAAACGCCAGGGCGCCGCGATCCTTCTGATCAGCGAGGATCTGGACGAACTGTTCCAGATCGCCGATCGGCTGGCCGTGATCCATGGCGGTCATCTGTCCGAGGCCAAACCCACGGAAGATCTGACCAAGCGCCAGGTCGGCCTAATGATGGCCGGGGAAGGGCAGGGCGCCCATGCGGCTTGAACCGCGCGAAAGCACGGGGCTGGCCCTGCGTGTCGGCGCGCCAGCATCCGCGATTGTCGCGGCCTTGCTGTTGGCGGCGATCCCTCTCGGCTTTGCCGGCGTTTCGTTGATTGCCGCCTATTACGAGATGTTCAACGGCGCGCTGGGCAGCGTGTTCGCGCTCACTGAAACGCTGACCCGCGCCACGCCGCTGATTCTGACCGGTCTTGCCGTCACGGCCGCCTTCCGCGCCAAACTGTGGAACATCGGCGCCGAGGGGCAGCTTTATGCCGGGGCCCTGGCGGCGGTCGTCATCGCGTCCTACGCCTGGTCGTCATCCCCCTTCGTAATGATCCCCGCGATGATGGTCGCGGGCGCGGCGGCCGGGGCGGCGCTGCTGCTGGTCCCGACCTTGCTGAAAACAAAGCTCGGCGTGGACGAGGTCGTTACCACCTTGCTGCTGAACTTCGTGATGTTGCTGTTCGTCAGCATGATGGTTGAGGGGCCGCTGCAAGACCCGATGAGCATGGGCTGGCCCCAATCCGAGCCGATCGTCGACGAGGCGGTCCTGCCGACACTGGTGGCTCGAACCCGCCTTCACGCCGGCCTGATCATTGCGCTGGTCGCCGCCATCCTGTTGAGCCTGCTCATCAATCGCACCCGCTGGGGCCTTGAGATGCGCGCCGTGGGCGCCAATGCCGATGCCGCACGGTTTGCCGGCATGAAGATCGGTCGGGTGATGGTGATGACGGCGGTTATCTCCGGCGGGTTGGCCGGTCTCGCCGGCGTCAGCGAGGTGGCCGGCGTGCGCGGCTACGTGACATTGGATCTGTCGCCTGGCTACGGCTATGCGGGCATCGTGGTCGCCATGCTGGCCCAGCTCAGCGCGCTCGGCGTCGTGATCTCCGCCATCTTCATTGCGGCGGTCTTCGTCGGAGCGGATTCCATGGGCCGTGCCATGGGCGTCTCGTCTTATCTCGCAGACCTGATCGTCGCTTTGTCGCTGCTGACCATGCTGGTCGCCGGGCTGGTTGCCCGCTACCGCATCAGGTGGGCATAGGCTGATGGGCGAAGTCGTCGACATTCTCCTGGCGGTCTCGTTCTGGGTTGCCGCTGTCCGCATCGCCACGCCGCTGATCTTCGGCACCTTGGGCGAACTCATCTGCGAGCGGGCAGGCGTGCTCAATCTCGGCATCGAGGGCATCTTCACCGTCGGCGCGATGACAGGCTGGATGGCGGTTTACCAGGGCATGGGCCTATGGGGCGGCGTTCTGGTCGCGGTCGGCGTCGGCATGGGCTTCGGCCTCTTGCATGCCGGTTTCACGGTTGGGCTCGGCGTGTCTCAGCACGTCACGGGCATCGGCATCACGCTTTTGGCGTCTTCGGCCGCCTATTTCACCTACCGCACCGTCTTGCCGGACGTTACGAGCCCGCCCCGGATAGAGCCGTTTGAGCCGATCGCAATCCCTGTGCTGGTCGATATCCCCCTTATCGGCCCGGCCCTGTTCAATCAGACGGCACTTACCTATCTCGCCTTCGTCTCGGTTATCGTCACCGCCTGGGTGCTGTATCGCACGCCCCTAGGGTTGGCCGTGCGCGCGGTGGGCGAAAACCCGGCGGCGGCTGAAGCTCAAGGCATCAGCGTCGTAGCCGTTCGCACTGGCGCCGTCGCCGTCGGAAGCGGCTTCATGGCCCTGGGCGGCGCGTTCCTGACCATGTCGGCCTTCAACGCCTTTTTCTTCGAGATGGTCGGCGGCCGCGGCTGGATCTGTATCGCGCTCGTTGTTTTCGCGTCTTGGCAGCCCGGCAAGGCCCTTCTCGGCGCCTTCCTGTTCGGCGCCTTTGATGCGTTCCAGGTACGCTTGCAGCAATCGATCGGTGCGGCAATCCCCTATCAGGTCTTCTTGATGCTGCCCTATCTCTTGAGCATCCTGGCCCTCATTCTGGTCTCGCGCCGGGCCGCCTATCCGCGTGCGCTGATGGTGCCCTATCGCAAAGGGGAACGGTAATGGGTTTCGATCTGATTGTCCGCAACGCGACGCTGCTGGATGGCAGTACGGACCGCGATATCGGCACCTCCGACGGGCTTGTCGCTGCCATCGAACCGTCCCTCGCGGGTGAGGCCGCCAAGGAGATCGACGCGACCGGCCTGCTCGCCAGCCCGCCCTTCATCGATGCCCACTTCCACATGGACGCGACGCTCAGCCTCGGCCTGCCACGGCTCAACCGCTCTGGCACCTTGCTAGAGGGCATTGCGTTGTGGGGCGAGTTGAAGCCGCACCTGACGCAAGAGGCGGTGATCGAACGGGCGCTCGCCTATTGCGACATGGCCGTCGCGCAAGGCATGGGCGCGGTCCGCACCCATGTCGATGTCTGCGACGACCGGTTGCTGGCCGTCGAGGCCCTGTTGGAGGTCAAGCGCCGCGTTGCGCCCTATCTCACTCTACAACTCGTTGCCTTCCCGCAAGACGGCCTCTACCGCAGCCCGAATGCGGAGGCCAATCTCATCCGCGCGCTCGATATGGGCGTCGATGTGGTTGGCGGCATTCCGCATTTCGAACGGACCATGGCGGACGGCGCCCGCTCCGTCACCCGCCTCTGCGAAATCGCAAACGAGCGCGGCCTGCTCGTCGACATGCATTGCGACGAAACCGATGACCCGATGTCCCGCCATATCGAG
>JBCCER010000199.1:0-7428 GCA_039030175.1 Pseudomonadota bacterium
CATCATCGTCATTGGCAATCCCGATACCGACGAGGCAAAGCCGATGGCACTGGCTGCCCGGATGGAGATCGACCGCATCTGTCGGGAGCACGGAGAGGCCTTCGGCCCATCCTAGGCGCGGTCGATAATTTGCCGGCACAGGGTTTGGCTGGTATTGGGTCAGCCGTTGAGCGCGAGAAACCGTCACGTGCGAAATCCAGAGACCCCCGGCGATACTCGTGATCGTTGCCGGCCGCATCGGTTGCACCGTTGCATCCTCTAAGAGTCTACGGTTGTCGGCAGAATCGAATTGGTGCGATATCAGGATAGCTCTCTTGCTGTTCACATGGACAACACCCGCCGAAGATCATGGCGCAAGCTTTTGAACTGCGTTGCATTGCGTTGCTGCGATCCCTTGATCTGGCGCGAGCCGATGAAGCGATCGAAATCTTGCCTCTGGCTGGCGGCGTTTCCTCCGACATTGCCCGTGTCCGTGTTGGCGACAGATCCTATTGTGTCAAATTCGCGCTCGACAGATTACGGGTGGCCGAGGAGTGGTACGCGCCGACCAGGCGCAATCGATCGGAATATGCCTGGCTCGAATTTGCCTCCGGCATCGAACCGACCGCCGTCCCCAGACTATTCGGTCGCTCTGAGGCGGAAGGGGGATTTGCAATGGAGTTTTTGAGCGGGCCGAACGTCGTGCTTTGGAAAGACACGCTGTTGCGCGGGGCGCCGAAATTGGCCGAGGCGGTGGCTGTTGCATCCACGCTCGGTATGATTCATGCCGCATCGGCCGTCGGTCCGTTCGACAGAGCCTTATTTGATAACAGCGAAGATTTTTTTACACTGCGCATCGAGCCCTATCTCGTGTTCACGGCGACGCACCACCCGGAAGTTGCGGCAGAGTTGCTGGCGGTCGCGGACCGTTTGAATGCAGCGTCAGCGGCGCTCGTGCATGGTGACGTCAGTCCGAAGAACATCTTTTTTCGCGGAGATCGGCCGATCCTTCTCGATGCCGAGTGCGCAACCATGGGCGACCCGGGGTTCGATGTATCCTTCTGTCTCAACCACCTCGTGCTGAAGGCCATTCATAGACCCGCGGTACGGACGGAAATTCTCAATTCTGCGCGTGGGTTTTGGGATGCCTATGCCGCTCACATCGACTGGGAGGAGCCCGCTTCTTTAGAGGCGCGCGTTTGCACTCTGCTACCGGCTTTGATGCTGGCACGGGTCGATGGGAAGTCGCCTGTCGAATATCTTTCGCCCGGCAATCAAGATTGCGTCCGGCGTATTGCCGGTCCGTTGATCAAGAGACCGAGTCCCGATCTCGCCGAAACCCTCGCGAAAATTGCGGAGGCTGCATCGTGAGGGCGTCAACCATCGAGAATGTTGTCGCGCGCCGCGTTTGGGATTCGCGGGGGAACCCCACGATCGAAGTCGATATCATTCTGGCAGATGGGGTCCTTGGCCGGGCGATTGCTCCAGCGGGGGCCTCGCGCGGTGCGCGAGAAGCCGTCGAATTGCGCGACGGCGGAGAACGGCTCAAGGGGCAGGATATCCAGAGCGCCCTTGACGCGGTTCGGGACATCATCGCGCCTTCCCTTGTCGGGCGGGATATCGGCGATCAAAGACAAATCGACGAGCATCTGATCGCGCTGGACGGGACCGCGCAGAAATCGCGCCTGGGCGGCAACACGACCGTGGCGACCTCAATGGCCGCATTGCACGCGGCGGCGGCCGCCGTTCAAAAGCCGCTTTGGCGTTACGTCGCCGACACTTACGGGCGCGAACCCAGCATACCGCTGCCGGAGATTCAGATATTTGGCGGCGGTGCCCATGCCGGGCGGCGCATTGACGTTCAGGACTTCATGGTCATGGTGCCCGGGGCCGAAAGTTTTGACGAGGTCTTGGCTGTCACCGCTGAAATCCACGCCGCGGCGGGCGAAATCATGCGGCGAAAGGGTGCCTTGGCTGGCGTGGCCGACGAGGGCGGCTGGTGGCCCGTGTTCGACAGCAACGAGGATGCGCTCGAAACGCTTGTTGCTGCGATCGAGGCGGCGGGAGAAACGCCCGGCCAGAGGGTCGTAGTATCGCTGGACATCGCGGCGTCCGAATTCGGCAGCAACGGCCGTTATAGACTTGCCCTGGAGCAGCGTTCCCTCAACTCGGAGGAGATGATCGACCTGCTGGGCCGTTGGATCGATACCTATCCGATCGCATCCATCGAGGACCCTTTGGCCGAGGATGATCCAACCGCCATGGAGGCTTTCACCGAGAGGTATGGCCACAAAGTGCAAATCATCGGCGACGATTATCTCGTCACCAATGCGGATCTGGTTGCCGACGCTGCCGGCAGCGGTGCGTGCAATGCCGTCTTGATTAAGGTCAATCAGGCCGGGACGATTACCGAGGCCGTCGCCGCATTCGATGCCGCCAAGCTGGCCGGATATGGCACCATCGTGTCCGCCCGCTCGGGGGAAACCGAGGATGTGACCATAAGCCATCTCGCCGTAGGCCTTGGCGCGGGACAGCTTAAGGTCGGCTCATTCACCCGTTCGGAGCGCATGGTCAAATGGAATGAATGCCTGCGCATTCAAGAACGGTTGGGCGCCTCAAAATTCGTGGGCGGCGCGCCTCTCAGCGGGACCGGCTGGGCAACAGCGAAATCAGAACCAGGCGGATAGCCGCGATTCCTTAGCGTCCACGACGGCGTAGGTCGGGCTGTCAAGCGGTCCGGGCGGCGAGCCCTAGGACAGTCCGACGACCGGTATCAGCGCACCGTGAACCGCCTTGGCGTCGTCGGAACACAGGAACGAGACGACCTTGGAAATCTCGGCCGGGGTCGCCCATTTGGAATGATCTGCCTTGGGCATACTTGCGCGATTTTGCGGCGTGTCGATGATAGACGGCATGACGCAGTTGACGTTGATGCCTTTGTCGCGCAGTTCGCCTGACATCGCCTCCGTTGCGCGATGGACCACGCTTTTTGACGCCGTGTAGGCACCCATCCCGGACACACCATGAAGGGCCGATTTGGCGCCAATCGTAACGATCTTGCCTGAGCCTCTTTCGACCATGCCCGGGACGATCGCGCGAACCGTGTTCAGCATGGTTCCCGCGTTCAGCTCCATCATCTGATCCCATTTTTCGGCTTGGGTCACATGCACCGCCGGCCCCATATCGAAGCCGCCAGCGGTGGTGCAGACGATGTCGATCCCACCCGTATCGGCGGCGACCTTGCCCATGGCTTCTTTGACCGCCGCGAGGTTGCGAAGATCGACCGCAACCTTGATCGCGTCCGGCGCCGTCTCGGCGAACACTTCGTCCAACGATTCCCGGCTCGACCCGACCAGGACCAATCTCGCGCCCTCGCCGCCGAGCGTTTCGGCGATTGCGTGCCCTAGGTTTCCACAGGCACCGGTGATCACGGCGGTCTTGTTTGCGAACTTCATGGTTGTCGGCTCTTCTTTCGTATCGACGAATTCGGCTACTGCAACACTATTGCCTAGATCGTCCGGCGTCACTGTCGGTGCAACGAGATGTCAACCGATGTGAGGGCTGCCGATGTCCAGGAACTCCTCCCGCACATCGACAGTGGAGCGCTCGCCGACATGGGTGACGTTCTTTTCCAGCCATTTGCTGGCCTCTGTCCGCCCTCGATCGCGCAGATGGCTGAGAAAGTCCCAGTTGACGTTGAACTTGCTGGCCACCGACAGGTCGATCATGACGTCGTCGGCGCGGACCGAATGGACAAGAACTTTGCGCAGCCGGTCGGCGTATTCGTCCTTCAGCCAGCCTTCGTCCAGCAGCTTGCGCACGAAGGCGATGGCGCGCAGCTCCTTGATCAAGGCGCCGTTGAAGCTGATTTCGTTGACCCGGTTCATGATGTCGGTGGCCGAGGTTGGGATTTCCTCGCGAACGATCGGGTTCACATGGATGATCAGGATGTCGTCGCAGTCCGTGTGATAGAAGAAGGGGAACAGGACCGGATTGCCCGAATAGCCGCCGTCCCAATAGTGCGAGCCGTCGATCTCCACGGCCTTGAAAAGGAAGGGCAGGCAGGCAGAGGCCATCAACACGTCGAGCGAGACTTCTTCGGTGTCGAACACCCGCACTTTGCCGGTGTTAACGCAGGTGGCGCCGATGAACAGCTTGGTGTCCGGGCATGTCGCCAGTGCGTCGAAATCGATGTTCGCGTCGACCACGTCGCGTAGCGGATTGAAGTCGAACGGGTTGAACTGATAGGGCGAGACGGTGCGGGACATGGCCTCGAACAGGGCGAAGGCCGGGGACTGATCCATGTTGAAGCCGCGCATCCAGACCTCCCACGGCATTTGCTGGACGGGGCTGTAAAGCCTGCCTGCCTCGCTGATGTCGTACCAGAATTTGGTTAGGGCGTCGCGCGCGCCATCTGGCCCGCCGATCATCTTGCCGTAAGCGAATACGGCGGCGTTCATGGCGCCGGCGCTGGTGCCCGACAGACCGCAGATGTCCAGCCGGCCATCCTCCAAGATCCTGTCCAGCACACCCCAGGTGAAGGCGCCGTGCGCGCCGCCGCCTTGAAGGGCGAGGTTGATCGGTTTGGCGTTGCGCTTGGCCGGCATTACTTCGCCGTCCAGCCGCCATCGACCGGTAGGGCGGCCCCGGTGATCTGGGCGGACTCGTTGCTGCACAGAAACACTGACAGAGCGCCTAGCTGCTCGACCGTCACGAATTGCTTGGTTGGCTGCGCTGCGAGCAACACGTCGCGTTTGACTTCTTCCTCGGTGATACCGCGCGCCTTGGCCGTGTCGGGGATTTGACTAGCGACCAGCGGGGTCAGCACGTAGCCAGGACAGATCGCATTGCAGGTAACACCGGTTTCCGCCGCCTCTAGCGCCACCGTCTTCGTCAAGCCCATGATGCCATGCTTGGCGGCGACATAGGCAGTCTTGAACGGCGAAGCTGCAAGTGCGTGGGCCGAGGCGATGTTGATGATCCTGCCCCAGCCCTGTTGCTTCATCGCCGGCAGGGCAAGTCGGATTGTGTGAAACGCGGATGACAGATTGATCGCCAGGATCGTGTCCCATTTTTCAATCGGGAAATCTTCGACAGGCGAGACATGCTGAATGCCCGCATTGTTGACCAGGACATCGATCGTTCCGATGTCGTTGGCCGTGGTCTCGATCAGATCCGCGATCTCGGTCGGTTTCGTCATATCGGCGCCGTGGTAGCCGACCGTGACGCCATGCTGCTGTGCCAGACGCTGGCGCTGCGCTTCGATCTCATTCCGATCGCCAAAGCCGTTCAACATGACATTGATGCCTGCTCGGCAAAAAGCCTCGGCGATGCCAAGGCCGATACCGCTTGTTGAGCCTGTGATCAGCGCTGTTCTGGCTGAAGCGACTTTCTGACTGGTCATTTGTCGGGCGATCTCTTTCGGGTTCCGTGTCCGTGTGCACTGCAATATAGGGCAATTGTGCACTGCAATCGATGCCTAGTGACCAGGGCCGTCGCCACAGATTCCAAGACGGCCGGACTGCAGGCTTTGCATGACCGCCCCGCAAGCGCCCTGCTTGACGAAGGCAGGGATTGGGTTCCAAATCGCCGATCTTCCGAAAATCCCTCACTGCCGCTGGCCGGCTGAATTCGGGTGGCGACTGGACATGGCAAGCCGCAGCGCAGGCGCTGAACACGACCGATTGGGCTTTTGGGCGATCCGTATGGTCTTCATGATCGAGGCGATCGTCATCGGCGCCTGGCTCGTCCGCATTCCCGACATGAAAAATGCCCTTCAGCTCAGCGATGGGGTGCTTGGCCTGTGCTTGGTCGGTTTGCCTGTCGGTACTCTCGTGGGCTTTTCGATCGCAGCGCCGATCATCGGGCCGATCGGGCTACGCCGGGCCTGCATGATCGCAGGTGCGGTTTTTTCGCTCAGCTTCATGCTGCCTGGCTTTTCTTCGTCGGCCGTTATGTTCTTTTTCTTACTCGTTGTGTGTGGCTTGACCGTCTCGCAGATCGAGGTGGCCATGAATACGAAGGCTGGCCAGATGGAGGCCGCTTTTCGGCGCCGGATCATGGCCCAATGTCACGGCTTTTGGAGCATCGGTACCGTCATCGGTGCGCTGATCGGCGGCGGCTTTGCCGAACTCGGAGTGTCGATGGCCGTACAGTTCCTGGTGGTCGGACCATTGTTTGCAATTGCGGCATGGTACGCCGGCTTCTATTTGCCCGACGAATCCACGGAACCCAGCAAGGGCCGCTCAAACAGCTTCTTCCAACTTCCTAACAAGGCTCTTGTCCTGCTGTGCCTGATGCCTGTCGGCATTATGGTGTTGGAAGGTGCCATGATGGACTGGTCTGCAGTCTTCATTCGTGAAGCGATCTTGGACGACCCGCTGGCAGCCGCGACCACATACGCGGTTTTCTCTGCCTGCATGGCAATCGCGCGATTGACGGGCGATGCCCTGGCGACCCGTTTTGGTCCTGTGGCCGTCGTGCTTGTTTCTTGCTTAACGGCCGCTGTCGGCATTGTGTTGTTCGCCTTTGCCTGGCGCTTTGAAATTGCGCTTGTCGGGGCGGCCTTAAGCGGCTTGGGCGTGGCGACCGTCTATCCGCTTGCCGTTTCCGCAGCTGCGGCCAGCCCCGGAAAATCGCGCGAGGCCAACGTTGCCGCCGTGTCCTTCATCGCCTTCTCCGCCTTCCTTGTGGGGCCGCCTCTGATTGGCGGACTAGCCGAATGGTTCGATTTGGGCACGGCCCTGGGATTGCTGGTCTTTGCCGCCCTGGCCTCGGCGCTCCTGTCCGGCAAAACCGCCGAGCGACCAGAAGCGGCGAAAGGTCAGCCCGCCGGCGATTGACCTGCCTTGGTTGGCGCGGGGGTGGAAAGCCCGCTCCAATCGATTTTGCGCGTCGCATACATCACTGCACCAAGGCCGAAGAACAAGGCCAGCGAGCCGATCAGAAGCGCGTAGTCTGCCGAGCCAAGTAGCAAGTAGAAACCGGCATAAAGCCCGCATAGCAGCGCAGCCAAAACCACCGCTGGCCGCCATCGACCCAGGATGCCGCGCAGGAAGAGGCCGACCTGCCCGACCACCGCCAGTGCTCCTGCGGCATAGGCGAGGACGAGGCCGATATGTTCCGACAGCGATAGGTAGAGCAGATAGAAGACGCACAGGGACAGGCCGACCAGCCCGTACTGCATCAGATGAATGCGCACGCCACCGGCAAACTCGATCAGCAGCAGCCCGACGAAGGTCAGCGCGATCAGCAGCACGCCATACTTCACCGATCTTTCGACTTGCTGATAGAGGGAGGCAGGCTCGTAGAGCCTCACGCCGACCTCAGACGACCAGAATGACGAGCGTGAGAGATTCCTGAGTGAGACGGCAGGGGTTGCCAGGGGCAACTGGCGGCCAAATGCCGACAAGGTCCATTCGGCCCGAAAACCCTCGTCGGAGACTTCTC
>JBCCER010000200.1:0-7350 GCA_039030175.1 Pseudomonadota bacterium
CGATCTCTTGCGCGAACGCCACATCGGCCAGTTCTGCCGCGATACGCTGGATCGTCTCTGTCGAAATGCCGCATCGTTCGGCCACGGCGGACGGCGCGTATTCCCGTGAGAGGTAACGCTTGGCCAGTAGCTCAAAAGCCGGTACGGCGCTTCGCCCGTCGGACAGTTTCCGGGCGCCGGCGATCGCCGGACTTAAGTCAGGCGAATTCGCGTCTGACAATGTGCCCTTGGCTTGGTCATATGCGAGCGGATTTCCGTCCGCACCACGCGCAAACAGACCGTCATCGGGCGCGCCTGGGTCGTCGATTACGAGCCAATGCGCGTTCGTGTAACGGGCCAGAAAGTCAAAATCGACTTTCTCGGAACGCAGCAACTCGTGGATCAACGCGAATACGAAGAGACCGTCGGTACCGGGACGAATGCCGATCCATTCGTCGGCGATCGCCGAATATCCGGTGCGTGCCGGATTGATCGATACGAATTTGGCTTTACCCGCCGTCTTCAGCCGGCCCAAGCCCATCTTGATCGGGTTGCTATCATGGTCTTCGGCGACCCCGAACAGCATGAAGTACTTCGTTTGCTCCCAGTCGGGCTCGCCGAACTCCCAAAACGCGCCGCCGATCGAATAGAGCCCGCCGGCGGCCATATTGACCGAGCAGAAGCCGCCATGGGCGGCGAAGTTAGGGGTGCCGAACTGTGTCGCCCACCACCCCGTTAGACTCTGGCTCTGATCGCGGCCTGTGAAAAAGGCTAGCTTGCGCGGGTCGTTGGAGCGCACTTCGCTCAGCCAGCTGGTGGCGAGCGTCAGGGCCTCGTCCCACTCGATTTCCTTAAAATCGCCGGAACCCCGTTCTCCCACCCGTAGCAACGGCTTGGTCAGCCGCGCCGGGGAGACATGGTTCATGATCCCGGCCGAACCCTTGGCGCACAGCACGCCCTTGTTTACAGGATGGTCGGGGTTGCCGTCGATGTAACGGACTTTGCCGTCCTTTAGGTGTACGCGTATGCCGCAGCGGCAGGCGCACATATAGCACGTCGTGTATTTAACCTCGTCCGACGTGGCTGGCGTCAGATCGGCTTGCTCGCGAACCCATTCGAACGGATTTCTCACGATCGATCCGCCATTGGTATTTTTACCTGCTGTCGTAACAGTGGGGGAAACAATAGTGCGCGATGATGGTCTGCGGAAAGGTCTGCGACAAATGGCATGTCCCTGCTATGGCAGACAAAGGCAAAGGTTGCAATGGCTTGCAACCTCTTATTCGAAAGCGCAGGCTCAGGGCAGGGATCTGAAACGAAAATCGGGTATTTAGTGTGGTCCTGTCGAAGCATTTCACAGCGGGCAAGCGACCTTGAAAGACCTTCGGGTAATCCTGATCGCCATTGTGCCGCTGCTGTTCAGCGCGCTGTTGATGGTGGCCGCGAATGGCTTGCTGGGCACGTTGCTCTCGGTCCGTATGAACCTTGAACAGTTTGCGGTCGGCGATATCGGCATCATCATGGCGGGCTATGCCGTCGGCTTTGTGCTGGGCGCACGGTTCGGCCCGGTGATGGTCGCCAGGGTCGGGCACATCAGATCCTTTGCCGCATTCGCCGCCACGGGTGCCGCTACCGCCCTGATTCATCCGATTTTCGTCGGGGAAATTCTCTGGGGACTGCTGCGCATATCCACTGGCTTTTCGATGGCGTGCATGCTCGCGATCATCGAAAGCTGGCTCAACGCCAAGGCGCCCAACAATAGGCGCGGATTACTGTTGTCGATCTATATGGTGGTCAATTTCACGGCGCTTGCCGGCTCGCAGCCCATGCTAACCATCACCAGCCCAGCCGGTTACGAGCTGTTCTCTCTGGTCGCCATCCTGTTCGCCCTCTCGCTCGTGCCGCTCTCGGCGTCGCGGATCGAGGCGCCGCCGCCGATATCGACACAGCGGTTGAAGCTGGTTGAGGTCATTCGGATTTCGCCTCTCGGCGTTGCGGGCTGCTTTGCCGCAGGGCTGGTCAACAGTGCGTTCAACTCGCTCGGCCCCCTCTATGCCCAGGCGATTCACCCCAGTGCCGAATGGATCGGCTTCTTTATGCTGACGGCCGTGCTGGGCGGATTGGTACTGCAGGTGCCGATGGGCCGTCTTTCCGACTATTTCGACCGCCGCAAGGTCATCCTCGGCCTCGCCACGACCCAGATCGTCGTGACCGCCTGCGTAATCCTTTTCGGTGCGATCGACGATGCGATCTTGCTGGGCATGCTCGCGGTCTTCGGCGGGCTGGCCTACACGCTCTATCCAATCAGTCTCAGCCACGCCAACGACTTCATGCAGCCCCACCAGCTGCTATTGGCCTCGGCGTCTCTGCTGCTTTGCTTTGGTGTCGGTGCCGCGATCGGCCCGATCGTGGCTGGCCAAATCATGAACCAAATCGGAACCTGGGGCCTGTTCGCGTACATCGCCGCGATCGGCGTACTCCTGACTGGCTTTACTCTTTGGCGAATGACCAAGCGGGCAACCCTACCAAACGAAGACCAGGGTAACTTTGTGGCGATATTCCAGACCTCTCCCGTGGCCAACGAGCTCGATCCGCGCTATGAACCCGACCAAACCGAGCCGGAAACAGGCTTGGAAGAAGGGCAGACCGGCTGATGTTGGCAGGGGAATTTGGACAGGGCTTGGCGATGCCTTTTGGCATCTTGCCGTTGCTTGCGACAATGATCGGCTGCGGGATTTGGACCGAACAGCTGGGCGGACAACAAGCAAGGCGCGTCCCAGTCGCTTACCTGATCGGAATTTTCGCTGGCGCCGTGGTGCCAGTCATTCCGTCCCTTTTGCCCATCGCCGATATCATCATGCCTGTCTCGGCTGTCGTTTTGGGCCTGTTGATCGCGACGGCCGTGCGCGTGCCGCCGAGCCTTGCGATGGTGGTCGTTCTCGTGGTCGGCCTGGCGATCGGGTATTGTTTTCTCGGCGGGTCCGTGTTCACACCGCTAAGGTGGCTAGGGTTGTTTTGCGGGGTTGTTGTCGCGGTAGCTTCAGGCATCGGGCTGTCTATTCTGCTATCCATCAGCGTGGCGAGGATTCTCGGTCTCGGCGTGGCGGTTCTTGGAATTTGGATGCTGATTGAAGGCATGTGACCATAGGCCTGTATCTTGGGCGAATAGGTGAATGTCAGACGATCGACTGAAACCCGACTACGACAATCAAGACCCCTACCGGCATGTGGCGGCCGGTAGGAAGGCTGTTGGCGCCCTAATCTTGGCGCTGCTTCTGGCCTTAGCCGCGATACTCTTTGTCGACAGGTCCGCAGAGGGGCAGGAGCTGCGATTCTTCCGTATCGGAACCGGTACCGCTGGCGGCACCTATTTTCCAATCGGCGGTATGATTGCCTCCGCCATTTCCGGTCCGCCCGGCGCGCCGGACTGCGAACATGGCGGAACCTGCGGCGTGCCAGGATTGATTGCGGTGGCGCTGACCACCGAGGGCTCTGTCGCCAACATCGAAATGTTGCAAGACGGACTGATCGAGGCGGCGATGGTCCAGGCCGATGTCGCCTTTTGGGCCGCGACCGGTACCGGGCCGTTCGTTGGACAGCAGCCGATGGTCGATATCGCTGCAATCGGCCGCCTTTATACCGAGCAGCTTCACGTCGTTGTCGATGCCGACAGCGAAATTCATGAGTTCGCCGACCTGGTCGACCACCGGGTTTCGTTAGGCCCTATTGGGTCTGGAACTTTGGTCTTGGCGCGCAGCCTACTCGATGCGTTCGGGATTTCCGAGCAGGATATGGATGCGCAGTATCTGAGGCCGGAGGAAGCGGCCGATCTTCTGGCTGATGGCGATCTCGACGCCTTTCTGATTGTCGGCGGCGCGCCGGTGCTGGCGGTCGCCGACCTCGCCATGCGCCACGATATTCGCCTCGTTCCGATCGACGGGGCGGAAGTCATCCAGCTGATTTACGATCAGCCCTTCCTGGTGAACACCAGGATCAGCGGCTCGAGCTATCAGGGCGTGGAGGCGCAGCGGACTTTGGGGGTCGGCTCACTGCTGGTGGTTCGCCGGTCTTTGGATGACGATACGGTCTACCGATTGACCCGAGCCCTATGGCATCCAACAACTTCCACGTTGCTAACCAACAGCCATCCGCGGGGCCGCGACATCGTGCTAGTGGATGCCATGCGCGGCGTACCGATACCGCTGCATCCAGGCGCTGAGGCCTATTACCGGCTGGTCGGCATCGCGCCGCTTGAGGGGGGGCGTCCAGCGATCAGCCCCGCCGAAGCCCCACCATCGCTGGCCGAGGCAAGGCGCGCGACCTCGCCTGAAGGCTAGCGGCTGTCGGCCTCCAAATTGAGCCAGGCGACTTCCGACGGCGTGAGATCGAGGGTCAAGGCAGGCAGCGTCGAAACGATCTCTCCTGGCGACCTCGGCCCGATCAGCGCAAAGGATGGAAAAGACTGAGACAATACCCAGGCTGTCGCGACATTGTGGGGGCTAACTCCCCGCTCGCGCGCAAGAGTTTCTGCCCGATCGCGGCGTTTTTCGTTTTCGACACTGCCAAAGCAAGTGTCTGGACTGGTATTGGCAGGCAGGCGGTTGCGCAGCTCGCCAGGCAAAAAATAGCCGCGAGCTTGCGACGACCAGGCCAGGTGAACAGTGCCGCTGGACCGCAAATAGGAAAGTGCGTCGGGCTTGTTCGAACTGACGCAACCCGGCCAAACAGGCCGCTCCATGACGGCGAGCGACAAATTGTTGTTGAGGATGCCGAACCCTTCCAAACCATTCGCATCTGCGTAGGCGTTAGCCTCGGCAAATCGTTGAACGGTCCAATTAGAACCGCCGAAGACTCCAATTCGACCCGCGTCGCGGAGCCGGTTCAGCGCGTCGACAAACTCGCCGACGGGCACATCCGGATTGTCGCGATGCATGATATATATGGCGGCCCGATCGAGGCCGAGCCGGTCGAGCGATTGGTTGAGCTGGCTCTCGATGGTTCTTGGCGTGCAATAGGGGCTGTGCGCGCCCTTGACCACGACCACGGTTTGGTTGGCAACGCCGCGTGCCGCGATCCATTGGCCCAAGACCGTCTCGTGATGTCCGGCGCCGTAAACAAAGGCCGTGTCGAAGGCGTTGCCGCCGGCCTCCATCCAAGCATCCCAAACGATGGCCCCGTCGGCCACGTTCGACTTGTTGTCACAGCCCATCACGAGAGACGACATCGAGATCTGGACGCCGGGGATGGTCTTCATCGCCATAGCCGGCTTGGCGCCGGGCATCGCACTCGTTAGGACACGGGTGACGCTTTTGTCCTCGATACCGAATTCGTAGCCGACCTCTGTACGCCAACTGTCCAGCGTTTCCGCGTTGCCGATGCTGTCTGCCCAGCCCATGGCTGGCATTGGCGGTTCCGACGCGCCGGCTGCGATCGCCTGGCTGGCCACCTCGGCCTCGAAGGCGAAAAGGTGCTCGCGATGGCGAAGCTCTTCCACACGTTCTTTGCCGTCGATCGTAACGACAATTCGGGCGTCCGACGGTCCAGCATTGCGGCCTGGGATCCAGGGATCGGGCAAATGGATCGTGCCGGCAGTGCCGGTTATCGTTGCCGAGTTATCCATTGCCTTCCGCACTGCCGTGCTGCATTCGGCAACAATGCCGCTGCCAAACCGCAAAAGCGCGTAGGCTTCCTCGTCAACGCCGGACTCTCCGATATGCCCGACGGCCTTCACGACATTCGGATTGTCAAATGGCCGGCCCAGCGCCGCGCCCGCGACAAGGCGAGCGAGAGACACGGGGTAGATGCCCACATCCAAGATCGCGCCACCGCCTAGCGACCGGTCAAATACGCGGCTGGTCGGGTCGAAGGCGGTCGCGAAGCCGAAGGCCGTGCGTATGTGCCGAACGTCCCCGATCTCGCCACTTTGGATGACTTCGACAAGACGCGCGATTTGCGGATGGCAGCGATACATGACTGCCTCCATGAAAAACACGTCTTCCTGGGCGGCAACCTCGGTCATGGCCACGACCTGGCTCGCTGTCACGCCGGCTGGTTTTTCACAAAGCACCGGTTTGCCCGCGCGCATTGCCATCACCGCATGCTGCGCATGGAATGTTTGCGGCGTGGACACATAGACGGCGTCGATGTCGGGATCGGTGACCAGCGACTCATAGTCCGCATAGCGCTTGTCGATCGAGATATCGTAGGCGTTGCCGAACGCGGTGCGTCGAGCGTCGTTTCTGCTTGCGATGGCGACCAGCCGCCCGCTCGGCGCCTCGCTCAGCCCGTCGGCGAAGTTATGGGCGATGGTGCCCGGTCCAATAATGCCCCAGCGGATTTGGTTCACGTGCTTCCTCGTGCCTATAGATTTTGACGCCAAAACGTTGGGTGTGGCGTAGCGGTCGCGTTCGTCAATGCGGCCCCAACACCCAGGGTTCCGCCAAGGCAGCCTCGATCCATTCGCGCATGTCCCTCTGCTCCAAGACAGCGTCTCGGTACGCGGCGCAAACAGGATCGAGCGCGACCTCGTAGGTCTTAAACCGGGCGCAAACCGGTGCGTACATCGCGTCGGCAGCGCTGTAGGCGCCGAACAGGAACGGTCCGTCCTGACCGAACTCGCCACGGCAGCGCGTCCATATCTGGCTGATGCGGGCGATATCAGCCTCAACGGCGGGCGTACGACCTTCTCCAGGGCGCTGGCTCTTGAGGTCCATCCACATTTCGGTGCGCAGATCGCTGAACCCGGCATGCATTTCTGCTGCCGCCGTGCGCGCCATCGCCCTTGCCCAAGGGTCCACCGGCCAGAGCCCGGCATCTGGATGGCTTTCCGCCAGATACTCCACGATCGACAAGCTGTCCCAGATTGCGCCGCTGGGCGCCAGCAGGCACGGCACCCTGCCGCTGGGGGAATAGGCCAGGATGCTTTCGCGCGACTCCGGCTGATCTAGTGGAATGACGATCTCCTCGAACGGCACGCCGGTCTGACGCAGGGCAAGCCAACCGCGCAGAGACCAGGACGAATAGGCCTTGTTGCCAAGGATGATGGTGTAGTCGCTCATTCGTGGCTGCCTCCTGTAAATTGCGGGGCGTCACCGCTTGGCAGTGGCCGCAAGGTTGGGCAAGGTGCACGGCCCATACCCCTTCCGCAATCTCAGAGGCTGCAACCGTGCTATTCTGCTTTGCCGACCAACCGTCAGACGACACAAAGTCGATCACGCCGCTTACCCGCGATGGCTTTGCCGCATGGCGCCGCGAGCAGCCGGCCGACATGGCAGACCATATCGAGCGAGTGGGTTTTGCGGCGAAGCCTGGCCAGATCGCGTGGCTGCCGGATGCCAGCGGTGTGCTGGTCGGCCTTGGGGACGGAAGCGA
>JBCCER010000201.1:0-7303 GCA_039030175.1 Pseudomonadota bacterium
CGATAAATCCAGGTTGTCGGTTTTGCCTCCGGTTTCCATCCCGCAGCGGCCTGCCAAACCTTCAAGAATGTGTCCTGGGCAGCGTCTTCCGCGTCTTGCCGATTGCCAAGCTGTCGGAAGCAAAACGAGGTGACCGGCGCCAGATGGCGGTTCAGCAACTGCCGAAAGGCCGGTGCATCGCCCTCGGCGATCCGGCCCATCAGCGCGTCGTCGGACGGCTGTCGATCCAATCGTGACCTCGTCGCTGGCCTCTTGTCGACCGCGACAGAGGCGGCCGAAACCGCCCCTGCCGCGTCGATTCACCCTAACGGCGATTGGGACGCTCGTTAAGCAGTTCATCTTCGGTGAGAATACCGTCGCCATTCTCATCGGCATGTTCGAACAGTCTGCCTTCGCGACCGCTCACATCGTCCTGGGTGAGCTGTCCGTCGCCATCCTCATCAATGCGGGCGAACATCTCGCCGGCTCGCTCGGCAACGCGCTCCATCGCTCGGGCCTCGGCCGCTGCCTGGAATTCCGCCTCGTCGATAACGCCGTCGCCGTTCGTGTCGGCGGCCTCAAACCGTGCCGCCCGGTAAGCTTCGACCTCCTCGACGGTAATCTGGCCGTCTCCGTCCGCGTCAAATCGCTCCATGATCATCGTTACGCGCTCTTCCGGGGAGCCGCGATGACCGTGGCGCTCTCCGCCGCGATCGCCTCGTTCGCTGGCCAGCGCAAAGCCACTGATCGCGGTGGCACCGATCAAAGCAGTCAAAATCAGAGTATTTCTCATCAACTTTCTCCATGGGGCTGACACAGCGTCATGCCATGTCGATACCCCTTCAACGGAGCGGTCGCGAAAACCCGTCGCTGACTATTTTCGCATTCTCTCGTACGGGTATCTTGCATCGGCGCTTTGGTGTGTTATATATGTAGCACACTAACACGGTGACCGATGACTCAGTGGAACGATACACAGCCGATCTTTGTCCAGATCCGGCAGCGCCTCATCGAGATGATCCTCAAGGAGACCATCGCCGAGGGCGAGGCCCTACCGTCGGTCAGGCAGATCGCAATGGATCTATCAGTTAATCCACTGACGGTAACCAAAGCTTATCAATCGCTTGTAGATCTCGACGTGGTCGAAAAGAGACGGGGGCTGGGGATGTTTGTGGCCAAGTCTGCACGGATAAAATTGCTCAGCCATGAGCGCGAGAAGTTTCTGGCCGAGGATTGGCCGCGCATAAAGGCGCAGATCCAAGCCCTCGACCTGAAGTTGGAAGACCTCATCGTCCAAGGAGAGGGACGGTGACCGGCAGCTCAATCATCGCAAGGGCGAACGGGCTGACCAAGACGTTCGGCCGAAAGACGGTCCTGCGCGGCATCGACTTCACCATTCCGGCGGGACGGGTCTATGGGCTGCTCGGGCTGAACGGCGCCGGCAAGACCACGACGCTCAACGCGCTGCTTGGCCTGACCAACTGTGGCGGACAGATCGAGGTGCTGGGTTTGGACCCATTCCAGCATCGGGCACGGCTGATGAATGACGTCGCTTTCGTATCTGATGTTGCAAGCCTGCCCCGGTTTTTGAAGGTGGATCAATTGCTTGGCTTGGTCAGCGACATTCACCCTCGGTTCGATCGAGGCAAGGCTGCGGCCCTACTCGATGGCACCGAAGTGCGTCCAAATCTTAAGATTAAGGCGTTGTCGAAAGGCATGCTGGCCCAACTGCATCTCGCCGTCGTGATGGCGATCGACGCTAAGCTCTTGGTGTTGGACGAGCCCACCCTGGGATTGGACATCATCTACCGCAAGCGCTTCTACCAGCGCCTTTTGGAAGACTACATGAACGAGGACCGAACCCTGCTGATCACCACCCACCAGGTGGATGAGATCGAGCTTATGCTGACCGACATCATGTTCATGCATGAGGGCCGGATTGTCCTAGACATGCCTGTCGAGGAAATAGGCGAACGGTTTACCCAAGTGATCGTCGACAAAGACAAGCTTTCCGATGTCGAGACCTTGAACCCGATTTATCGCGAAACGCGGTTCGGTATGACAGCGATGGTGTTCGAGAACGCAGCACAAGCCGACCTCGAACCCTATGGCCAGGTGTCGACGCCCAGCCTGTCGGATCTGTTCGTTACGCTCATGCAGCGCGAGACCGATATGCCGAGGGCCGCCTGATGCGTGCCATGACAGCTCTGGTCAAACGCGAGTATCGCGAACACCGGATCGCGTTTGTCATCGCACCAGCGGTGCTCTTGACGATTGTGACCGTCGCGGTCGTGTTCGCCATCCTGTTCGGCTTTGGCGACGTCGACGTTCCTGCGGCCGAGATCCCTCTGGGGGCGCAGGTTTACCGGGTCGCCACCGGCGGCGCCTTTGCCCTTTGGTCAGCCTATCTGCTGATCGGACTGTTCTTCTACTACGCCGACAGTTTTTCCGCCGACAGGCGCAACAATGCCCTGCTGTTCTGGAAATCGATGCCGCAGAGTGACCTTAAGATCCTGACCTCAAAGGCATTGTCGGGGCTGACGATCTTTCTTGCGATCATCGCCTGCTTTGCCTTGCTGACCTCTGTGCTGATCTATGTCGTGCTGTTGATCGCCTCAACACAGGCCCCAATCGTGGCCGCACCCGGATTGATCGAAGCGCTGTGGAGTTTGGTGCAGATGGGCGTCGTAGGGGCGATTTTCCTCGCTCTCACCGTTCTTTGGTACGCCCCGGGATTAGCCTGGGTAGCGGGCCTGTCCACGCTATTTCGGCGCTGGAGCATCCCCCTCGCGATCCTCATTCCCGGCACGGCGATCCTCCTGGAGTATCTGAACAGTCTCCGAGCAACGGGTGCGGGCCGTCCGATTGCCGACTTCTTGGGCTGGCGCTTTGAGACCTTCATGAACGAAGAGGATGCTGTCCTGACCATTTTCGGCCAGGCCGACCGGGCACCGTTCGCGCTGCTCAGCCAGATGCTTGGAAACATCAACTGGCTCCACATGGCGATCGGCTGGGTATTCACGGCGGCCATTGTCTACCTCGCCAGCGAGTATCGTCGGCGACGGATTGAGGCGTAGCGCGGCCGAGAGGTGATACCGCGCATGCCGCGACGTTTGTGAACACAGATCAGACGAAACGAGGTTGGAATGGAACAGTCAGCAAGCTATTGGGACAGAGCTGCCCACAACTATTCGCAACTGCCCGCCGTTGACGAGGACGCCGATCGCAAGAAACTGCGGATTACGCGCGACTATCTCCGGCCGGACATGGAGATACTGGACCTTGGTTGCGGCACCGGCTCGACGGCCATCGCGCTCGCTCCGTTTGTCAGGCGAATCGATGCGATCGACTTTTCAACGAGGATGATCGATATCGCAGAGGCAAAAGCCGAGGCGGCAAACATCGACAATGTCGTCTTCGACGTCTCAAAAATTGATCATTTCGTGGTGCCCGACCAAACGTTCGACGCAGTCCTGGGCCTGGGAATTCTCCATCTGCTGAGCAACAAGGAAGAGGTGATCGCCAAGGTTCACCGATGGCTAAAACCGGGAGGGACTTTCATCACAAGTACAGTCTGCCTCGGCGAGTCGATGGGTTACTTCAAGCTGATCGGACCGGTTTGCAGGCTGTTCGGTGTGATCCCGCTGGTCAAGGTCTTCACGGCTAGGGAGCTGGCAACCGCGATCGGGGAAGCCGGGTTCGATATCGACTATGAATGGCAGCCAAAGTACGGCCGGTCAGCCTTCATCGTCGCCAAAAAGGTCGGCTAAGTTTGTGCCTCTAGGTGACGAGTCAACCCCTCGGCATAGCTGTCCCAGCCGGTAGCGTGCATGTCCCTACTCTGCTCCTTCTCAAAGCCTGAATGGGTCAGGGAGATTACTGTTCCGTCAGGATGCTGCGTGAAGACAACATCGATCTCGGACACTTCTCCATCGCCATTCCACTCCCACGAGTAAGTCAGCCGCTGGTTCGGCTCGACACGTGAGAAAACCCCCTCACTTCGGGCTGAAAACTCCGGTGACTCCATTATCAGCCGATAATGCCCGCCAGCCACGGGATCGATGTCCATCGCCGTGGCCGGTGGGATCACCGTGTCGGAGGACACCCAAGCTTGATAGACCTGCTCTAACGGAAACGGCAGGACATACTTCTTCTCAATCGCCTTGACCATGTGCGGCTCCCACTAGGGTTTCTAACCGTATCACGTGTCGGACCCAGCGGAAAACGGCAGTGCGCCTAGCATTGCTTTGTGCCGGGCAACCCTTGCTGCACCCGTCATTCATCGCCAACTAACTATCTGGTTTTCTCTGACCATCGGACGCTATGCCAACAGCCATTCCATTGTCACGCAGCGTAATGCGAATCGACGGCGACGATCGGTACACGTTCTTGCAGGGGCTGATCACCAACGATGTCAATCTCGTTGGATCCGACCGGTCGATCTACGCCGCCTTCCTGACCCCGCAGGGCAAGTTTCTGCATGACTTCACGATCATCGCAGCGGGCGATGCGCTGTTGATCGATATGGATGGCGACCCGGATCTACGCGCCGATTTCACGCGCCGGCTGAAGATATACAAGTTGCGGGCTCAGGTAACGATCACCGACGTGACCGATGACTGGGCTGTGATGGCCCTGGTCGGTAAAGACGCACTAGGAAGCGTCGAGTTGCCTGCCGATGCGGGCGCCACCATTGCATTCGCAGGTGGCTATGCCTTGGTTGACCCAAGGACGGCGACGATGGGCGCGCGATTGCTGCTGCCTGCTGGTTCGCAACAGCAGGTTGTTAACGATCTCGCAGCCGCCGCTGGCAATTTGGATATGTACGATCATTTGCGGATTTCGCTCGGCGTTCCCGATGGAAGGCGCGACCTTGAGCGCGAGAAATCGACGGTTCTGGAAGCCACGCTGGATCGGCTTAACGGCGTTTCCTGGTCGAAAGGTTGCTATATGGGCCAGGAGCTGACGGCCCGGACCCACTATCGCGGCCTGATGAAACGGCGGCTGGTTCCAGTCGAGCTCGAGGGACCGACGCCCGAACAGGGCGCAGATTTGATACAGGACGGCAAAACGGTTGGCGCGATGCGCAGTACAGCGGGCGAAGTCGGAATCGTTTTGATGCGACTTGATGCTCTAGAACAGTCTGCACCCATCATGGCCGGAGAAACCAAGATCACGCCGCGCCGCGCCGTGTGGGAGGCGTCCTGAGAATGCTCGGTAAGTGCCCAGCCAACGGGAACCGGTGAACTAGGGTCTAGCGCGGAACCTGGCTATCCAGGACTTAGATATCCGATGATCATCTCCTCGGCGTCCGCGCGTCTCTGATCCAACCACGCATCGTCGATTTCGCAGCCGAACACCGTGCTCAGAGTGTAATGGTTCGAAAGCGGGAAGTAGAACAGCGACGCGATGGTGATGTAGAGCTGCAACGGATCAACGCCAGAGCGAAACACGCCCTCATTCTCACCCCGTCGCAGGACTTTGCGCAGCTCCGCCATCAACGGCGATTGGATCTCGCTGACGTCTTCGATCCGCCGAATTGAAGAGCCGCCGCGCAGGTTCTCCGTATTCAGCATTGAGATGAACCATGGCGCCGCCCTGAAATGATCGAGCGTGAAGCCGATCAGTGCCCGAATGGCTGCTTCCGGGTCCTTGCTTTCCAAATCAAGCGTGCGCTCGCCGGCGCGGATTTGGACATAGGCTTCGCGCAGGGCAGCGGCGTACAGATCTTCCTTGTCACCGAAATAGCTGTAAATCAGCGGCTTGCTGACCCCTGCCCGCTCTGCCACGTTGTCGATGCGGGCGCCGGCGTGACCATGCTCGGAAAACTCGACTAATGCGGCGTCGAGAATTGCCCGGCGAGAACGTTCGGCGTTGCGCTTGGTGCGATGCCCGGCGGAGCGCTCGTTCGGGCTAACCTTCGCCTTTGCTGGGGTCATGACTCTTCGCCCTTCCGACGGCCGAACCCAGCAAACAGCCGAGACGAAAAGGTGCGGACTGCTGGAATCGACATGGCAATCGTCAAGACGATCAGCACGACGAACACCGCCGATATCGGCCGGGTGAAGAACGGCGTTAGATCGCCGTCGCTCAAAGTCAGGCCGCGTCGTAGATTTTTATCCAGCAGTGAGCCCAAGATGATGCCCAAAACTAACGGCGCCATCGGGTATTTCATCTGGCGAAGCACGAAGCCAATCAGTCCGAACGCCACCATCACCCAGATATCGAATAGACGCTGGGTCAGGGCGTACGGGCCAATCACGCACAAGGTGAAGACGATGGGCATGAGGATCTCGCGCGGCACTCGCAAGATCAGGATGAAGAGCCTAGTCAGCGTCAGGCCGAAGACGCCGATCGCCAGCATGGCGAAGGTCAGCATGATCGCGACGGAATAGATGAAGTCCGGCATCTCGATCATGATCATCGGGCCGGGTCGCACGCCATGAATAAAGAGCGCGGCAATGAGCACTGCTGCGGGAGCGGAACCTGGCACCGCCAGTGTCAGCGCTGGGATCAGCGCGCCGGGCACGACGGCACTGTTGCCTGTTTCGGCGGCGGTGAGACCTTCGGTCGAGCCCTTGCCGAACTGTTTTCTTTCCTTGCTGCGACGACGGGCAGCAGCATAGGAGGCCCAGGCACCGATATCCTCGCCGACGCCTGGGATAATGCCGATCATAGTGCCGATGACGCCCGAGCGGCCGATAGTGATCTTGTATTTCCAGAGGTCGGACAGGCGCGGCAGGACACGGTCCTCGCCATTGCGTTTGCCGACCAGCTTGGCCTTGGCACGCCACATAACCGTCAGCACCTCGGCAAAGCCGAACGCACCCACCATGGCCGGGATCAGCCCGATACCGCCATTCAGGTCCTGAATCCCGAAATTGAAGCGGACATGGGCATGAATGCCCTCGCTGCCGATCATCGCTACCATGAGGCCGAGCAAGCCGGCCATGTAGCCCTTCAGCGGGCTGGTTTCGGCCGTGAGCTGGCCCGAGATAACGATGCCGAATACGGCCAGCCAGAAGAATTCGAACGAGCCGAAGCTGAGCGCCGCCCTAGCAAGCAACGGTGCCAGCAGAACCAACAACGCGATACCGATGAACGTGCCCAGCACCGAGCCGGATGTCGCCAGCGCCATGGCGTAACCGGCGCGGCCCTGCTGGGCTAGAGGATAGCCGTCGAGCGACGTCGCCGCGCTGGCCGGTGTGCCCGGAATATTGAGCAGGATGGCGCTGCGCGAGCCGCCATAGATGGCGCCGACATACATGCAGATCAGCACCAGGATCGCGGTGTCCCGGTCCAGCGTGTAAGTCAGCGTCGTCAG
>JBCCER010000202.1:0-7281 GCA_039030175.1 Pseudomonadota bacterium
GCTGGCTAGCCAGCAGACCATGGCGGCCGCTTCGTCAAGCTCTAGCATGCGGCCACGCGGCACCTTGGACAGGATATATTCGATATGTTCGGGCTTCTGGCTCATGCCCATGGCGGTCTTGGCAACGGCGGGTGTCACGCAATTGACCGAGATGTCGTGGGTCGCCAATTCCTTGCCCAATGACTTGGTCAGCGCGATCACGCCGGCCTTCATGGAGCTATAGGCAACCGCGTTGGGGTTGCCCTCCTTACCGGCGACCGAGCTGACATTGACGATGCGGCCGTAGTTGCGCTCGATCATGTGCGGCACCACGGCGCGGCAGCAATGGAAGGTGCCGTTGAGGCCGATGCGCACCACGTCCGCGAAGGCGTCGATCGGGTATTCCCAGGTCGGGGCGTTGGGACCGACGATGGCCGCGTTGTTGACCAAAATGTCGATACGACCGAACCGATCCAACGTCGCTTCGGTGCCTTGCCCAACAGCGTTAGGGTCAGCGATATCGACCACGGCGTCGTGCACCACGTCACCAGCGGCCAGATCCGCCACTGTATTTTTCAGCAGCGCCGCATCACGATCCCAAAGGCTGACCGATCCGCCTGAGGCGAGAACGCGCTCTGCGATCGCGAGACCGATGCCTTGCGCACCGCCGGTAATGACGGCAACCCGGTCATTGAGATTCAGTTGGTTCATTGTAAATCGTCCTTGGGGAAGGTCAGGATTCAGGAAAGGGCCGTGCCAGTTGGGCGGCATCGCGGTTCAGCGTGAGGCCAAAGCCTGGCGCATCGCCCGGATGGATGCGCCCATTCTCGGGCAAGATCTCGCCCTCGAAGAGGCTGCCGAATACCGGCTCGATTGTATCGCCGGCAGGGCTGGAGATCAGGTATTCACAGAAGGCTGAATGTGGCTGAGCCATCACGAAGTGATAGCTGTAGGCGCCGCTGCCATGAGGCACAACGGGAATATCATAGGCCGCCGCCATGGCGGAAACCCGCAGCGCCTCGGTCAATCCACCCAGCCACATCATGTCCGGCTGCAGGATATCAACGGATCTGGTTTCAATCAGCTTACGGAAGCCGTAGCGGCTATATTCGTGCTCGCCGGTCGTCCAGCGCATCCATGGCACGCGTTGCTTGAGCAGCGTGTGACCGTCAAAATCATCGGGCGGCAGCACTTCCTCGAGCCAGTAGATGTCGAGATCCCTGACCGTTTCAGCCAAGTCAACGGCGTAGGGCACGGTCAGCGACATATAGCAATCGACCATAAGCGGAAAATCGTCGCCGGCCTTTTCGCGATGGTCGGCCAGAAAGGCCCGGTTTGCTCGCAAACCGTCAGGACCGTCAGCGGGCCCGTGCGGCAGCGGGACCTTGCCGCCCCAAAAGCCCATCTCGCGCGCCAGGTCCGGCCGTGGCCCCGTGCAATATAGTGGGATATCCCGCTTAGTCTCCCCGCCGATCAGCTTGTAAACCGGCTCGCCCCGGATCAGTCCGGCGGCATCCCAAAGGGCCAAATCAACGACGCTGATCGCCGCCAAGGTCACGCCCTTGCGGCCATAGGGCATGCTGGCACGGTACATCTGGTCCCACAGCAGCGCCACGTCGCGGACGTCGGCGCCGATCAGAAAGCGCCGGAAGTGCCGCTCGACCATGAAACAAGCCGGCGGTCCGCCGAGACCCGTGGCAACGCCGATGGTGCCATCTTCGGTTTCGATCTCGATCAGGATACTGCCCAGAACGGCAATACCCCAGCTTGTCCGCGAGGCTTTGTAGTCCGCATAGCCGGACATCGGGTTGGCGATCAGGCTGTCGATCAGCCAGTGGCCCTGATCCTGATCGTGATAGTCGCCGCCCGAGCCGCTTTGCTCGATGACGTGAGCGCGGACATCGGCGATGCGGAATTTGTTCATTGTGATGGTCCTAGAAGAAGGGGCCGAGGCGGCCGACACTAGTGTCCGCCGCCCCGGCAAGGATGGGTCAGAAGTTAAAGTCGTCGATGTTCGAGGCGTCGAACGTCGTCGGTTGATCCTGAGTCAGGATGACATTGTCATCGCCGATGGTGATCGTGCCCAAACCCGGCACGTCAAAGGTCTGGCCCGGCTCATTCGTGATCGACCCGTCGTTCACGCCCATGGCGAAATGGGCAGCCAGAAGGCCCTGGTTGTACGGGCTCCATAGCTGAAACGCTTGAACCGTCTCGTTCTCGATGAAGCGGCGCATCTGGTTCGGCGTACCCAGGCCCGTCACCTGAAGCTCTGGCGCGCGGCCGGCTGTCTCGACAACTTGCGCTGCGGCCGCGACACCGACCGTGGTCGGGGAAATGATGCCAGCAAGGTCAGGATAGTTGGCCAACAAGGCTTCGGCTTCTGTTGTGGATTTCTGCGGGTCGTCGTCGCCATAAGCGATGGTCACCAAATCCATGTCCGCATAGGCGTCGTCATTCTCCAGCACCGTTTGCATGTCCGCGATCCAGACATTCTGGTCCGGCGCGTCTGTGGTGGCCGACAGTATGGCGATTTCGCCGTCATAGTTGATCATCGAGCCGAGCAGTTCGACCTGGGCGGGGCCGATCGTGGTAAAGTCGACCGGCAGAATCGCCGCGTCGCGATGGGCCTCGCTGCCCGGGATGTCGGAATTGACAATCAGGACCTGGATGCCGCGTGACCGGGCGCGGTCGAAGACCTGGTTCAGCGCATCCGGGCTGTTCGGCGAAATCGCGATCACATCGACGCCGCGTTGAATCTGGGCGGTGATGAAGGGGATCTGCGAGGTCGCCTCGGCCGTCGCCGGCGCGACCGTCGTGAAGCTGCAGTTCAGTTCAGCGCACGCGTCGGCGAAACCGCCGATGATGCTGTCGAAATACGGGTTGCCCGTGTTTTTGGGGATGTAGACGATCTCCACCTGATCTTGGGCGGTCGCAGCCCCGGCCATCAGGCCAATAGCGGCGGCGGTCGCGATCAATGTCAGTTTCCTCATAACGCTTTCTCCCTTTGGTTATCCGTTGTTGGTAACGCCGATCCCGCCCTCATCGTCGGCCGCTCGCATAGATCGAGTTGGCCGAGATGATGGCGAGGATCAGAAGCAAGCCCAGCACGGTGAGCTGGGCATCTATGGCAATATTGGCAACCGTCATCCCCGTCTGGATGATGATCAGAAGCCATAAGGCCAAGAAGGTACCGGCAATCGTGCCACGACCGCCGAAGATGTAGGTGCCGCCAAGCATAACGATCAGCACGGCTTGCAGTTCGCCGCCGGTCGCCAGATCATAACGTACGACGCCGAGACGAGAGGCCATCAGCAAGCCGGCAACCGCGCTGGTCAGACCGGACGCGATGAACAGGATCCTTTTCAGCCGGCCGACACGGATGCCGGCATGGCGAGCGGCAACTGGATTGGTGCCGGTTTGGTAAATCTGGCGGCCGAACAGGGTGCCGCCCAGCACGATCCCCAGCAAGATCGCCAAAATCGTAAAGATGATCACCGGCACCGGGACGATGCCCACGGCAATGAAATCGATGCCCACAAACCAGCTAGGGAATCCGCCGACCGAGCGATCGCCGGCGATCACCTGGGCGATGCCGCGATAAAGCGTCATCGTGCCAATCGTGGCAATGATGGATGGCAGCCTGAAAATCGTAACCAGGACGCCATTGAGCGCGCCCATCAATGCGCCCGAGCCGAGCCCGATGATGATGGCCAGAGGCATGCCCAACCCGGCTCGGTGGGCAATGCCAAACAGGCATGCCGACAGGGCCATCATCGCGGCAACCGACAAATCGATCTCGCCTGACACGACGACCAAGGTCAGCATCAAGGCGACGATTCCAAACTCGATATAGAAGGTCGCCGATTCCAGCACAAAGCGCAGGTCGGCAAAGAACGGCGACAGCGACGCGCTGACAAAGATCGCAATGATCAGCAGCAGCAACGTTACCGTCTCAGGCCGGACGACGATCCGATGCCATAGAGGTCGGACCTTGGCGGCATCGAAGGTTTCGGTCGCGCTCACTCGCCCCTCCCCGTGACGAGGCGGACGAGACCGCCCGCGCGTACCGATCCGTCGACGATCAAGGCAATGACGATGATCGCACCGTAGATGGCGTCTTGCCAGAATCCGGAAATGCCAAGGATCGGCAGGGCAACACTGACCGAACCCAAGAGCAGGACGCCCAGCACGACGCCAGGCACACTGCCGATGCCGCCATTGATCGATACGCCGCCGATCACCACGGCGGCAATCACGGTCAGCTCGAATCCGACCCCTGTGATGCCCGGATTGACGTAGCCGAAACGCGCCGCATACATGAGGCCGGCAAGGCCCGCCATCGCACCGGATATGGAGAACACTACCAACGTGACGCGATTGACGCGAATACCGCGCAGGCGGGCTGCGTCCGGGTTCGAACCAGCGGCGTAAATCTCTCGCCCCAAACGCATGTGCCTTAAGAAGACATAGGCTAAGAGGGCCGTCGCAAAGGCTATGATCACGATCCACGGAATGCCGAACGGCGAGGTCTGGGCCATTCGGATCAACGCCTCGGGAATATGGTTCGGGTCGACCTGTCGGCCGCCGGAAAGAATGAAGATCAGCCCTCGATAAAGGCTGAGCGTTCCCAGCGTGACAATGATCGCCGGCAAGCCAAAGAGGGCAACGATCAGGCCATTCACAAAACCGAGGGCCGCACCGATCGCAATTCCAAGAACAAACCCCAGCCACAGCGGCAGTTCGGGCACGTCGCGAAACATCATGCCGACGGCTATGGATGCAAATCCAAGGATCGAGCCGATCGACAAATCGACATGTCTAGCGACAATGACCATCATCTGGCCCATGGCAGCGACCAAGATCAGCGGGATCGCTAGCAAAATGATGTCCAGCGTCCCTACGGTCAAAAAGCGTGGCTGGATCGCGCCTACGACGACAAACAGGATGACGAGCATGACGACCAGACCGGCCTCGCGTGCCCTGGCAAGTCGAGACAGCGCCGTCATGCCGCGGTCCTCGGCACGGCGGCCTGCATGATCTTTTCCTGATCGGCCTCCTCACGGCTGAACTCAGCGGTCAGCCGTCCTTCGGACATCACCAGAATGCGGTCGGCCAAGGTCAGAAGCTCGGGAAGATCGGACGAGATCAGCAGGACGGCCCGGCCTTCGCCGGCGAGCTGGTTGATCCGGTCGTAAAACTCAGCCTTCACGCCGACATCGATGCCGCGTGTCGGCTCGTCCAAGATCAAGATCTGCGGGTCGGTCAGCAGCCATCGGGCAAGGATCGCCTTTTGCTGATTGCCGCCCGAAAGCTCGCCGATCGGCTGGCGGGCTGAGGCAAGCCTGATGCTGAGCCGATCGATGGCGTCAGCGGCGGTCTCGCGTTCGCGCCGCGGGCTGACGAATGGGCCGCGCGCAATCGTTTCCGGGGCCGCCGCCGTGATGTTTTGATCGACCGGTAGCGTTTTGAAGATTCCAGCGATAGCGCGATCTTCCGGGACGTAGGCTATGCCATGCTCGATTGCGTCGTCAGGTTCGCCAATCGTCGTCGGCGATCCATCGATCCGAATTTCGCCTTCTTCCGCCGGCGCGATGCCGAAGATCGCCCTTGCAACATCCGTTCGCCCGGCACCGACCAGCCCCGCGACGCCAAGGACCTCGCCCTTGCGCAGGCTAAAGCTGATATCCGTAAACGCGCCGGCCCGTGTCAAACCCTTGACCGCGAGCGCCTCGTTGCCCGTGGGTGCCGCCTCCTTATGCAGGTAATCCTGCAACGGCCGGCCGATCATCAGGCGAATGATATCGTCGTCGGTCAAGTCGGAAACCGGCGCTGTTTGGACCAAGTCGCCATCGCGAAACACCGTAACTTGGTCGCACAGCGCCCGGACCTCTTCCAGCCGGTGGCTAATGAAGACAATGGCCCTGCCTTCGCTTTTCAATCGCCGGACGATATCGAACAGCGTGGCGACCTCGCGCGGGGTCAGCGGTGCGGTCGGTTCGTCCATGATGATGAGGCGCGTATCCGCCGCCAGCGCACGGGCAATCTCGACCATCTGCTGGTCGGCAATCGACAGGCCGCTCATGACTGCCTGCGGGTCGATGGAAACACCCAACGCGTCGATCAAACGAGCCGCCTCCTCGGCCATCCGTCGCCAAGGCACACGACCCAGCACCTTTGTTTCCTCGCCGCCGACGAAGAGGTTTTCCGCTACGGTGAGGTGGGGAAACGACAGGGGTTCCTGGTGGATCAGGGTGACCCCCAACCGCTGCGCTTCGAGGGGCGAGCCAATCGCAACCGCCTCGCCAGCGAGCCGTATCTCTCCGCGCGTCGGGCGGTGGACACCCGCCAGGATCTTAGCGAACGTAGATTTGCCAGCACCGTTTTCGCCGAGCAGAGCGTGGATCTCGCCGGCATTCAGATCGAGGTCGATGCCGTGCAGGACCTCAACACCGCTGAACGATTTGGCGATGCCCCGCGTTTCGACCAGCGGTCCGGGCGAAACGCTCACAGTATCACCCTGCCGACTGGCACGTCAGAGGCCAAGCCGATAGAAACGGTTGGCGTTATCGCGCCACACCTTGCGCTGATTTTCCTCGCTCTCGCCCGCAAGGGCTTCGTCGACAATCTCCACCCAGCGCGGATAGGCAACGGCCTGCACCGCAACCGGCCAATCGCCACCGAAGATCACCCGGTCGAATCCGAAAGCCTCCAAAGTTGTGTCGATATAGGGGCGAAGCTGATCCACCGTCCAGTTGGCGTGATCGGCCTCGGTGGCAACGCCGGAAAGCTTGCACACCACATGATCCATCTGCGCCAGCTCGAACATCTGGCTGCGCCAAGGCTCCAGTAGGCCTTCCTTGATGCCTGGCTTGCCGATGTGATCGAGGATCATCGGCACATTGTCCACCTTACCGGCGAAGGTGATCGCGTTGGCAAATTGCGGATAGAAGATACAGATGTCGAAGCTGAGATCGAATTGGGCGAGCGTACGAACGCCCTCAATGAAGTCGGGGCGCAGGCAAAAATCTAGATCAGGTTCCGATTGGATCAGCCGGCGAATGCCGCGCAGGATCTCGAATTTTTTCAGGCGCGCCAAATCGTCGGCAACCGCCGCACCTTTCTCGAGTTCCGCCCAGGCAACCATGCCTCTTATGCGGGGGTCCGCTTTGGCGTTCTCGGCGACCCAGGCAGCCTCATCCTCAAAGTAGGGCGGATCGGCATCGCATTGCAGGAAAACCATCGCCTCGATGTCTATGGGCGCGGTTTGTTCGTTGTAGTCAGTAAGCAGGTAGGGCTTGTTCA
>JBCCER010000203.1:0-7214 GCA_039030175.1 Pseudomonadota bacterium
CCAGCAAAGGACCAAAGATCCAATTACTCAATAGATACACGGTTCAAAACAGCCAAAGTCACAACACCACAAAGACATCGAGACCCAAACCGACTACCGCGTATCCCTTCTCTACTCAGATTCAATTGTCAAATAGCCGGCCGAAGCGTGGCCGCCTCAGCGACCCGCCGCAACGGTGTGCGCCGCGTCGGGAGGCCGGGGTTATAGGCCTGTGGAACGACCCTTGTCAAACCCTTTCCTGCAATCTTTTTGTCATGATTTTTTCGAGGTCGACAAACCGCCCAAACGGTTGAAAAACCGACAAGTTCACAGCCGGCCTTGAGTGACCTCGAAGCGAAGACCCGAGAAAGAGCGGGACAGTTTTAGCCAGTGAACCGACGTCGCAGAACCGGCAATCCGGTTGACGCCATGAATGGCATCACCCATTGTCCGCGCCAACCTCGAATCAACACGAGTGAATCGGTTTTCGGCGGCCCAAAGAAGGGCCTGCGTTTCGATTGTTCTCATCGGCTTATTGGGCCAGCTAACCGGGAGCGTATCCGTGGCCTCACCCAAGGCTCGTTGTTTGCTTGCCGCCCTTGCATTCACGGCGACAGTTTCCATCCAAGGATCTGCCCAAGAGCAAGGGTCCGCCGACGACCCAATACCGCCGCAAGGGCTGACAACACTCAGTGAGATCTTCACCTACGGCGTTGCCGACAGTGTGGTGGAGCAAAACTACAGAGTGGGCTTAGAGACGATCACTCTGGAATTGCAGGAAGGCGAGAACCTCTCTTTGTTGCTGGCCCGTGCGGGCATTGCGAACAATGACCGCTATGCGATTGCCGCCGTGCTTGAAGAACATATGGATTTGCGCCGGCTGCGGGCGGGCAAGGAGTTCACGCTGACGATCGTTCATGACGGGTTGTCGCGCGAACTGAACACACTTGAGGTCTTACCGACCGTCGACACGATCGTTCAAGTCAACCGAAACGCGGAGAACGGCGTCTATACGGCGCGGGCCATTCCCAACGAGTTGACACGCGAGCTTTCGGCCGGGCGGGGCGAGATCACCCACAGTCTTTACGCTACGGCCCTTGAGCAGGGCGTGCCGGACGCGATCGTTTTGCGGGCCATCCAGGCCTATTCGTTCAACGTCGACTTCCAGCGGGACATCCAGCCAGAAGACGCCTTCACCGTACTCTACGAGCAGGAGTTCTTCAGCGACGGCACACTCGCGCGCAACGGCGCCATCCTGCATGCCAGCCTGGTCTTGTCGGGGCGCAATTTGGAGCTCTTCCGCTACGAGGATTCCGAAGGGTTCGTCGACTATTACAATCGCGACGGCGAATCCATGCGACGGTTCCTAATGCGCACGCCGATCGATGGCGCGCGTTTGTCATCGCGCTTTGGCATGCGTCGCCATCCCGTCTTGGGATATTCACGCATGCATCGGGGGGTGGACTTCGCGGCGCCGACCGGCACGCCGATCTACGCCGCCGGCGACGGCGTCATCGACTTCCTGGGCACCAACAGCGGCTACGGCCGGTTCATTCGTATTCGCCATAATGGTCGCATCTCCACTGCTTATGCGCATATGAGCCGGTATGGGTCCGGCCTTAGCCGTGGCGATCGCGTGCAACAGGGCGATGTCATCGGCTATGTCGGCTCCTCAGGGCTCTCGACCGGACCGCATCTGCACTACGAGGTGATTGTCAACGGAACACAAGTTAATCCGCTGGACATCGACCTACCGACAGGGCGGAACCTGGAGGGTTCTGAATTCGCCGAATTCGAAGAGCAGGTGCGACAAATGGAAGAGGCGTTGAACACCGCCCTTTCGCGTCAGGAAGCGTCGCTGTCCGTCGATTGATATAGACAAGGCACGGGTACGGTCTCCGGTGTCGGAGCCATGACCTGGACCACCTATGCTGCCGATACGGCTTGACGCGCCACGCGCATCCGAGACGCCGATCCTGGCCTTGCTGATGGTCGTCCTGACCATGGTATTTTTTGCCCAGCTTGGGCTGTCACACCGACAGGGTACCGACCTTGTCGCCGACGGCGCGCTGATCCCAGCCGTCCTCACCGAGAGCGGCGGCGCGTTCCTGGATCATTCCTATCGGCTGGTGACAGCCGCCTTCCTACATGGCGGCATCCTGCATTTCTTAAGCAATGTCTGGGTTCTTTGGCTGTTCGGCCGGTCGGTCGAGGCCGCACTAGGGAGCGTTCGTTTCGGCGTGCTGTTCCTGCTCACGGCAGCGCTCGGCAATCTCGTTCACCTCATTGTCTATCCGGAAAGCTGGGTCCCAGCCGTCGGCGCATCGGGAGCGGTTGCCGGCTTGTTCGGTGCCTTCTTGCGGTTCTACCCCTGGTCCCGCGTCCTGGTCGTCGTGCCGATTGTCGTGGTGCCAATCTGGTTTTGGGTGCGGTCCATCTGGTTCGTTCTGTTCTGGTTCGGTCTGCAGGTGCTTCAAGGCACGTTCGCTCTGGGCGACCCGCTATCAGGGGGCGGTATCGCCTGGTGGATTCACATTGGCGGCTTTCTGGCCGGCCTGGGTCTTGGGAAAACTTTGGCGCGGAACCCACCCCCAACCCGGCCGCCAGACGTTTCTACGCGTTCGTCGGCCGGCCCCTGGGCTCGACGTTCGGGCAAGTGGCCATGGCGTCGGGGCGACCGAGGGACGTGAGGCGACGGCGCTCAGGCTTCTACGAATGTCAACTGCATTCCGTTGATGGACAGGCCGGAGCCAAGAGCGGCGACGTCAGCTTGTTTCATCCAGCGGTCGGTCGCGTCGAGGTCTCGGACCTTGATCGTGATCCGGTCAGCCGCCGGTGTGCCAGTCTTCAACACAACACGCGTCGTCCCGGTTTGCACGCATACCCTCCGAGGGGATTGGTCGACTGCTGACGGGCCGAAAATCGCCTGATACCGCGGCGCCAATCCCGCGAGATCGGGGACGTTTGTCTCGATCTCCGCAATGCCGACCGCGCCGTTGGGATGGTCGAGCCAGGCGGGCTTGCGTACCAGTTCAGGGGTAAGGTGTCGGCAAAAGAATGCGCTGACGCCGAATGCCTTGCTGTCGCGTGGATGGACAAGGTGGAATCGCGGCTCGACGGTGCCTTCCGGCAGGTCCAAGAACCGGGCCAGATCTTTAGGAGGATCGCCCTGTTGGCCGATTTCTTCCAGCGCGCGATAGGTTTCGTCCGGATCGGTGGTTGCGAAGGCGACGCCCAGCAATCCTTCACCATGGTCGGCCAAGAAGCGGTCGAGACCGTAGAGATATTTTGTCGGGTCCAGGACGCCAAGCAACTCGACATACTCGTTAGGAAACATGATGCAGTAATTGGCGGTGCCCCAGCCGATATGGCGGCCGCGGGGCGTGACCGTGAACCCTGCGCGACGCCACTCATCGGCGGCCCGCTCAAGGTCGTCAACGCCAGCGATGAGATGATCGAACCCGGCGGCGGCTGCCATAAAGCCTCCCCTTTCGCCTAGAAGCTGGAGTTCGGCTCCTTCAGGAAGGCCAGCTCCTCATCGGTGCTGGGCCGGCCCAGGATCTCGTTGCGATGAGGGAAGCGCCCGAACCGAGCGATCACATCGCGATGAAGCTTGGCATAGTGGACATAATTGTCGTCGCCGATGCGCTCAGCCATCAGCTTGATGCAAAGCTCCTGATCTTCCAGATCTTCGCAGTGTTCGAACGGCATGTAGTAGAACAAGCGCCGCTCGACGGGCTGCTGCATGTCGAAACCCTGCGCAAGGGCGTAGCGCGCGACCTCCATCGCTCTGGCATCGGTCGCATAGGTGCGTGGGTCGCCGCGATAAAGATTTCGCGGCATCTGGTCGAGCAGGATGATCAGCGCCAGGGCGCCGTCAGCGTCGTCTTGCCAACCGTCATACTCGCCGCGCGAGGCAGCCTCGACATCGGCCAGGAACCGATCGCGGATTTTGGCGTCGAAGGCGTCGCTCTTTTTGAACCAGTCTTCGAAGCCATGCTCGACCAGCCAGAACTCCAAGATTTCTCGGATCTTGTCGGCGGAAGCTGCTGTCATTTGTAGCGATTGCGCCGTGGGCTCAATGCACTCTGGACCAAATCTTGCGCTTCACCGCGTAAAGCAAGCCGGCAAATACCAGCAAGAAGAGGATCACGGAAACGCCGGTTTGCTTGCGATACTCCAAGTTCGGCTCCGACGCATAGGCAAGAAAATTCGTCACATCCCATGCCATCTGATCGAGCGTCGATTCGGTTCCATCCGTGTACTGGACAGCACCGTCGAACAGCATGTTCGGCATGGCGATCTGGTGGCCGGGGAAGTACTCGTTGTAATTCATGCCCGCGCCCAGTTCGACATCGTCGGGCGCATCGTGATAGCCGGTCAGTAGGGCATAGATGTAGTCTGCCCCCCCTGCCCTGGCGTCGACGATCAAGGTGAGGTCCGGCGGATAGGCATTGTTGTTAGCCGCCCGCGCCGCCTGCTCGTTCGCGAACGGGGCGACGAAGCGGTCCTGCGGCAGCCCGGGGCGTTCGAACATATTGCCGGAATCGTCCGGCCCATCCATTACCGTATAGCGCTGGGCGATTGCCTCGACCTCGGCCTCACTGAAGCCAAGATCGACCAAATTCCGGTAGGCCAGATAGTCCATGGAATGGCAGGTCGCACAGACGTCTAGATAAACCTGCAACCCGCGCTGTGACGACGCTCGGTCGAAGGTGCCGAAAACGCCGTTGAAGCTCCAGTCCTGAGCCGGCGGCGTCGGCGCCTCCTCAGCAGCCAAAGCGGGCATCAGTGCGCCGAAGACGATGGTGGCAAGGGCGGCGGCGATGGAATTCTTGATCACACGCATGGGTCGCTCTTACGCCTTATCCATTGGCCGGGCCGCGACCGGCGCCATACCAGCCGAACCACCCCCTTTAGGAAGCACAGCCTCGGCAATGCTCTTAGGCAACGGTTTCGGTCGCTCAAATTTGCCGAGCAGCGGCAAGATCACGAGGAAGTGGAGGAAATAGTACAGTGTCGCCAACTGGGCATAGAGCACGAAATTGCCCTCGGCAGGCTGAGAGCCGAGATATCCGAGCGCCAGGACATCAATGACAAGCAACCAAAAGAACCAGCGATAGACTGGGCGATACTTGCAGCTTCGCACTTTCGACGTGTCGAGCCACGGAAGGACGACGAGTACGAAGATCGAAGCAAACATGGCGATCACGCCGCCAAATTTGGCCTCGATAAACAAGACGTCGAAGGTGATCGCGCGCAGGATCGCGTAGAAGGGCAGGAAATACCATTCCGGCACGATGTGCGGCGGCGTCACCAGCGGGTTGGCGGGAATGTAATTGTCCGGATGGCCCATGAAGTTGGGCGCGAAGAACACCATGATCGAGAACAAGATCAGGCAGACGGCAAGACCGAACGTGTCTTTCATCGTGTAGTAGGGGTGGAACGGCAGCGTGTCTTGCGGCCCTTTGGGCTCAATACCGGTTGGGTTGTTCGAGCCGGTCACGTGCAGTGCAGCGATATGCAGTACCACCACGCCTAGGATCACGAAGGGAAGCAGGAAATGTAGCGAGAAGAAGCGGTTTAGCGTTGGGTTGTCGACGGAAAACCCGCCCCAAAGCCAGGTAACGATGCTATCGCCCACCAGCGGGATCGAAGAAAACAGGTTGGTGATAACGGTTGCGCCCCAGAAGCTCATCTGGCCCCACGGCAGCACGTATCCCATGAAAGCGGTGGCCATCATCAAAAGGAAGATGACGACACCTAGGATCCACAAGATTTCTCGCGGCTCCTTATAAGAACCGTAATAGAGGCCGCGGAACATATGGATATAGACGACGATGAAGAAGAAGCTGGCGCCGTTCATATGCAGGTAACGCAACAGCCAGCCGCCATTCACGTCTCGCATGATGCGCTCGACACTGCCGAATGCCAGTTCTGTGTTCGGCGTGTAATGCATCGCCAGTACGACGCCCGTGGCGATCATCAAGACTAGGAAGAACATGGCCAACGCGCCGAAATTCCAAAGGTAGTTGAAATTTCGCGGCGTCGGGAACTCGCCATACTCGCGATGCATCATACTGAAGATCGGCAAGCGACGATCAACCCAACGAACAACAGGGTTGTTGAAATGTGTTGCAGATGATCCGTGGGCCATCGCGTTGGTCTCCCCTAACGGCCGCTCGTCACGCTTCGCCGATGGTTATTTGCTGCTCGTCACCGAACGCGTATTCGGGGACGTCCAGATTCGATGGCGCTGGACCCAGGCGTATGCGACCGGACGTATCGTAATGGGAGCCATGGCATGGGCAGAAATAGCCACCATAGTCGCCACGAGGGTCGGTAGCCTTTTGACCGAGAGGGATGCAACCGAGATGGGTGCAGATGCCGACGACCACGAGATAGTTTGGATCTTCAACGCGCTCCGAGTCGGGCACAGGATCCGGTAGATCCGCCAAGTCGACGTTTTCGGCTTCCGCGATCTCCTCCGGCGTTCGATACCGAATAAAAACAGGCTTGCCTTGCCAGGAAACCGTCACAGCCTGACCGACCTCCAGACCCGAAAGGTCCACATCTACCGTCGCTAGCGCTAAGGTGTCGGCCGCCGGGTTCATCGAGTTAATGAAAGGCCACAGGGCTACGCCCACACCAACCACGCCGACGCCCGCAGTGGTCAGATACAGGAACTCGCGCCTGGTGCCACCGTCATGCGTATCAGGGCTGTGCGGATCGGAGCTTTGTTGTTCGGTGATGTCGGCCATAGTTGCCTTTATTCTCGATCTCTAGCCTAAAACCTATAGCACTCCCACCGACGCAGAAGGAATATGCGGCAACGGGACGCGCAGGGAGTGGGTTTGGACCGCGATGCGACCCGAGATTCATTGGCGCGACCGTATACTCGGTGCGTGTCGCTTTGCCAACTGCGAAAGACACAGTCAATCTGCGACCGTCATCCGTGCCTAGCCCCTTCTTCCACAAATGGGGAATGCCATGCGTCTAGTTCTGTTTCAGCCCGACATTCCTCAGAATACCGGAACCATCATGAGGCTGGCCGCCTGCCTCGACATTGGGGTCGATGTTATCGAACCGTGCGGCTTTGTCTTGGACGATCGCAGGCTAAGGCGCTCGGCGATGGACTATTATGATCTGCTGGATTGGCGCCGTTGGCCTTCTTGGTCGGCTTACGAAGCGGACCAGCACGATGGGCGCTTGGTTTTGCTGACGACGGCCGCGCA
>JBCCER010000204.1:0-7121 GCA_039030175.1 Pseudomonadota bacterium
CTTTGAATGGGTCACGCACCCTTTCTCCGATCGGAACCCGACATTGCTCGGCGCCATCGTTGGCGGCGCCTGGTGGTGGCTGCCCATGCCCGTGCTGTTCCTGCTGGGGATCGGCATGGATACGAGCAGCGGCATCACACGCGATAAAACGAGCCCATTCGTGGTGATCGGCGGCGCGGGTTTGGCCCTGCTTATCCTGGCCATCAATCTCGATCCGCTGTTTGCGCCGATCGACGATGATGGCGATGTCATTCTGACCGCCGTGGGCCTAGGCACCTTCGTGGCCGGATTTGCCTTCATCGCGATTTTGGCGCGCGGGCTGGCACAGCGCGGGGTGATGACGGGCGACAGTTTCATCATCGGGTCGATTCTTGTCGTCGTCGCCTTGGTCGCGGTTCTGATCCTCTACCCGCTGACCGAGGTATTTCAGGCGGCCGTGGTGGATCGGGACGGCGCCCTGCGCTCTGCGGCCATTTTGGATCGCGTGACCAGCGATGCGGTCTGGGGCCTGGGCTGCGTTTGGGGCACCGCCGCGCAATGCGGCAGCGCGGTTAATTCGCTGTTCCTCGCCATCGTAGTAGGCATCACTTCGACGGTCTTGGGCCTGTCCTTTGCCCTGCTGGTCAGCCGCACATCCCTGCCCAGCCGACGCAGCCTGCGCATGCTGACATTGCTGCCGATCGTGACGCCGCCGTTTGTGGTCGGCCTCGCCTTGATCCTGCTGTTTGGCCGTTCGGGCACCGTGACACAGTTCGTCGCCGACCTGCTCGATGTTCGGCCCACGCGTTGGGTTTACGGATTTCCCGGGTTGGTACTGGCCCAAACGCTGGCATTCACCCCCCTTTCCTTCCTCGTGCTGATCGGTGTCGTGCAAGGGGTCAGCCCGAGCATGGAGGAAGCCGCGCAGACATTGCGTGCCAGCCGCCGCCAGGCCTTCCTGACCGTGACCTTACCGCTGATCCGACCGGGTCTGGCGTCCGCCTTCTTGCTGGCCTTTATCGAGAGCCTCGCCGATTTCGGCAATCCGATCGTTATCGGCGGCGGTTATCGCGTGCTGTCGACCGAGATCTTTTTCGCCATCACCGGCGCCCAGTTCGACCAGGGACGTGCCGCGGTGTTGGGGATTCTGCTGCTCAGCTTCACCCTGACGGCGTTCTGTCTGCAACGCTACTGGGTTGGCAACCGGTCTTACGTCACGGTCACTGGCAAGGGCGATGGCGGAGCGCCCCTGATGCTGCCGCGCAGCATATCGATCCCGATTGCGGCCGTGGCCCTGCCTTGGGCGCTGATAACTCTGGTCATTTACGGCGTGATACTATTCGGTGCCTTCACCGAAATCTGGGGGCGCAACCACAGTTTGACGCTGCGCCATTTCGTGACCGCCTTCAATGTGGCGCTGACCGAGAATGGCATCGTTTGGGCCGGTGGCGCTTGGAACAGTTTCTTCACCACCTTGTGGGTTTCGGCCCTGGCAGCGCCTTTGACCGCCGCCATCGGCATCCTGACGGCCTACATCCTGGCTCGGCGACGATTCCGCCTACGCGGCGCGTTCGATTTCCTGACCATGCTCAGCTTTGCCACGCCGGGGACGGTGATCGGCCTCTCCTATGTGATGGCGTTCAATACGCCGCCGATCGAGATGACGGGCACGGCCTTGATCCTGATTTTGTCGTTCTTGTCGCGCAACATGCCGGTAGGAATCCGCGCCGGCATGGCGGCCATGGCCCAGATCGACCGATCGCTGGACGAGGCATCGGTGACCTTGGGGGCAAGCACATTGACGACCTTGCGCCGTATCATCCTGCCACTGTTACGGCCTGCGCTGGTGGCAGCCCTGGTCTACAGCTTCGTCAGCGCGGTGACAGCGGTCAGCGCCATCGTCTTCCTGGCCAGCGCGCGTTACCACTGGGCGACCCACTACATCATCGGCCAGGTCGAAAACGGCCGCTATGGGGTCGCGGTGGCCTATTGCGCTGTGCTGATCGTCTTGCTGATCACCGTGGTCGGCCTGATCCAGTGGGCGGTCGGTGGTGTCCGCATCCGTCGGCGCACAGCCGGCATCGTGACGCAATGAATGTGAGACTGCCATGACTGCCGTAGCCGCCCCCTCCGCTGCCAGCGCCGCCGAGGTCCGCTTTGAGGGCGTGACCAAGCGTTATGGCGAGGTCACCGCCGTCGACGCCATCGATTTGACCGTTCCGGCCGGCGAGCTACTGACCCTTTTGGGTCCGTCGGGCTGTGGCAAGACGACCACGTTGCGTTTGATTGCAGGGCTGGAACTGGCCAGCGACGGCACGGTTTTCATCGGTGGCAAGGACGTGACGCTGTTGTCGGCGGCCCAACGAAACATCTCGATGGTCTTTCAGTCCTACGCCCTCTTCCCGCATCTGACGGTCGCGGAGAATGTCGGCTACGGGCTGAAAGTGTCCGGTATGCCAAAGCGCGCGGCGCTCGAACGGGCAAGAGGGGCGTTGGAACAGGTCGGCCTCACGGGCATGGATGCGCGGCTGCCTTCCGAGCTGTCCGGCGGCCAACAGCAACGTGTCGCCGTGGCGCGCGCCCTAGTGCTGGAGCCGGAGGTCCTGCTGTTCGATGAGCCCTTGTCGAACTTGGACGCCAAACTGCGCCGTCAAGTGCGGCAGGACATTCGCGACCTGCAGCAGCGGCTGGGCATCACCACTGTCTACGTCACCCATGATCAGGAAGAAGCCTTGGCGGTTTCAGACCGGATCGTGGTCATGGATCACGGCCGTATTGCCCAAATCGGGACGCCGCGCGATCTCTACGAACGGCCAGCCAATGCCTTTGTCGCTACATTTATTGGCGACGCCCGTTTGGTCGAGGGGCGCATCACCTCGATCGAAGGTGATCTCGCGACCTTAGAGATCGGACCGGCCGTCATTCAAAAGACTTTGGCGGGCGCCAACCAGGGAGCGGTCGATGTGGCCCTCCGGCCCGAAGCCCTCTTCATCGCAGGCGGGACCGCCCCATCCAATGGCATTCCGGGCAAGGTGATCTCAACAAGCTATCTCGGAAGCGTCGCCGAAGTGGTAGCGAGGACGGAACTTGGCGACCTCCTGTTGCAAATCGATCCGGACGCGATGCCCGAGATGGGCGCGCAGATTGAGGTTGGCATTACGCCGAGTAAGGTCGCCTTGGTTGGGTGATCGACCCGTGCGGGCATTCATAGCCGCGGTACGAGGGCAGACGACTTAGCCCGCACAGTTTCTTCTTTCACAGCCACGCTACGAAAGCCCTATGATGTCTCGATACCTGGATCATCAGGGGACACGCAGGTCATGGCCGATGACGACCTTAACGCCTTTCGCTTGCGACTGGACGTGGTTGCCCCGAAAGCGGCAGACGGCCAATTGTCGGGGCTGACTTTTGCCATCAAGGACATGTTCGATGTCGAAGGGTTGACCACCGGAGGTGGCAATCCAGACTGGCTCGCGACCCATTCGCCAGCTGAGAGCACGGCCCCGGCGGTTGACGCATGCTTGGAAGCAGGCGCCCATCTTGTCGGCATCGCGATCGCAGACGAGTTGGCATTCAGCCCGTTCGGTGAAAACGCCCATTATGGGACCCCGGTCAACTCGGCCGCTCCCGACCGTGTGCCAGGCGGATCGTCTAGCGGGTCCGCCGCAGCAACGGCGGGTGGATTGGTCGATTTTGCGCTAGGCACAGACACCGCCGGGTCCGTGCGAATTCCAGCCAGCTACTGTGGAACCTACGGTATGCGGCCAACCTACGGGCGGATCTCAACCGACGGCGTTATGGATCTGTCGCCGAGTTTTGACACCGTCGGCTGGTTCGCGCGCGATAGCGATATGTTGAGCCGGGTTGGCGAAGTCTTGCTGGATCAACATGATCGAGGTGGGCGAGTCCGTCAGATTCTAAGGCTGGAAGAAGGGTTTGAGCAGGCCGACGAGAGCGCCAGGCCAGCCTTGGAGGCTGCCGCCCAGCGGGTCTCGGAGGCCCTAGGTCCGGCGGAGCCCATCAAGTTGAATGTTGGAAGCCTGGCTGACTCGCTGAACGCCTACAATACATTGCGACCGCCCGAGGTTTGGGCAGCTCTAGGCGACTGGATCACTAAAACAAAACCCCATCTCGGCTCACGCACCGTCACGCGCTTTAAGAATGTCGAGCGTCAGGCGCACGGTGACACAAGCCATGCAGTGACTTTTCGAAAACGGATGATTGAAGAGGTCACCCACCTGCTCGGCGATGACACGCTACTCATGTTCCCGACCGTCCCCACGATCGCGCCAAAGAGAGGCCACGACGACGCGACGGCGGCCACCATCCGCGAAAATATGTTCCGTCTGACATGCGTCGCACCCATGCTAAGTATGCCTGAAGTCACCCTACCTCTGGCGACGTCGCAGGGCGCGCCTATCGGCCTTTCGTTGCTTGGCCCAGCGTACAGCGATCGCATGCTGCTAGATGCAGTGGGTCAGGTCGCAACGGCATGAACGGAGTTTTGCGATGGCGTTGATCCGACCAGAAGCAGGCCGCTGGTGGATTTTGGCCGCGATGGCCTGCGTTCTGGGCCTGACCGTCCTGGACGAGACGGTGATCGGTGTCGCACTCGACACGATCAAAACCGATCTTTCGATGTCGGTCGTGGCGTCGCACTGGGTGGTCAACGCCTATTTGCTGGCCTTCACTTGCCTGGTGGCCGTCGGTGGCCGGCTCGGCGATACGATCGGACACACCAGGCTCTTTTACATTGGTGCCAGCATTTTCGCCGCTGCATCCGCAGCGTCGGGTCTGGCAGAAACCGGCTCATGGTTGATCGGCGCGCGCGCTGCGCAAGGCGTTGGCGCTGCGATCATCTTTCCAACCTCGATTGCTACAATATCCCGCGCCTTTCCCGATAAGCATCGTGGCACAGCCTTTGGCATCCAAGTCGCCATCGCCGCATGCTTCATGGCTTCAGGACCACTGGTCGGCGGCTTCTTTACGTCGGCGATCTCATGGCGTTGGATCTTCTGGATCAATCTGCCGTTGACGGCACTCATTGTCCTGGTCGTTCTGGCGGCCAGCCAGCCCGAGCCAAAGTCCGAGAAGCCGGCAGGGAAGGAACCCTTCGACGGCGGCGGCCTAATCCTTCTCGTACTGAGCCTCTCTGCCCTCGTTATTGCGGTGATGCAGGGGGCGGAATGGGGTTGGTTGTCGCCTGCCGTTCTCGCACTGGTCGCTGCCGGCGCCGTGCTCATGATCGCATTCGTCCTGCTTGAGCTGAAGCTCAAGAAGCCGTTGATCGAACTTCGCCTGCTGGCCATCAAGACTTTCACCGGCGGCAATCTCGTCTTTGGCATGTTCCAATTCGACAAGATCGCCGTCTTTGTGTTCGTGCCCTTGTTCTTGCAGCAAGTACTCGAACGCTCCGCGATCGGAGCCGGTCTCGGCGTCTTGGCCGCCGTCGTGCCGACCTTGCTGACCTCGTACCTGTCTGGCCGCCTGACCGATCGGTTCGGATCAAGGCGACCGCTGTTGATAGCACTTGTAGCTAACGGTGTGGCGGTGCTCGGCATCGCTTTCGGTGCGTATCAGTCAAGCTATGGCTGGATGGTTGCGCCGCTGATCCTCTGGGGCATCTCCCTGCCCTTCATCGCGACAACGTCGCGGCACGCGCTGATGAGCGCGGTGCCGCAGGACCATCAGGGAGAGGCCAGCGGCGTTAATCTGACGATTCAAATGCTGGGCGGCACGATCGGCATGGCTCTGTGCAGCACCGTGATGCTGATCACCCAGTCATTCGCGCTAGTGTTCGTGATGACTGGGGTATTGCTTCTGTTGACCTTCTTTATCGCGTGGCTGATGGTCGGCGCGCCAAAGCGACAGGATCAAGCAGGCGCCTGAACCTCCGTCGACCACAGGTCTCTACAAGCGATCCAACATTGGACTCGGGTCGAAAGCACGATTCAGCGCACCAGCCGTCCGACCGCGATCATGGCCCAGCCGGGTGACGACAAACGCCTCCGCGACCGCGCTTGGGGCATCGCGCAACAACAACGACGCCTGGAGAAGCAGCGCGAAAGTCTCAACGAACCAGCGAGCGTCACGTTCGTCTGGCCCGTTCGTCCACCTCCGAACCGCTCCGTCGAGGGCGGAGTCGTAATGTCGGTGACCGCCACGCGCCAGTTCCAACTCCACCAGGAGAGCCTCTTGAGATGTGGGTTCGCGCGCGAGGGTTCGCAGCACATCAAGACAAATAACGTTGCCCGAGCCTTCCCAGATCGAGTTCAGCGGCGCCTCGCGATAGAGCAGAGGCAGCGGACAGTCTTCGACATAGCCGGCGCCACCAAGGCATTCCATGGCCTCATAGACGACCTGCGGACAGCGTTTGTTGGACGCGTATTTTGCGAGCGCCACCGCAAGGCGCGCGAAGGACCGCGCCGTGGGATCGGTGGCGCTCTCATCAAATGCAAGGGCGACGCGTAGACCCAGTGCTAAGGCCCCCTCCCAATCCAGCGCCAGATCCGCCAGCACTGCGGCCATCAAGGGCTGGTCGATCAAACGGCGCTGGAAGGCAGTCCGATTGCGGCACCACCACGCTGCTTCTGATAGCGCCGCACGCATCAATCCAGCCGGCGCCATGGCAGTGTCGAGGCGGGTATGGTGCACCATCTCCACAATGGTCTTTATGCCCGCTCCTTCGTCGCCCAGCCGCTTTGCCCACGCGCCGTGATACTCGATTTCAGCGGACGCGTTGGATCGGTTGCCCAACTTGTCTTTCAGCCTCATCAAGTGAATGGGATTCCGGGCGCCGTCCGGCGTCCAGCGCGGCACCAGAATACAGGTAAGCCCATCTGGAGCCTGTGCCAGCGTGAGAAACGCGTCGGACATTGGCGCGGAACAAAACCATTTGTGGCCGAACAGGCGATATCCCTCGCCATCGCGATCGGCCCGGGTGGTGTTCGCCCGAACATCCGAACCGCCCTGCTTTTCCGTCATCGCCATGCCCATGGTCGCGCCGGTCTTTTGGGCTGCAGGCTGGTTCGAATGATCGTAAGCGCGGGACAATAGGCGTGGCCGCCATGCCAAATCGAGAGCGGGGTCTGCGCGCAGAGCCGGCACGGCGGCATAGGTCATCGTCATGGGGCAGCAAACGC
>JBCCER010000205.1:0-7115 GCA_039030175.1 Pseudomonadota bacterium
ATAGTCGGATGCCGATGGTCTTGAAGAAAGTCGAAGACATGCGCGCGCCAAAAAAAGGCAGGGCGCCGCGAACCCGAAGGTGCGAGGCGCCCCGGCCAACTGGTCCTACTGGACGTTCATGTGGCGGAACATGAAGTTCGCGCCGTCCAAGCTGTAGGAGCTCTCGCCGTCGCCGGACAGTGTCTCGGCCTCGACCGCGTCGCGCGCCACATAGACGCTCTGCGTGTCAAAGGCATAGATGGTCGGCTGCAGCTCGACTAGCCGCGTGCCCAGATCACGATAGATCTGCGCCCGCTCGTCCTGGTCGATCGTGCTGCGCCCTGCCTCCAGCATGGCATCGACTTCCGGATCGTTCAGCCATTCGGTGGACTGCCAGGTGCCGGCCACGTCCGAGTGGTACATATTGTAGATCAGCGCGTCCGGGTCCGGCGTGGTGGCACGAACATAGACTTGGCCGATATGCGGCGTGGTGTCGACCTGGGTCACCCGCTCGGTGAACAGAGCCCACGGCACCCGCACCACTTCGGTGTTGAAGCCCAGCTCTTGGAAGTTGGCCTGCATCAGAAGCGCGAACCGTTCTTCCAGCGGCACCTCGGCCACCCAGGAGATCTCGATCGTGTGCTCGTCCGGCACGTAGGCGCATTGCTGTAGCTCGGCCATCGCCGCATCCATGTCGCGGGTCGGCACCGGCAGGTCTGGGTTGGCGCCCAACATGCCGGCTGGCAGCGGGCCATTCGCGGGCACGCCCTGCGCCACCTCGTCGGTGATCTGGATCAGCTGGATGACGCTGTCATAGTCCAACGCGTGGGCCAGCGCCCGGCGGCAATGCACATCGTCCAGCGGCGCGCGCTGGGTGTTCAGCTTGATGTAAAAGCCGCCCGTGCCGCTCTCGCGGAACAGATGCATGTCGTCCCGCTCGGCCAGGGCGCGGATGATCTCCGGCGCTAGCCATTGGGACGAGATGTCGTGCTCGCCGCGCGACATCAGCGTGCGCACCGTCGCACCCTCCAGCCCGTAGACCAGCCGCACCTCGTCCGGCGCGCCCTCCTCGATATCGAGGAAATAGTCGTCGTTGCGGGCCAGTAGGGTCAGTTCTTGGGGGTTATGGTCGGTGACATTGTAGGCACCGGTGCCTGCAGAATTGGCCGACAGGTAGGCCTGGCCGTAGTCACCATTGTCGCCGTAATCGCCCTCAACCGAGTTGGCAATCGCCGCCTGGCTGTCGACGATCTGCAGCCGTGTGAGCGCTGCTAGGAACGGCGCGTAAGGCGCATTTAGCGAGAAGCGCACTGTGTGATCATCCAGTGCCTCGACCGAAGCCACATGGTCGCGGAACAGGTGCGAGAAGCCCTGGCCCAACGCGATCAAGCGGTCGTAGCTGTAGACCACATCATCGGCGGTCAGCGGGTTGCCGCTCTCAAAGTTGATGTCGTCGCGCAGGGTGAAGGTGAAGTCGTTGCCGTCGACCGTATAGTCGCTGGCAAGGTGCGGCACGAGACCGCCGGTACCCTGGGCCGGCAGCAGCAGCGTGTCGTACGCGTTGAACATCAGCATCGTGTCGACGAAATCCGTCGCCTTGGCCGGGTCTAGTTCGCCGACCGGCACCTCGTCGAGGCGCAGGACCGATTGGGCCTCCGCTGCCAGCGGAGCCAACGAAACAGCCGCTGCAAGCGCGGCGGCGGAAACGGCGTATTTTAACGTCCTCATGTCTGTTCTCCCTTGTTCGTGTGACCACCGCGAACACCTCGATCGCGATGGCCGGTTCCCTGTCTTGGAGCATGATGGGCCGGGTCGGCGTGCTGGGCTGGGACGTTGCCCAAGCTGGGGCTGATCAGCACGTCGTTGTCAAAAAGCCGCAAGGTGCCGACCCAAAGCACAATTGCGGTGGTCTCGTCTGGATTTTCTGTCCGATGGGGCAAGTGGGATGGGAAATGGACAGAATCTCCCTCTTCCAACAGGCGCGTTTGAGCGTCGACAGTGCACAACACACGGCCTGAAACGACGAACATCATCTCTTCGCCGTCATGGACGTTTTCTTCCGCCCGATAATGGGGGGGCAAATGCATTAATGTGGAGTTGAGGACGCTGCCGTCGAAAGCGTCGCTCAGCCGTTCGTAAACCGGCGCCGTGGAGCCCGTGGTGTAGGTCGCTCTCTCGTTGCGGCGGCTGACCGTTCCCGGCCTCACCGGCGAGCGGATGAAGTTCTCGACCCCGCTGTCAAGTGCACCGGCGATATTGATCAGAGAGGAAAGCGATGGCGAGGATAGATCCCGCTCGACCTGCGAGATGAAGCCGACGGACAAGCCTGCCTCGTCGGCGACAGACTGCATCGTCTTGCCGATCTGTTTGCGCCGCTGCCGCAGCTTGTGCCCCAGCGACATGTCCGTACCCAGATCCGTCGCCATGCCTCCGCCTGCCAGTTTCGTCCGGCATTTTTACCGTGGCTAAAACCTCACCACGGATGGCGCGATGCGGCAAGCGTTTTTAGTGTGGGTAAAACCACGTGAACGCTGACGCCCGCGTCCTCGGCCCCTCCCGACCGGAAGGGGCGCCGAGGCTGGAAAGACTCTAGTCGCCGCGCAGTGCTTGATCTTTACGGAGGTGGAGGGTCGCCGCCATCGGCGAAGAACTCTGCGAATCCGCCTGGTCCGCCGGGTACACCACCGCCGGTGGGTATACCGAACGAGGTGCCGCCGAGACCGCCATTGCCGCCGCCATCTGTGAACGCGGTGCCACTTTCATCGATGATGCCCATCGCTGCGGCATCGGCTGTCGCGACGCCATCATCGCCGACCTCCCCTTCACCGCGATCCGCGCCGTCGCTACCATCGACTCCGCCGGCGCCGCCGAGCGCGGCTAGGCCTGGCGAGCCACCGTCACCTGGCATGCCCGGCATGCCTGGATTGCCGCCATCCGCGGGGCCGCCTTGGCCGCCCAAGCCGCCCTGGCCTCCAACGCCAGCGGCTCCGCTGAATGCTGTGGCACCGGAAGCGAAATCGAAGAACTGGCTGTTCGAGACCGTGATGTCGCTGGTGCCGTCTAGAGCAACCACACCGCCGGCATACGATGTTGCGTTCGACGCACCGCCATTGCCGCCATCGCCAGCGAACCCGCCATCGCCGCCGTCACCGCCAAATCCGCCACCGCCGCCTGGACCGGCATTACCGCCGTCACCTCCGCTGGCGGCCACATCAAGCGCCGTTTCGACAATGATCGGGTCGTCGGCACCGTCGCCGCCATTGCCTCCGTTTCCGCCATTGCCACCTAACGCATCGCCACCGATGCCGCCGACGCCACCGGCCCCGCCGGTTGCGCCCATCGCACTGGTGGACACGGCCGACGCAGTTCCACCCGATACAAAGGCATTGTTGATGGTGACGTTGTTGCCGCCATTGGCGATGACAACACCAGCCGCGATGCCGATGGCATCGGCCTCACCGCCATCGCCGGCATCGCCGCCGTCACCACCGTCACCGCCATCTCCGCCGGCGCCGCCGTCGCCGCCGGGACCTCCATTGCCCCCATTTCCGCCGCTGCCGAAGACGAAAGCGTTGCCGCCATTGCCGCCATCGCCGCCGTCACCGCCATTGGCATTTCCACCGTCGCCGCCTGTGCTGCCGTCGCCGCCGAACCCGCCAATTCGTGAGACCGACTCCGCGTTGGCATTCATGTTGGTTACGGTAAGACCATTCACAGTGACATTGCTGGAGCCGTCGACGGAAACGCCGGCCGCGATGCCCATGGCCGTGGCCAATCCGCCGGGACCCGCGTCTCCGCCATCGCCCGCCAGACCGCCATCGCCTGCCTGACCGCCAACACCGCCTGAGCCTCCGTCGCCGCCGTTGCCGGCATTGCCCTCAACAAAGTTGTCGCCGTTACCACCAAACGCACCCGCATTGCCGCCATTGGCGTTCCCGCCATTGCCGCCCGGCGTACCCCCGGCACCAACCCCCCCGAAGCCGCCCCTCACCAATGCGTCGGCGTAAAGGTTGTCGACGGACAGATTGGTAATCGCGACATTGCTCGAATCAAGCACCTGAACACCGTACGCTCCGGCGATCGAAAGGCCGGACCCGCTTTGGCCGGCATCGCCGCCGTCGCTTCCGCTGCCGCCATTGCCTCCGGTTCCGCCATTCCCGCCGTCGCCGGAATCTTGTCCTGAGCCGCCTGCCTGGCCATCCATTCCGGAGGCGCCATTGCCGCCATTGGCGTCGCCACCATTGCCAGCATTCTCGCCTTCAAACCCAAAGCCGGATCTCGCGTCAAACTCGCTTGAGCCGGCAGACACATTTGCCACCGAGACGTCTTCAATAAAGATTTGATCGGAGTTGACGATCCGAATGCCCGCGGCAATTCCTTCGTCCCGTACATTACTGCCGGCCCCTCCCGTCGCACCATCAGCGCCGTCGCTGCCGTCACCGGCAATGCCGCCGTCGCCGCCATCTTCCCCAGGCTGAACACCGTCGGCGCCATTCGCAGATGCGCCGTCGACTGGGGCCTGCGGAAAGATAGGAGTGCCAATCACCAGACCGGAATCGAGCAGGACGTCGAACATGTCCGTGATCTCAATATCCTGGAATTGGTTGTTGAAAACGCCGTTGGCCTCAATGCCGATCTTGGCGAGCGTCAGCCCGACTCCGACGATTTGGACATCATCGTCGGTTCTGATCAGCGTGCCGGTTCTGATGTTGGCGCCGTTGATTGTCGCGCGCGGATTGGTCGAGACGACAAGCGGATCATCGGACGGTGTGTAAAGCGCGCGGTTGCCCGTTATCGCGCCCGCTAACTCAATCGTGCTGTTTGCGTTCAACAGGATCTGGTTGTTGGTCAACGTTATTCCGTTGGTCGTGAGCCCAGGGGTCTGGGAGACCGACCCAAGGTCCCCATCGCCCGGGCCGCTGCTGCTGTCGCTGTCCTGCACCACGATGATATCGCCATCGCCAATCTCGGCGGCGGCCTGCGATCGTTCGACCGCATCGTTCAGCGTGGTCGGGTCGCCCTCCGCGCCGCTGTTGGCCATGGTTCCTTGCGTGTCCGCGAACCAGACGGTGTCGATCAACTCTCGCGACTCGGCGAAGGGGCTATAGACCTCTTCTTCGATCACGCGCGGATCGACGGCACGCTCGTTGAACTGCATCGCCCGCCGGTCGACCGGGTCGCGCAGCCGCTCGCGAATGGGCGTTACCGGCGATCCCACCGCGCCGCCGAGGGGGACCGACATACCGACGCGGATGCTGCCGCCCCAATCGTCCTGGTTGTCGTACTGTCCTTGCGCGTCTGCGAAGATGTAAGCGCCGGACGGCAATCCGCCGAGGCCGTAATAGCGCAGCTCTGCGCCCAAGGTGCCGCCATAGACATCGTCGTAGCTGCCGGGCGGCAGGACATCGCCGGACGGGCCAATCTCCAGGTCCGCATCGGCGGCGAAGTAGTAGTAGCCACCGACTGCCAGACGCAGATCCATGTTGATCGAGTTGTCGGCGTTGAACTGATAGATGTGATAGCCCGCCTCGCCGTCGAATCCGGACATGGCGCTTTCGAGGTTGAAGCCGGATAGGCCGGTCTCCATCCAGATATCGTTGCCCTCGACGAAGATTTCGCCCGGGCCCGTGATGAACTCATCGGTTATGGGCGTTTCGTCGCCGCTGACATACTGGAAATTGAGGTGTGCGTCCCAGTTGCCGGAAAATATCTCGCCGCCAACCACACCGCGCAGGGCGTTCGCGCCGTTATCGCTCTCGCCATAGCCGATCGAGACGTTGATGCCCAACCCCAGATCCGGCCCCGTCAACCAGCGGTAGCCGACGCCGATATCGCCAAATCCGTCGCCGTCGATTAGTGCCTGCCCGCCGGCAAAGCCGAACGTCACGCTGTCGGCATCCTGCGCGTACGGAATCCAAATCTCACCGCCCGCGCCGACATTCTCGAAATCCGACGCACCAAAACCGCTCGCCCACGGCTCGAAATCTTGCGCCGTCGCCTCATCCGACAGGGCCAGTGCGAACGCCGAGACGCTGGTCAGCAAGCCGACGCCCAGGCCGCGGCCGCTCATGTTGAGCCATGGCCTGTTGGGGTAGTCTAGATAAGACGAAAGTTTCGCGTTTCGCATGTTCCGACGCCTCGGTGAAGTTGCAGTACACTCGTTATAATAGCGAAAACGCAATTGAAATCAAAGGAAGACTCCGTAGCAACAATTTATCGTGTGTTTGTAGACGCCTTATCGTAATCAAACTTTTGTATATAAATGCTTTTTGTGAGAGTTTGGAGCCGGGCAGCATAGCTTGGTCACTCTTTGTCAGAGCCTCTGTGGCGGCGAATGGGCAGAAACGGACTGACTGGCATCGCGTCCAATTCAGCGTTATCCCCAAAAAGAAAAGGGCCCGCCGAAAGGCAGGCCCGTAGAAGAGGGTTTGGAGGAAAAGCGAGGCAGGCTTTTCTAACGAGAGAAAACGCCGATCGAGTTACCGTCTAAATCGAGACAATAGGCAAAGCGGCCGGCCGGGATCGTGATGGGATCGGACAGCACCTGGCCGCCGGCCTCCTTTACCCGCGACAGGGCATCCTCCAGCGTGTCGGGGCTGGCGAAATGAACGGTCGGGCCGCCGCCATCGCCTGACGGTTTGCCGACATAGAGGTGTCCGGCGATCCCGTTTGCCGGGTCCTTCGTCGGGAACATCGCCATCGGGTTAGGGCCGGTTTCGTCCTTCTGCAGGTCCAGTTGAAACACGTCGCCATAAAAGGTCATCGAACGGTCCAGGTCGGACACGGGAATTTCGGCCCAGACGGTAAAGTGGTCAGGCTTGAAGCTCATTGTCAGTCTCCAGTGGATAGGGGTGTGATGCGCGCGCTGGTTCTTGCTCGCACACCCCTGCTGACAAGATAGTGTCAGGAGACTGTCCGCAGGCCCGCCTTCGCCGCGTCAGTTCGGGTTTTGGCCGGCCTCGATTTCCTCCAACCCTTTACCCTTGGTTTCTGGTACCAGGGCGTAGACGAATATCATGGCCGCAACGCCCAGCACCGCGTGAAGCCAAAGGGCGCCGGCCGTGCCAAGCAGGTCCACCGTGGTGAGGAACAGGCGTGCGTTGATCCAGAAGCTGACCCAAAGCACCAGCATGATC